>NZ_JBHZAF010000005.1:0-508337 GCF_042754085.1 Nocardia sp. NPDC059236
GAGGAGGGTGCTCACCGGCCGGCGGCTCGGCGACCAGCCTTCCCGACCCCGATCGCTACCGGGCCGGAATGAACTGATCGACTCCCATTAGGCGGGATTCGCCCCGACCATCCGCAGCGCGAGCGCCGCATAGTCGGCGCCGATCTCCTCGGGGGAGCGGCGGTAGTCCTTCTGGTACCAGCGCGCGGTGTCCACACACAGCGACATAAGCGCCAGCGTGACGGCATTGGTGTCGGAGACGTCGAAGACGCCGTCGGCGAGGCCCCGGCTCACGAGATCGCGGACCAGGCGGTGAATGGCGACCTGGAGGTCGACGACCTCGGAGCGGTGCTCGGGGGTCAGATCGGTCATGTGGTGCAGGACCACACGCACCGAGGCGGCGTGCTCGGCATGCCAGACGGTCAGATCGCGCACCACGGCGCTGAGATGGTCGGCGGCGCTGCCGGAGCCGGCGGACGCGGCCACCGCGACCTGATGGGTCAGGCGCATGGATGACAGCGAGATGCGGTAGAGCACTTCCTCTTTGGAGCCGAAGTGCACATACAGACCCGCGGGGCTCAGCCCGGCGCGGGCGGCGATGTCGCGGGTGGTGGTGGCGTGGAAACCGCGTTCGGCGAAGGCGTCGATCGCGGCCAGGAAGATCCGGCGCTGGCCCTCGGGGAAGCGGCGCTGGGTGAGCTCCAGATGCGCCACCGCGGCGGTGTCACGAGAGCCGTCGGCGGCGGTGTCGCGGATGCCGTCCCCGGTGATCGGCGCGATGTCGTCGTTACCCATCGAATGAGTATCTCCCAGAGAGTGTTTCACTCGATCACCGGCCGGGCGCGAGGGACGTCCGGCTGGTGGGGAGCGACGGGCCCGTAATGGCGGGGCGGACCCGGTGCGGGCTCGGGTCGGCTCGCCGGTTTGGGGGCGGGCGGGGTGAACGGGGCGTTGCTGGTGGTGAAGTACTGCACCGCGGCGGCGAGATGTTCGGCAAACCGAGACCGGATTGCCAGCGGGGGTGCCGTGGCTCCGGTCACATGTAGACTAAGCGGGCGCTTAGTTCGGCGAGACGAAAGCTGGATCACAACGACGTGGTCAAGCGCACAACGCGCAGCCCGCAGTCATGGAAGGGATCTGTGTCGATCAGCAGACGGACATCCGTGATGGGTGGCGTCCTTGCGGCCCCGAGACCGTGACGCCGGGATCCGCCGGGCATCCGCGTAGCCCGGACGTCGATCCCCGTCACGCGGCCGGGCGCGGAAACCCGACGTGCCGTCCGGGTTTCCGTGCCCAGGCCGGACCGGTCACGCCACGCGGGTGAGGACCTGCGGGCCCGCGTCGGTGATGGCGATCGTGTGCTCGGAGTGCGCGGTGCGCGAACCGTCGGCCGAGCGCAGGGTCCAGCCGTCCGGATCGGTGACGATGCGGTCGGTGCCGCGCGCGAACCAGGGCTCGATGGCGAGGGTAAGGCCGGGGCGCAGCCGGAAGCCGCGCCCGGCGCGGCCGTCGTTGGGTACGTGGGGGTCCTCGTGCATGGTGCGGCCCAGGCCGTGGCCGCCGAATTCGGTGTTGATCGGGTAGCCGCCGGCGCGGGCGACCTGTGCGATGGCCGCGGACATGTCGCCGATGGTGTTGCCGGGCCGCGCCGCCGCGATGGCCGCGTCGAGCGCCTGCTCGGTGGCGCCGACCAGGCGCGCGTCCTCCGGATCGGGGGTGCCGACGATGGTGGTGACCGCGGAGTCGGCGACCCAGCCGTCGATGCTCACCGCCAGATCCATGCTCAGCACGTCGCCGTCGCACAGCGTGTAGTCGAACGGAAGTCCGTGCAGCACCGCGTCATTGACCGAGAGGCAGACGGTGTTGCGGAACGGGCCGCGCCCGAACGAGGGGGAGTAGTCCCAGTAGCAGGAGACCGCGCCGCGCTCGCGGATGCGGTCGCGCACCACGGCCTCCAGTTCCAGCAGATTCACTCCGATCTGCGCCTTCTCCCGCAGTTCGCTCAGCACTCCGGCCACGAACTGCCCGGTCACCCGCATGCGTTCGATCTCGGCCGGGCTCTTGAGCTCCACCATGACAACCTCCTGGTTTCGGTATTTTTATACCGACCATAGCGGGTTGCGGTATTTAAATACCAACCGTAGGGTGGCGGGCATGGTCCGACTGCCCCTCACCCCCGCCCAGCTGGAAGCCGGTCGGCGCCTGGGCACCGCGCTGCGTGCCGCCCGCGGCGGCCGGGAGTTGCTGGAGGTGGCTGGGAGCGCGGGTATTTCGCCGGAGACGCTGCGGAAGATCGAATCGGGCCGGCTGCCCACCCCGGCGTTCGGGACCGTGGTGGCCCTGAGCCGCGCACTGGACATCCCGCTCGACGAGCTCGCCGAGATCTGGCAGCCGGGCCCCGCGGACCAGCGCTCGGCATCCTGACAGCGGGCAGCGCCCGGCCTTCTGGCACCGGGCCGCCGATTCAGTCGGCGGTCAGTTCCACCGGCACCGCGATGACATCCACCATCGCGCCGTTGCGCAGCACCGTCACCGGCAGCGAGCGGCCGATGGCGTCGGCGAACAGCTGCCGCTGAATCCCCTGTGCGTCACGGATTTCGGTGCGCGCGATGCTGAGCATCAGATCCCCGCGCCGCAGTCCGGCGCGTTCGGCCGGGCCGCCGCGCACCACCTCGACGATACGCAGCCCGGCGTCCTGCCCGGTGCGGGCGGCCACGGCGGTGGGCAGCGGTGCGGGCACCCCGACCACGCCCAGGTAGGCGCGCCGGACCCGGCCCTCGGCGAGCAGGGTGCTGATGATGCGGCGGGTGGTGGCATTGATCGGAATGGCCAGGCCCAGGCCGATGCCGGCGACCGCGGTATTGATCCCCACCACCCGGCCCGCCGAATCCGCCAGCGCCCCACCGGAATTGCCGGGGTTGAGGGCGGCGTCGGTCTGGATCACGTCCTCGATCACGCGGGCGGCGCGGCGATTGCCCACCGGCACCGACCGGCCCAGCGCGCTCACCACGCCCGCCGTCACCGATCCGGCCAGGCCGAGCGGACTGCCGACGGCGACCACCAGCTGGCCCACCACCAGGGTGTCGGCGTCGCCGAGGCGCACCGCGGTCGGCGCGCCGCCGCGAGCGCGCAGCACCGCCAGGTCCGAGAGCGGGTCCACGCCCACCACATCGAATCTCGATTCCAGCCCGTCGGCGAACACCACGGTTCCCTCGCTCGCCTCGCCCACCACGTGCGCGTTGGTGAGCAGGAAGCCGTCGTCGGTGAAGACCACCGCCGATCCCCCGCCGCGGCGGGTCTGCACGCTGGCGACGTGCGGTGTCACCGATTTGGCGACCGCGATCACCGTGCGCGAGTAGGCGTCCATCGCCGCGGCGTCGGGGGTTCCGAAGCCGGGCTGCGGGGTCGATGCCGCTGAGTTCGCGTTCTCGTCCATCGACGAGAGGGCAGCTTCGTCGTCCACGAGGACCACCATCCCGATTACATGATTACGTTGCCTCAACCCAGGATGCGCGCGAAACCACCGTCACGACAACCGGTTCGCCGACAGCGCAACCACGCCCCGTGCAGGCCAAGGTCAGCGCCTCAGCGGAGGCGGTACTTCAGGTGGGTGACGCGGGTGCCGGCGACGATCTCGGGATCCTCCAACAGGACCGGCGCGTTCGAGAGTTCACCCAGCAGCGGGACGCCGCCGCCGAGCAGCACCGGCACGATATCGACCCAGATCTCGTCAAGCAGGCCCTGTTCCAGGCATTGGCGGGCCACATTGCCGCCGCTGACGCCCACCATCTTCGCGCCGGCGATGCCGCGCGCGACCTCCACGGCCGCCTTCACGCCGCCGGTGACGAAGGTGAAGGGCGCATCGGGATGGTCGGCGACCCACTCGTCGGGCACGGTGTGGGTGACCACCACGATGGGTTTGTCCGCCGGGTGCACGCCGCCCCAGCCGTCGGTCAGGGTGAACAGGCGCTTGCCGACGATGTAGACGCCGACCCCGTCGAGCCAGGCCCGCAGATACGCGGCATCTTCGGGGGTCAGATTGAACGGGATCTCGGGGTGGGTGCTGGGGATCGGGACATCGCCGCTCTGGTACCAGGCGAACAGGTGCTCGAATCCGGTTTCGCCCGGGCCCGCGATGTATCCGTCGAGGGACATGCTCGCGCCGGTGACTACCTTGCTCATTGCGGTACTCCTTCACAGGTGGAACGAAGCGGCGGGGGATTGCCGTCTCTGCGATGAAGTCGGAGCCGATATCGGCAAATCATCGTTCATGCCCCGAGAAGTTGTCGGGAAACCATGGCGCGAAACCGAACCGGTTCACACGCCGACCGCCACGCGGTTCAGTGTGCGAGGCGGCTGGAGGGCGCCCGGCGCGCCGCGGATCGGGATGGGCGGCAATCGGATTCAGGTGTTCGGTGCACGGGTGCCGGGATGGACTAGGTCGCTTGGCTCACCGAGGACATGTGGAAGTCGGGAATCCGCAAGGGCGGCATGGCCGTCCGGGTGAACCAGTCCTTCCACTCGCGCGGCAGGGTGATCTCGGTGCGGCCCGCCTCGCTGACCCGGCGCAGCAGATCCAAGGGGCTTTCGTTGAACCGGAAGTTGTTGACCGCCGCGGTGACCTCACCGTTCTCGACCAGGTAGACGCCGTCGCGGGTAAGACCGGTGAGCAGCAACGTTGCCGGATCGACCTCGCGGATGTACCACAGGCAGGTCAGCAGCAGCCCGCGTTCGGTGCGCGCGATCATGTCCGGCAGGGTGGCCTCGCCGCCGCCGGTCATGAGCAGGTTCTCGCCCGGCACCGTGACGGGCGCGTCGAATTCGGCGGCCGTGGCGCGCGGGTAGACCAGCGACTCGATCACGCCCTCGCGGACCCAGTCGGTGCGCTGCGCGGTCAGGCCGTTGTCGAACACCGACAGCGACTCCGACGACGACGGTGTCGCCACGAACGGCCGGTACTCGAGCCCCGCCGCGCTCGGATCCGAGTACAGGGTGAGCGGAATCCCGGTCAGCCGCTCCCCGATTCGGGTGCCGCCCGCCCGCGAGAACGCGGTGTGCCCCTCGTGCGCGCCCCGGCCCTCCATGGTCCAGGCCATGTAGATCATCAGATCGGCGACGGCCGAGGGCGGCAGCAGCGTCTCGTAGCGGCCCGCGGGCAGGTCGACGCGGCGCTTGCCCCAGTCCAGACGGCGCGCCAGTTCGGCCAGCAGGCCGGGGGTGTCGACATCGGCGAAATCGGTGGTGCCGGTGCCGACCCAGGCGCTGGCCAGCTCCGCGCCCGCGCCCCGCTTGCCATTGATCTCCACCGAACCGGTGGGCTGCACCCAGCGCCGGCGCAGACCGGTGGAAGTGCCCAGCCAGGTGGAGTGCATCTGGTGGTGGGCGAAACCGTAGAGGCGGTCGGCGCCGTCGAAGCCGGCGGCGAGATCGGTTGCCAGCGTGGTGAAGACGCCGATGTCGGTGGTGGCCGGGTCGCCGTCCCAGTCGAGCAGCTTGTCGAGGGTGTCGGCGTCGACGGCGTCCGGGTGCAGCAGCGGCATGGCGTCGCGCGCGGGTTCGGCGGTGCGGGCGGCGGTTTCGCTGGCGCGCACCACGGCTTCGATATCGGCGGGATCCACGCTGGTGGAGCTGACGCTGCCGACGCGGGCGGTGTTGGGGCCGTCACGGAACACCGAGACGACCGCCCAGTCCCGCGAGACCGAGGAACCGTTGGTGGTCATGGAATTTCCGGCCCAGCGCAGCGACGCCTCGTGGGCGTCGGTGACGATCACCATGGCCTCGTCCGCGCGGGAGGCCCGCAGCGCGTGGTCGACGACCTCGGGGGCGGGGAGCACACTCACCGTGTCGGTCCTTTCCTACTGTCCGGCTTCGGCGCGGGTATTGAGAATATTGATGCCGCGCACCAGGACCGAGGGGCAGCCGTGCGAGACCGCCGCCACCTGACCGGGTTGCGCCTTACCGCAGTTGAACGCCCCGCCCAGCGTCCAAGTCGAGGGCCCGCCGACCGCCTCCATCGAACCCCAGAAGTCGGTGGTGGTGGCCTGGTAGGCGACATCGCGCAGCTGCCCGGCCAGTTCGCCGTTGCGGATGCGGAAGAAGCGCTGACCGGTGAACTGGAAGTTGTAGCGCTGCATATCGATCGACCACGACTTGTCGCCGACGATGTAGATGCCGTTCTCCACGCGGGAGATGAGTTCGGCGGTGCTGGTGTCGCGGTCGGGATCGGGTTGCAGCGACACATTGGCCATGCGCTGGATCGGCACGTGGTGTGCGGAATCGGCGTAGGAGCAGCCGTTGGAGCGCTCGAGACCCAGGCGGGGCGCGAACACGCGATCGAGCTGGTAGCCGACGAGCACGCCGTCGCGCACCAGGTCCCAGCGCTGCCCGGCCACGCCCTCGTCGTCCCAGCCGACCGTGGCCAGGCCGTGCTGCTGGGTGCGGTCGCCGGTCACGTGCATGATCGGGGTGCCGTACTGCAGGGTGCCCAGCAGATCAGGGGTGGCGAAAGAGGTACCCGCGTAGGCGGATTCGTAGCCGATGGCGCGGTCGTACTCGGTGGCGTGGCCGATGGACTCGTGAATGGTCAGCCACAGGTTGGTCGGGTCGATGACCAGATCGGCCGGCCCGGCCTGCACGGTCGGGGCCTTCACCTTCTCGGCCAGCCACTCCGGCATCCGCGCGAGTTCGCCCGCCCAGTCCCAGGTTCCGTCCGCGCCGGTCACGTACTCCCAGCCGCGCCCGGCCGGGGCGGCGAGGGTGCGCATGGTCTCGAACACGCCCGCCGACGGGTCGACGGTGATGGCCTCGAACTGCGGGTGCAGCCGGACCCGCTGCTGGGTGATGCGGGAGCCGAAGCTGTCGGCGTAGAAGGTCTGCTCCTTGACCTGCAGCACCGATGCCGTCACGTGATCCACGCCGTCGGCGGCCTGCAGCCGGCCCGAATAGTCCAGCAGCAGCGCCACTTTCTCCGGCGTCGGCACCTCGAAGGGGTCCACCTCGTAGGCGGAGACGTACTCCGCGCCGTCGTAGCGCGGCTCCGGGGCCAGCTCGACGCGCTCGCGATTGAGTGCGCGCAGGGTCTGCGCCACGGTGACCGCGCGGCGCGCCACCTCGGCGGCAGTGCCGGTGGTGAGGTCGGCGTGCGAGGCGAAACCCCAGGTGCCGTCGACGATCACGCGCACCGCGAACCCGAGATCGGTGCTGTCGGACACCGATTCGACGCGTCCGTCGCGCAATCGGATGGACTGCTGCACGAGTCGATGCACGCGCAGGTCGGCGTACTCGGCCCCGGCCGCGCGGGCGGCGCCGAGCGCGGCGTCGGCCAGCGCGGACAGCGGCAGCGCGCGGAACTGCTCGTCCACGACCTTGGTAGCGATGCTCACCCGCACCACGCTAGAGGCCGACACGCCGGGCGTTCAAGAAACGACTCACCTCGAACCGAATTCACTCCACGCAAAAGTGCATACGCTGCAACGATGCACGAAGTGTGAAGCAGCACAGCCTGAAACGGCGCGCACGACAGCTGGACATGCCACGTTTTGCTGACCGGATGCCGTACTGTCTGCCCGCGTGCCGCCATCCGCACTCCGCGATCGCAAACGGGAACGCACCCGCCGAGCCCTGCTCGAAGCCGCCGTCGAACAGTTCGAGAGCCGAGGTTATGAGGCGACCACCGTCGCCGATATCGCGGCCGCCGCCGAAGTCGGCACCCGGACGTTCTTCAACTACTTCGCCAGCAAAGAGGAACTACTGTTCCCCGAGCCGGACGAACGTGTGCAGGCCGCCGTGCGCGCCATCGCCACCCGCCGTGCCGGGGAACGCCCCGTCGAGGTGCTGCTGCGCGCCCTGCGCGCCGCCGGTGACAATCCCGGCGACCACCTCGGCGACACCCTCGCCGCCCGCATCGCCGTGCTGCGCGCGCAGGTTTCGCGCACCGTGCCCGCCGTCTCGGGCCGCGCCGCCTACGCCCAGCTCGCCTCCCAGCAGGAGATCGCGCGCCAGCTGCGCGCCGCCTTCCCCGACGAACTCGACGACGTCGGCGCGGCCGCGCTGGTGGGCGCGGTGGTCGGGGCCGTCTCGGGCGCGCTCACCGTGCTGTTCCAGCGGCCCGGCCTCGAGGACGGCGAAGCGCTGCAACGCAAGATCCAGGAGACCACCTCGAAGGTGCTGGCGCCGTGGCTGACCCAGCCCGAGACCGCCGCGCCGCGCGAATTGCCCGGGGAGCAGACCGCATTGCTGTCCGACGGGCCACTACGCCAGGAGCCCGACGCCTTCCGGCCGATGCCCACCGTGCACCGGCTCGGCCCGGAGTCCTTGCAGCGCTCCGCCTTCGACGGCGGCAGCCCCCGCTCGCTGCCGGGCGGTCACCGGCCCGCCGAGGACGCCCGCGTCTGACCGTCGCGGGTCCGGGGTCAGCCGCCGAACTGCTGCCAGCCCAGGCGGATCACCATGGCGACGACCACCACCAGCAGGACGGCGCGGACGAAACCCGCGCCCTTCGCCAGCGCCATGCGTGAACCGACCACGGACCCGGCCACATTCGCCACCGCCATGGACAGGGCCAGTGTCCACAGCACGTGGCCGGTGCTCGCCAGGAAGATCAGCGAGCCCAGGTTGGAGCCGCAGTTGATGACCTTCGCCATGGCAGCGGCGCGAACGAACTCGGTGCCGAGGAGGGTGGCGAAGGTGATGATCAGGAAGGTCCCGGTGCCGGGGCCGAGAATGCCGTCGTAGAGCCCGATCAGGCCCGCGGCCAGGGCGACCACCAGGATCGTCTTGCGGCGGGTCGGCGGATGGGTGGCCATGGTGACGCCGACCGAGGGGCGCAGGGTCACGAAGATCGCCACGCCCACCAGCACGACCATCACGATCGGGACGAAGTATTTCTTGTCGATCAGCGCCACCGCCGCGGAACCGCAGGCGGCCGCGAACGCGGCGATGACCGCGCCCGGGATCAGGACCTTCCAGCGCATCGGGACCCTGCGGGCGAAGGTGAGGACCGCGGCGCTGGTGCCGGAGAACGCGGCGATCTTGTTGGTGCCCAGGGCCGTCTGCGGGGCCAGGCCGGGCAGCACCACGAACAGGGTGGGCAGCACGATCAGGCCCCCGCCGCCGACCACCGCATCGACCCATCCGGCCGCCGTCGCCGCGGTCAGCAAGACCGCCCAGTCCGCAAGACTCACAGGGCGACCCAACCAGAAACCCCGGAGCAAGATCAAACGGTTGAGTGCCCGGGGCACGCCGACCCGAGGCCACCCGCGGGCACGACCGTAGGGTGGACGGGTGCGCCGGTTCAGTTTGTGGCTGCGCGGCAAGCCGCTGATCACCGATTCCGTGGTGGCGCTGCTGCTGCTCACCATCGATGTGCTCGCCCTGAGCAACAGTCAGTACAAGCCGACCTACCTGGTCTTCAGTGTGCTGCTGCCGCTGCCGATCGTGTTCCGCCGCACCCACACTCGCGCCGCGGCGCTCGCGGTGGTGCTGCTGTCCATCGCGGCGTCACTGGTGCACGGGGCGGTCGGCGACACCTCCGTGCATCCGGCGCTGCTCGGGCTGGGCATCATGCTCTACACCCTGGTCGCGTATGTCGGACGCCGCCAAGGTCTGCTCTACCTGGGCATCCTGCTGCTCGACAGCCTCATCTCGGCGGCCGCCATCGGCAAACCGTCGGGCACCGACATCGCCTTCACCGCCCTCTATTACGCACTGTGCTGGACGCTGGCCGAATTCGTCGGCGCCCGCCACGCCTACGACGCCGAGGTCGCCGCCCGCCTCGCCGTCGCCGACTACGACCGCGAACGCCGCGCCCACGACGCCGTCGCCGCCGAACGCACCCGCATCGCCCGCGAACTGCACGACGTGGTCGCGCACGCGGTCAGCGTCATCATCGTGCAGGCCGACGGCGCCCGCTACGCCCTGCGCCACGACCCGGACACCGCCGAACAGGCACTCACCACCATCGCCGGCACCGGCCGCGACGCCCTGCGCGAGCTGCGCCGCACCGTCGAACTGCTGCGCACCGAGCATGCGCCCGAACAACTTCCGCAACACGGCACCGCCGGCATCGCCAAGGTCGTCGACATGATGCGCAGCGCGGGCCTGGACGTCTCCCTCGAACTCAGCGGCGAACTCGACACCGTCACCCCCGAGGTCAGCCTCGGCATCCACCGCATCGTCCAGGAATCGCTCACCAACACCCTCCGTCACGCCGGCCCCGACCCGCACGCCGGCGTCCGCGTCACCCGCCGCGACGCCGACGTCCTGCTCGACATCACCGACTCCGCCGGCGCCCCCGTCGAGCCCGCGACCACCCCCGGCGGCTGCGGATCCCCCAGCGCCCCAACCGCACTCACCGTCCTGCCACCCCCGGCCCGCATCCCCGGCAGCGGCCTCGGCCTCGTCGGCATGCGCGAACGCATCGCCGTCCTCGGCGGCACCCTCACCGCGGGCCGAAATCCCCACGGCGGCTGGACCGTCCGCGCCACCATCCCCCTGGACCGTGACGCCCCCGACTGACCGCCTCCCACCTGCGACGACCGGAGCGTCCCACGATCGGCCGCGGCCCGCGCACACCACCGCACCGGGCGGCCGGATAGGTTGTGGGGGTGCCGATCACCGTTCTCGTTGTCGATGACCAGGAGCTCATGCGGGCCGGACTGCGGATGGTGCTCGGTGCGCACCCCGACCTCGAGGTGGTGGGGGAGGCCGACAACGGGGCCACCGCCATCGCGCGGGCGGGGGAGCTGCGGCCCGATGTGGTGCTGATGGATGTGCGGATGCCGGTGACCGACGGGGTGACCGCGACGGCGCGGATCATCGAATCCGGGTGCGGGAGCCGGGTTCTGGTGATGACCACCTTCGATCTCGACGAGCACGCGCTGGGCGCGCTGCGCGCCGGGGCCAGCGGATTCCTGCTCAAGGACACGCCGCCGGAGGATCTGATCTCCGCGATTCGCAGTGTCGCCGCGGGGGATGCGGTGGTCTCGCCCAAGGTGACCAAGCGGCTGCTGGACCGCCTCATCGCCGAGGACCCGGCCGCCGGGCGCGATCCTCGCGTCCTCGACGTGCTCACCGCCCGCGAACGCGAGGTCCTCGAACACATCGCCGCCGGACGCTCCAACGCCGAGATCGCCGGCGCGCTGTTCCTGTCCGAGGCCACGGTGAAGACCCACGTCGGCCGGGTGCTCACCAAACTCGGCCTGCGCGACCGGGTTCAGGCCGTGGTACTGGCCTACGAGACCGGGCTGGTGCGGCCGGGCAGCGCCTAACGGGTGTGACCGGCGACGCATCCGGGAGAAAAACCGCGCCGTCGCGCGTTGCACGGGTAGATCGATCGAAAGGATCGCCCGATGCCTGCCCTGTTGTTCCTCGCCTGGTTCGTCGCCGAGATCGCCACCCTCGTCGTGGTCGGCCACTTCATCGGCGTGTTCCCGACCATCCTGCTGCTTTTGGCGGGGTCGGCCGTGGGTCTGGTGCTGGTGCGCTCGCAGGGCCGGCGCGTGTTCCAGAGCTTCCGCCGCGCGGCCCGCGGTGAACTCGAACCCAGCACCGCCGTCGCCGACGGCGCCCTGGTCGCGGTCGGCGCGGTCCTCATGTTCGTGCCCGGCCTGCTCACCACCGCGCTGGGTCTGCTGGCCCTGCTGCCCTTCACCCGTTTCCTGTTCCGCCCGGTCGTGGCCGCCTTCGCCGCCCGCCGTCTGAGCCGCGTCGCCACCGCAGTCGGCCCCTACGGCTACCGCAATGTCGTCATCGACCCCGACGGCGAAGTCATCGACGCCACCGTCGTGACCGAGTACTACGACGACGGCCAGGGCAACGGGTACAAGATGATCGACCCCCGCTGACCCACGGCGCTGTCCCTCACCCCGGTGTGTCCCGGCCTCAGAGCCGGTCACGCACCGGGGTGATGACGTTCTCGACCAGCCAGGTGGCCACCTGGTGTGGATAGGGCGTCCGCAGGCTGAGCACGATGTTGGTGAAACCCATGCCGATCAGATCCAGCACCGTGCCGCGGGTACCCGCCGGGTCGTCGTAGTCGACGATGTACTGCACCGACCGGGTGGGCTGCGCCGGATCCCGACGAGGATCGGACCGTCCGCGGGCCCGGCCACGGGCAGCAGGTGATCCCGCAGCCAGGCGTGCGCGATCTCCGGCAGTTCGTCGCCGAACGGCTAGAGATCGAACCGAGCCCGCAGCGCCATTCGCACATTCTCGAGGGTCGCAGAGTCGAGCATCCCGATCTTTTCGAGGAACAAGGACGCGCTGAACGTGCCGAGCCGGAAAACAGCTACCGCCTGATCGGTGCCTGCGATCGGAACGGTCAGAAGCGCACGGGGATTGGGAGCCTCGCGCGTGGGTATCACCATCGCCACCGCGATGAGACCGCCCCGGACGACATGTGGCACCGAGTCGAGGACGACGACCGTATGCACGATGTCGCGGACGCCCCTCAATTTCCAGATCTCACCCTGGATGCCGGGGACCTCACTCATCGGCGGCCCACGCCTCGAGTGACGCCGCTTCGGACGCCTCGGCGAATGCGTCGGTATCGGGCGTGAGCGCCGCCAGTTCCTCGGCCACGAGCATGCGGCGAGCCGCGCGATAGAGGAAATCGGAGACGTTCGGCTGTTCCTTGATCAGCTCGGTGACGCGATCATCGGGAAGCGAGACGGAGATCTTCATGCGACCACGGTAGCACTAGAGTATTACCAGAGTGGCGGCCATTGGTGCGCAGTGCGGTTGTGAGTGTGGCAGGCGCGTCGGGCAGACTGGAGACCCGTGAGTACCCAGTTGCTTGTCGGCGGTCGTATCTACAGTTCGAGCAATCCTGACGCGACGGCCATGGCCGTCAGTGACGGGACCGTGGTGTGGGTGGGGCTGGACAAGCCGGGGCGGGCATTGCATCCGGACGCCGAGATCATCGAGCTGGACGGGGCGTTCGTGGCGCCCGGGTTCGTGGATCCGCACGTGCACGTGACCGGGCTGGGGCTGACGCTGACGGGACTCGATCTGGCACAGGCCCGTTCGTTGGAGGAATGCCTGCAGCTGGTGCGGGAGTTCGCCGCCGTGCACCCGGACGGGGTGATCCTGGGCGAGGGCTGGGACGAGACCACCTGGGCCGGCGGACGGCCGCCGGCACGCGAGGAGATCGACGCCGCCGCGCCGGGGCGCCAGGTGTATCTGGCTCGCGTGGACGCGCATTCGGCGGTGGCCTCCACCGCACTGCTGGACGCGGTACCCGGAATCACCGAGGCGCCCGGGTTCACCCGCGGTGAGCCGCTGCGCGCGGACGCCCACCATCGCGTGCGCGGGGCCGCGCTGGGCGCACTGGACCGGGCACAGCGGGATGCCGCCCGGCAGGTCGCGCTGGACGCGGCGGCCGCCAATGGCGTTGTGGCCGTGCACGAATGCGCGGGACCCGAGATCTCCGGCGCCGACGACGTGCGGGAACTCCTCGAGTTCGGGCACGGTGTCGAGGTGCGCGTCTACTGGGGACAGGCCGTGCGCACCGCCGACGAAGCCCGCACCCTGGTCAAGGAACTCGGCGTGCACGCCCTCGGCGGCGACCTGTTCGTGGACGGGGCGCTCGGCTCGCACACCGCGTGGCTGCGCGAACCCTATGCCGACCGCGACACCACCGGCACCTCCTACCTCGACACCGAGGCCATCGCCGCGCACGTGCTCGCATGCACCGAGGCCGGCCTCCAGACCGGCTTCCACGTCATCGGCGACGCCGCCATGGACGCGGTCGTCGCCGGATTCGAGCGGGTCGTGGGCGAACTCGGCGGCCCGGCCGTCGCCTCCCGCGGGCACCGCCTGGAACACGCCGAGATGATGACCGCCGACCAGATCGGGAAACTCGCCGCCTGGGGCGTGATCGCCAGTGTCCAACCGGGATTCGACGCCGCCTGGGGCGGCCCGGACGGCATGTACGCCACCCGCCTCGGCGCCGGACGCGCCGCCACCCTCAACCCGTTCGCCGCCATGGCCGCCGCGGGCATCTCCCTCGCCATCGGCTCCGACGCGCCGGTCACCGCCCTGAACCCGTGGGAGGCCATCCGCGCCGCGGTCAACCACCGCACCCCGGGCCATCAGATCTCGCCACGGGCCGCCTTCGCCGCGGCCACCCGCGGCGCCTGGCGCGCGGGCGGCGTCCGCGACGGTGTCGCCGGCACCCTCGTCCCGGGCGCCCCTGCCTCCTATGCCATCTGGGACGCCCGCGAGCTCGTCGTCGCGGCCGCCGCGGATACCGTGCAGCGCTGGTCCACCGACCCCCGCTCCCGCGTCCCCGGCCTCCCGCCCCTCACCCCGGACGCCACCCTGCCGCGCTGCCTGCGCACCGTGCACCGCGGAGTCACCATTCATGAAGCCTGAGCCCGACTCCGAGAACCGCACCGCCGCACAGGGTTCCACCGGAGCGGCCATGCCGGATTTCGGACCTCCCGAGACCGACGGTCCCGGCGCCGAAGCACGGACCGGATCGGGACCATCGGCCGGCGATGCGGATACTGCCTCTGGGACCGCCGACGAGGGCCCCGATCCCGTGGCGACCGCAGGGGCCGAGTGTGACGGAGATCGCGCCGTCGGCGCGGCATCGAAAGCCGATGAGGGCGGCAGCGTTTCGACGGTCGCGCGGGCCGGGGTCGCGTCCGCGCCGGAGTCCCGGCCGGGGGTGGCGGCGCGAGCGATCGCGGTAGCGACGGCACGCCCGCGGCTGACGCGGTTGCCGGCCGCGGCGGTGGCCGGGCTGCTGCTGTACGCGAGCTTCCCGCCCCGGACGCTGTGGTACCTGGCTCCGGTCGGGATCGCCGTGCTGACCCTCGCCGTACGCGGAACCTGCCGGGCACGTGGAGGATTCGGACTCGGGTTCGTGGCCGGGCTGGCGTTCTTCCTGCCGCTGCTGCCGTGGACCGGGATCTATGTCGGTCCCGTGCCGTGGCTCGCCCTGTCGACCGTGTGCGCCCTGTATGTCGGATTGTTCGGGCTGCTGACGCGGTGGGTGGCGACGCTGCCCGGATGGCCGCTGTGGGTGGCGACGGTGTGGTCACTGACCGAGTGGGCGCGGGCCAGCTTCCCGTTCGGCGGGTTCCCTTGGGGGAAACTGGCTTTCGGTCAGGCCGACGGGTGGTATCTGCCCTTCGCGATGGTGGGTGGCGCGCCGCTGGTGAGCTTCGCGGTGGCGCTCACCGGCACCGGGCTGGCGTGGTTCGCGGTGAGTTTGCTGCGCCGTTTCGCATCGGCTGCGGAGGATAGCGGTGAGCCGGTCGCGGCCACCTCGGATTCTCCCAGATCGGGGGCTATCCGTCCCACATCCTGGAACCGGATTGTTGCTGCGGCAATGCTTGTGGCTATAGTTCCCCTCACCGGAGTGATCCTCCGGACCGCGCTGCCCGGCCCGGAGGACGGCAACCGGCCGATCACGGTCGCCGCCATCCAGGGCAGCGTGCCGCGCCTGGGCCTGGACTTCAATGCCCAGCGCCGCGCGGTTCTCGACAATCACGTCAAGCGCACCGAGGAACTGGCCCGCGACATCGCGGCCGGCCGGGCCCCGCAACCGGACGTGGTGATCTGGCCGGAGAACTCCTCCGATATCGATCCGCTGCGCAATGCCGATGCGGCCCAGGAGATCTCGCAGGCGTCCAAGGATGTGAAGGCCCCCATCCTGGTCGGCGCGGTGCTCGTCAACGACGACCGCACCACCACCAACTCGGTCATCGTCTGGAACGGCGACGCCGGACCGGGGGAGCGGCACGACAAGAAGATCATCCAGCCCTTCGGCGAATACCTCCCGTACCGCAACTTCTTCCGGCACTTCTCCGAATACGCGGACCGCGCAGGCTATTTCGTCCCCGGCACGGGCGACGGCGTGGTGCACGCCCAGCCGTTCACCGGTGGCGCCCCGGTCGCCATCGGCGTGGCCACCTGTTACGAGGTGGTCTTCGACCGCGCCTTCGAGGAGTCCGTGCGCGCGGGCGCGCAGCTGCTCGCGGTCCCGTCCAACAACGCCACCTTCGGCCGCAGCGAGATGACCTATCAGCAGCTGGCCATGTCGCGGCTGCGCGCGGTGGAACACGGGCGCGCGGTGGTGGTCTCGGTGACCACCGGTGTCAGCGCCATGATCACCGCCGACGGCGTGATCCGGCAGCAGACACCGCAATTCGAACCTGCGGCGCTGGTAGCGACGTTGCCGTTGCGGAACAATACGACATTTGCCACTCGTTTCGGGCCCGCGCCCGAGGCGATCGTGTGTATCCTTGCCGCTGCTGCCACTGCGGCAGCGCTGATCCGGCGTCGGGCACTGCGCGCGTGACTCCGATCGACCGGATCTGATCCCGGAGGCTTTTCCGGCGTATTACCCGCGGGCACGTGTGAGAGGGCCGTCCCGCGTCGGCGAGACATTTTCGCCAGTTCGTTGCCATGGCTTGTTGGAGTCTCCGGTCTGTCTGTGGTCGTGCGGTTTCCTTAGGCGAGTTAAGCGATCCTAGCGAGGTTTGCTATGGGGTAACTGAACTTAATCTTCGCGCCGTCAACGCCCGTTCGTTGCGGACAACTCGAGATCACCACCGATCCGCTCGGCGGGATGCTCCGAATCATAGGACGTGGATCACGTCCTACGGCTCGCGCATGCGCGCGATCGCCGGGCCATCGGGGCGGACCGTGATCGATTTTCGGGGCTCGGGGAGTTGCGTCTACAGCGGCAGAACGGAGTTTTTTGATGAGTTCATTGGCCACCGACCGTGTCGACCAATGTTCTTCGGGTGAATTCTCGGCTCAACCTTTCACGCTCTCTCCCGCGCAGTCGGCTCTCTGGTACGCCCAGCGCATCCGGCCCGATATCCCCCTCACCATCGCGCAATACGTCGAGATTCACGGCGACCTTGACGTCGGCCGCCTGCTGTACGCCATCGAGCGCTACGGCGCCGAGAGCCAAGTCGGCCACGTGCGCCTGCTCGAGATCGACGGGGTGCCGCACCAGCTGGTGGACTACCACCGGCGGCCCGGCTGGGCCCGCTACGACCTGCGGGCCGAGACCGACCCGCGCGCCGCGGCCCTCGCCTGGATGAACGAGCACGCCAGCTCGCCCATCGACATCGAACGCGATCCGCTCACCACCAATGTGGTGCTGAGGGTCGGCGACTCGGACTGGATCTGGTACAGCCGCGGCCACCACATCGTCATCGACGGCTACGGCGCCATGAACGCCACCACCCGCGCCGCGGAGATCTATACGGCCCTCGAAGCCCACGACGAGCCGGCGGACTCCCGGGCCACCCCGCTGGCCAGCATCTACTCCGACGAGAACCGCTACCGGGAGACCAGCCGCTTCGTCACCGACAGCGACTACTGGCGCCAGCAGCTCGACGGCGCCGGCGAGCCGATCACCCTGTCCAGCAACGGAATGCTGCCCGCGGTGTCCGACGCCGGCCGCCGCAGCGCGACCGGCGTGCTCGCCGATGACGCCCAGGCCGCCGTCGAGGCCGCCGCGACCGCGTTCGGCTCCAACAGCTCCGCGCTGTTCGTGGCCGCCCTGGCCGGATACGTGCGGGCCGTCACCGGCACCCAGGACGTGGTGCTGAGCCTGCCGGTGTCCGCGCGCACCACCGTGGCGCTGCGCCGCTCCAGCGGTGTGGTCTCGAACGTGGTGCCCATCCGCGTGCAGTTCACCGACACCCACACCGTCGCCGACACCGTGCGCGCGGTCGAGCTGCAGATCACCGGCGCCCTGCGCCACCAGCGCTATCGCAGCGACGACATCCGCCGGGACTGTGGCTATTCGCGCGACGCCCGCGGCTTCTTCGGCCCCATGGTCAACCTCATGCTCTTCCACAGCGAGCTGAAGTTCGGCAGCCTGATGGGTGCCATCAACGTGCTGTCCACCGGCCCGGTCGAGGACCTGTCGATCAACCTGTACAACGGTCTCGGCGATCGCATCCACATCGACTTCGAGGCCAACCCGCGCCTCTACAGCGATGCCGAACTAGCCGCGCACCACGCCCGGCTGCTGGATTACCTGGCCCGCTTCGTGTCCGCCGACCCGGAGACACCGGTCGCCGACATGGCGGTACTCACCGATCCGGAACGCGAACGCGTGCTGCACGAATGGAATTCGACCCAGGTGGCCCGCCAGGAGGGCACCCTGGCCGGGCTGTTCGCCGACCGGGCCGCCGCCTCCGCCGATCAGGTCGCGCTCGAGTTCGAGGGCGAGACCCTCACCTACGCCGCCTTCGACGAGCGCACCAACCGGCTGGCCCGCGAACTCATCGCGCGCGGCGCGGGACCCGACACCCTGGTCGGCCTGGCCGTCCGGCGCAGCCTCGACCTGCTGGTCGGCATGTACGCCATCGTCAAGGCGGGCGCCGCCTACCTGCCCATCGACCCGGACCACCCGGCCGACCGCATCGGGGCCATCCTCGACCAGGCCCGGCCGCTGTGCGTGCTCACCGCGTCGCGCGACAGGCTCGACCTGCCCGGCACCGCACCGCGATTCGACATCGACAGCGCGGATGTGTGGCGGCACCCGGGCCGCCCGGTCACCGATACCGATCGGACCGCGCCGCTGCGTTCCGACCACCTCGCGTACGTCATCTTCACCTCCGGTTCCACCGGCACGCCCAAGGGCGTCGGCGTCACCCACGCCGCCATCGTGAACCGGCTGCGCTGGATGCAGGATGCCTACCCGCTCGACTCCTCCGACGTGGTGCTGCAGAAGACCCCCGCCACCTTCGACGTCTCGGTGTGGGAGTTCTTCTGGCCCTTGCAGATCGGGGCCCGCCTGGTCATCGCCGCCCCCGACGGGCACCGCGATCCCGCGTATCTGGCCCGCATCATCGCCGAGAAGGGAGTCACCACAGCGCATTTCGTGCCGTCCATGCTGTCGGTGTTCCTCACCGACACCGATGTGCGGGGCTGCACCGGACTGTCGCGGGTGTTCTGCTCGGGTGAGGCGCTGCCCGCCGCCACCGTCGCCGATTTCCACGCCGCTCTCGGCAGCGGCCCCGATGCGCCGCAGCTACACAACCTGTACGGCCCGACCGAGGCCGCCGTCGACGTCACCGCCTGGCACTGCACTCCGGGCAGCACCGACGTCCCGATCGGCTCGCCCACCTGGAACACCCGCACCTATGTGCTCGACGCCCGGCTCCAGCCGGTCGCCCCGGGCGTCGTGGGCGAGCTCTACCTGGCCGGCGTGCAGCTGGCCCGGGGCTATGTGGGCCGTGGCGCCCTCACGGCCGACCGTTTCGTGGCCAACCCGTTCACCCCCGGTGCCCGCATGTACCGCACCGGTGACCTGGTGCGCTGGCGTGGCACCGGCACCGCCGGCGTCCTGGAATACCTGGGGCGCAGCGACTTCCAGATCAAGGTGCGCGGCCTGCGCATCGAACTCGGCGAGATCGAGGCCGTCCTGCTGGCCGACGCCCGCGTCGCGCGCGCCGTGTGCGTGGCCCGCCGCGGCCGTAGCGGGGACGAGCTCATCGCCTACGTCGTGGCCGCCCCCGGCGTCGGCGACCTCGACGCGTCCGACCTCACCGCCACGTTGCGCCGGACCCTGCCCAGCTACATGGTGCCGTCGTATCTCATGGTGCTGGACGAACTACCGCTCAGCGCCAACGGCAAGGTGGACCGCAAGGCGCTGCCCGGACCCGATGCGGGCGCCCGCCGCCCGGCCCGGCCCGTCGCCGCCCCGCGCACCGCCATGGAACACCAGCTCACCGGCATCTTCGCCGAGGTGCTCGGCACCGACGAATTCGACGTCGAGGACAGCTTCTTCGACCTGGGCGGCAACTCGCTGACCGCCGCCCGGGCGGTCGCGCGCGTGAACGCGGCCCTCGGCGCGTCGCTCACCATCCGCGATCTGTTCGAGACGTCCACCGTCACCGCGCTGGCCACCCGGCTCTCGGCCGAGGAGCCGGAGAACACCTCCCCGAAACTGGTGGCCGGGCAACGGCCGCAACAGCTTCCGCTGTCGCTGGCCCAGCAGCGGCTGTGGATCCTCAACCGGTTCGCCGAGCACGCGGCGGCCTACAACATGGCCTTCGCGGTGAAACTGACCGGGCCCCTGGATATTCCGGCGCTGCGGGCCGGCCTGGTGGATGTGCTGGAACGGCACGAGAGCCTGCGCACCACCTTCCCCGACACCCCCGACGGGCCCTGCCAGCTGGTGCACCCGGCCTCGGAGATCCCGCTCACCCTCGACCCCATCGACGCCACCGGCGAGGACGCGGTCGCGCTGGCGAGCGAATTCGCCGGGTACGGCTTCGATCTGCGCAGCCAGGCCCCGGTCCGGGTGGCGCTGTACGCCATCGGGCCCGACACCCACCTGTTCCTGGTGGTGCTGCACCACATCAGCGGCGACGGCTGGTCCACCGCCCCGCTGAGCCGCGACATCATCACCGCGGTCGCGGCCCGCGCCCGGGGCGCGGCGCCGCGATGGACGCCGCTGCCGGTGCAGTACGCGGATTTCGCACTGTGGCAACGGGAACTGCTCGGCGACGAGGCCGACCCGGCCAGCGCCCTCGCCCGGCAGCTCGCCTTCTGGCGCGCCGCGCTCGCCGACCTGCCCGACCAGCTGGACCTGCCGCTGGACCGCCCCCGCCCGCGGCACCGCAGCACCGCCGGCGGCACCGTCGAGTTCGACATCTCCGCGCAGACCCGCCGGGCCCTCGCCGGCGTTGCCGCCGCACGCGGGGTCAGCACCTTCATGGTCCTGCACGCCGCGCTGGCCGCGGTGCTCGCGCGCCTGTGCAACACCACCGACATCGTGATCGGCACGCCGATCGCCGGGCGCAGCGATCCGGCGCTCGACGATCTGGTCGGCATGTTCGTCAACACCCTCGTGCTGCGCACCCGGGTGGACCCGGCCGCCGGCTTCGACCGCATGCTCGCCGAGGTCCGTGAAACCGACCTCAATGCCTTCGCCAATGCCGACGTGCCGTTCGAGCGGCTCGTCGAGGTGGTCAATCCCGAGCGCTCCGCCGCCCGCCACCCCCTGTTCCAGGTGATGCTGTCCTACGACAGCAACCCCGAGTTGGATGTCGACCTGCCCGGCGTGGAGACCGAGGTGGTGCCCCTGGCCACCGACATCGCCAAGTTCGATCTGCAGCTGACCGTCCAGGAACCCGCCGGCATCCCCGCCGAGGACGCCGGATTCACCGCCGAATTCGGTTATGCCGCCGACGTTTTCGACCGGGTCACGGTGGAGGCCATCGCGCGGCGCTTCGGCGCGCTCCTGGCCGCCGCGGTCGCCGACCCGTCCACCCCGGTCGGCGACCTGCCGCTGCTGGACGTCCGGGAGATCGCGAAGCTGGTGCCCATCGTCGGTTCCCCCGCCGTGCCCAGCATCACCCTGGCCCGGCTGCTCAGCGACACCGCCGAGCGGGTGCCGGACGCGGTCGCGGTCCGCTACCTCGGCGTCGACACCACCTACCGGGAGCTCGACGAACGCTCGAACCGCCTGGCGCGGGTGCTGATCGAGCACGGCGCGGGCCCGGAGGTGGTGGTGGCGATCGCGCTGCCGCGCAGCCTGGAGAGCATCCTCGCGGTGTGGGCGGTGGCCAAGACCGGTGCCGCGTACGTGCCCGTCGACCCCGACTATCCGGCCGACCGCATCGCCCACATGCTCGCCGATTCCGGCGCCATGCTCGGCCTCACCAATGCCGAACGGCGCGAGAACATGCCGACCACCTGGCCCGGCAATCGGGGCCGCCACCGCAAGAGCTACGTCGACTGGCTGCTGCTCGGCTCCGAGCAGCTCACGCAGGAGTGCGCGCAGTTCCCCGACACCCCGGTCACCGACGCGGACCGGCACCACCCGCTGCGCATCGGCGGCCCGGCCTACCTGATCTACACCTCCGGTTCCACCGGCAAGCCCAAGGCCGTGGTGGTCACCAATGCGGGCATCGCCTCGCTGGCGCACGAGCAGATGCACCTGTTCAAGGTCACCGATTCGGCTCGCACCCTGCACTTCTCGTCGCCCAGCTTCGATGCGTCGGTGCTGGAGCTGCTGCTCGGTTTCGCGGCCGGGGCCACCATCGTGGTGGTGCCCGCGGGCGTCTTCGGCGGCGCCGAGCTGGCGCGCATCCTGCGCGAGGAGCACGTGACGCACGCCTTCGTCACGCCCGCCGCCCTGGCCACCGTGCCCGCCGCCGACCTACCGGAGCTGGAGGCCGTCATCGTCGGCGGCGAGGCCTGCCCCGAGGACCTCGTCGAGGTCTGGACCGCACCGGATTCCCGGCCCGGCCGCCCGGCGCGGCGCATGCACAACATGTACGGCCCCTCCGAGGCCACCGTCGCCGCCACCGCCACCGGGCCCATGCTCGCGGGGCAGCCGGTGCCGATCGGCGGGCCCGTGCGCGGTATGCGGTTGTTCGTGCTCGACGGCCGCCTGCACCCGGTGCCGCCGGGCGTGGCGGGCGAGCTGTACCTGTCCGGTCCGGGCCTGGCCCGCGGCTACCTGGGCCGGCACGGCCTGACCGCGCAGCAATTCCCGGCCAACCCGCACGGGCGGCGCGGCGAACGCATGTACCGCACCGGCGATCTCGTGGTCGCCGACCGGGCGGGACAGCTGCGCTTCCTGGGCCGGGCCGACGACCAGATCAAGATCCGCGGCTTCCGCATCGAACTGCGCGAGATCGACCACGTGCTGGCCGCGCATCCCGGAGTCACCTTCGCGCTCACCGTTGTTCACCACGACGAGCGCGGAATCCCGCGTCTGGTGGCCTATCTCACCGCCGACACCGACATCGACCCGGCCGCGGTGCTCGAGACCGCGCGCGGACGGCTGCCGGGTTACATGGTGCCCGCCGCGCTCGCCGTGCTCGATGCCGTACCGGTCTCCCCGACCGGCAAGCTGGACCGCAAGGCGCTACCCGCACCGGAGTTCGTGGCCGCCGCGCCCACCCGCGCCCCGGAAACCGAACTGGAGCAACAGGTCGCGCTGGTCTTCGGCAGTGTGCTGGGCGGCCTCACGCCGGGTGCGGACGACAACTTCTTCGAGATCGGCGGCAACTCGCTGCTGGCCACCCGCCTGACCTCGGCCCTGCACAGCGAGTTCGGGGTGGAGCTGCCGGTGCGCGACATCTTCGAGCTGCCGACGGTGGCCGGGGTGGCCGCACGGCTGGCGGAAGCGCCCCGGGCCGAGCGTGTAGCGCTGGCTGTGCATACGCCGCGCCCGGAGCGCGTGCCACTGTCGTTGCCGCAGCAGCGACTGTGGTTCCTCAACAGATATTCCCCCGAATCCAGCGCTTACAACATCGCATTCGTGCTGCGGATCGATGGCGATCCGGACATCGACGCGTTGCGGGCGGCGCTGGCCGACGTGGCGGAGCGGCACGAGGTGCTGCGCACCGTCTTCCCGGAGGACGCCCAGGGCGCCTACCAGGTTGTGCTGGACACCGCACGGTGCCTGCCGGTGCTGGACGTGGTCGAGACCGACGAGGTCGGCGCGCGCCACGCCCTGCGCTCGCTGGCGCGCCGCGGCTTCGACCTGACCCGCGAGATCCCGCTGCGGATGACCTTGCTGCGCACCGGAACCCGCCGGCACCTGCTCGGCATCGCGCTGCACCACATCGCCGCCGACGGCTGGTCGCTGGGCCCGCTGACCCGGGACCTGGCCATCGCCTACACCGCCCGCCACGGCGGCGCGGCGCCGACCTGGACGCCGCTGCCGGTGCAGTACGCCGACTTCAGCCTGTGGCAGCGCGAGATTCTCGGCACGGAGGACGACGCCGAGAGCGCCGCCGCCACCCAGCTGGCCTACTGGCGTACCGCGCTGGCCGAGCTGCCCGGGGAGCTACCGCTGCCCTACGACCGGCCCCGCCCGGCCGAACCCACCCAGCGGGCCGGATCGGTGCGGTTCGAGGTGCCCGAAGCCGTGCAGCGCAGGCTCGCCGAGGTCGCCCGGGCACACGGCGTCAGCCTGTTCATGGTGTTGCGCTCCACACTGGCCGTGCTGCTGCGCGTGGTCACCGGCGGCCGCGACGTGATCGTCGGCACGCCGGTGGCGGGGCGCACCGACACCCGTCTCGATGATCTGGTCGGCATGTTCGTCAACACGCTGATCCTGCGCTCGGATGTGGACCCCGACCGCAGCTTCGCCGAACTGCTGCAGGCCGACCGCGACACCGAACTGGCCGCCATGGCGCACGCCGAGGTGCCCTACGAGCGGGTCGTGGAGGAACTGCAGTCCGCGGACGCCGGGCAGCGCCGCTACGGCGCGAGCCCGCTGCTGCAGGTCGCGCTGACCGTGCAGGACACCCCGGTGCCCGCGCTGCGGCTGCCCGGATTGTCGCTGCAGGCCGAGGAACTCGATATCGCGCTGGCCAAGTTCGATCTGGAGCTGCGGGTGCTGCCCGGCGCGGGCGAGGACCAGCGGGCCTTCGAATTCGTCTACGCCGCCGAGCTTTTCGACCAGTCGACGGTCGGTGTCCTGGCCGAGCGCCTGGTCAAGGTGTTCGGCGCCGTCACCACCGACGCGCACATGCGCGTGCGTGACATCGACGCGCGCACCGAACTCGAGCACGACATGCTCACCCCGGCCTGGGGCCCCGCGCCGGAGCCGCAGTGCAGCCTGGCCGCCTACTTCGCGGCCACCGCGCACCTCCATGCCGACCGGGTGTTCCTGCGACTCGACGACACCGAGCTCACCTACCTGGAATCCGACGTGTATTCGAACCGCTTGGCGCGGGCCCTGATCCACCGCGGCCTGGGCCCGGGTGACCGGGTCGCGCTGGGCCTGACCCGGTCGGTGGAGTCGGTGCTGACGGCGCTGGCCGTCACCAAGTGCGGTGCGGCGTTCGTGCCGGTGGACCCCAACTATCCCGCGGACCGGGTGCAGCACATGCTCGCCGACGCCGGCTGCCGGGTGGGCGTCAGCATGACCGAGCACGCCGACCGGCTCCACACCGCCGGCGTCGCCGACAGCGTGGAGTGGCTGCTGCTCGACGACGCCGTACTGCTCGACGAACTCGAGATCCTCGACGACGGGCCGATCACCGATGCCGAGCGCACCGGCACCCTGTGGACCACGGATCTGGCGTACCTCATCTACACCTCCGGCTCGACCGGGAAACCCAAGGGCGTGGCCGTCACCCACGGCGGCCTGTCCAATTTCGCCGACGAGGTCCGTGAGCGCGCGCGGGTCGACCGGGACTCGCGGATCATGCACTTCTCGTCCCCGAGCTTCGACGCCTCCGTCTACGACCTGCTGTTCGCGATCTGCGCGGGCGCGACCATGGTCATCGTCCCGCCCGACGTGTACGGCGGCGACGAACTGGCCGAGCTCATGGAACGCGAACAGGTCAGCCACACCTTCATGACCCCGGCCGCGCTGGCGACCATGGACCGGGACCGCTGGCCGCTGCCGCACCTGCGCGCGATCATGGTCGGCGGCGAGGCCCTGGGACCGGAACTGGTGGCGCGCTGGGCCCCCGGCCGCCTGATGTTCAACGTGTACGGCCCGACGGAGACCACCATCGTCGTCACCATCTCCTCGCCGCTGCGGGTCGGCGAGCCCGTCACCATCGGCAACCTGGTCCGTGGCGCCCGCGCCGTGGTCCTGGACGAGCGCCTGCGACCGGTCCCGGTCGGCGTGCCCGGCGAGCTGTACATCGGCGGACAGGGTTGTGCGCGCGGCTATTTCGAGCGGTTCGATCTCACCGCCGCCCGGTTCGTCGCGGACCCGTACGGCCCGGAGGGCTCGCGCCTCTACCGCACCGGCGATGTGGTGCGCTGGACCGGCGACGGTGACATCGTCTACCTGGGCCGCAGCGACCACCAGGTGAAGCTGCGCGGTTTCCGTATCGAGCTGGGCGAGATCGACGGCGTGCTCACCGCCCACCGCGCAATCCGCTTCTCCCACACCGAGGTTCGCGAGATCGCGGGCGCACGCCGCATCGTGTCGTTCGTGCTGCCCATGGACCACGCCGCCGCACCCGATCTCGAGGAGCTGCGCGCGCACTGCGCCGAGCACCTGCCGGCGCACATGGTGCCCAGCGCCCTCGCCCTGCTCGACCACATTCCGCTCACCCCGGTCGGCAAGCTCGACCGCGGCGCGCTGCCGCAACCCACGGCCGTCGTCGCCGGGGTCTCGCGGGAACCGGAGACCGACACCGAGCGCCTCGTCGCCGAGGTGATGGGGGAGCTGGTCGGCGCCGAGACCCTGGGCGCGGACGACAGCTTCTTCGAGGTCGGCGGAAACTCGCTGCTGGCCACCCAATTGGTGGCCCGGCTGGCCACCGTCACCGGGGTGCGGCTGGAGGTGCGGTCGGTCTTCGCCGCGCCCACCGTGGCCGGACTCGCCGCGGCCGTGGACGCCGGATCTTCCTCGGCGGATCTGCGGCCGGAACCGCGCCGGCGCACCCGGCCCGCGCGGATCCCGCTCTCCGCGGCCCAGCGGCGGCTGTGGTTCCTGGAGAAGTTCAACGCCGGCGAGCACGGAGAAGCGCTGGGCGCCTACAACGTTCCGGTCGCCCTGCGCCTGCACGGTGAGCTGGACATCCCGGCACTGCGCGCGGCCCTGCACGCCGTACAGGACCGTCACGAGACCCTGCGCACCGTCTTCCCGGAGATCGACGGCGAACCCTGCCAGCGGATCCTGGAGCCGGGCGAGGGGGCGGTCGGCCTGCCGGTGCGGACGGTCGCCGCGGACGAGGTGCCCGGCGAGATCCGCCGCGTCACCGCCGGCGGTTTCGACCTGGCCACCAGCGTGCCGGTGCGCGCGGCCCTGCTGCGCCTGGCCGGCAGCAAGACCGAACACGTGCTGGTGTTGGTCGTGCACCACATCGCCATGGACGGCTGGTCGCTGCAGCCGCTGGCCGCCGATGTGGCCGCCGCCTACCGGGCGCACACCGGCAAGCAGACCCCGGAGTGGCCCGAACTGCCCATCCAGTACGCCGATTACACGCTGTGGCAGCAGGATGTGCTGGGCCGCGAGGACGATCCGGACTCGGTGATCAGCCGCCAGCTCGACTACTGGCGGCGCGCCCTCGACGGCATCCCGGAACGGCTCTCCGTTCCCGCCGACCGGCCGCGGCCGCCGGTGCCGACCTACCGGGGCGGCACGGTGGAGTGCAAGCTCGACGCCTTCACCCACCGCGAATTGCAGGCGCTGGCAGCCGAACACGGCGTCACCATGTTCATGGTGCTGCACGCGGCACTCGTCGCACTGCTGCATCGGCTGACGCACGACGACGACATCACGGTCGGCACACCCATTGCGGGACGCGGACATCCGGCGCTGGACCGCCTGGTAGGCATGTTCGTCGGCACCCTGGTGCTGCGCACCCGCATCGACGGCGGCGCCGCGTTCGGCGACCTGCTGCGCGCGGTCCGCGACACCGATCTGGAGGCCTTCGCCCACGCCGACGTGCCGTTCGAGCGCCTGGTCGAGGTGCTGAATCCGGTGCGCTCCCAGGCGCATCACCCGATGTTCCAGGTCATGCTGTCGGTGCAGAACCAGCCCGCGCGGGTGCTGGAGCTGCCGGCCATGCGCATCGAGGCCGACGACGCCGACCCGGGCATCGCCAAGTTCGACCTGCAGTTCACCCTCACCGAATCCTGGACGCCGCGCCGCGAACCCGACGGCATCACGGTGTCGGTGAACTATGCCTCCGACCTGTTCGAGGCGGTGACGGCGCAGCGGCTGGCACAGCGTTTCGTGCGGCTGCTGGCCGCGGCCGCCACGCATCCGGCCACCGCCGTGGGCGATCTGGACGTGCTGGACTCGGCCGAATGGTCGGCGCTGGCGCCGGTCCGCGGCACCGAGCCCGGCCTGCCCATCACCTTCCCGGAGGTGTTCGAGGCCGCGGTCAACCTCAACCGGTCGGGCATCGCGGTCCGCTCGGGTGGCACCCAGATCTCCTACGACGCTCTGGACCGCTGGACCAACCGGCTGGCCCGGGTGCTCATCGGCTACGGCGTGGGCCCGGAAACCCTGGTCGCCATGGGGATTCCGCGTTCGGCCGAATCGGTGGCGGTGATGCTGGCCATCGCCAAGGCCGGTGGCGCGTTCGTGCCCGTCGACCCGAACTATCCGGAGCAGCGCATCAGCCACATGCTGCTGGATTCCGGTGCGGCCGTGGGCATCACGCTGTCCGGCTATCGGGAGCGCATGCCCGACGGGGCCAACTGGACGATGCTGGACGCGCCGTCGTTCCGGCGGCGGGTGCTCGCCACCTCCGACGCGCCGATCCGCGACGCCGAACGGATCGTGCCGCTGCGCATGCACAACCCGGCCTACGTCATCTACACCTCCGGCTCCACCGGCATCCCCAAGGGCGTGGTCGTCACCCACGGCGGCCTGTCCAACTTCGCCGCCGAGACCGCGCAGCGCTTCGACGTCGGCCCCGATTGCCGGGTCCTGCACTTCGCCACACCGAGTTTCGACGCGGCCATGCTGGACCTGCTGCTCGCTCTCGGCGGGGCCGCCACCCTGGTGATCAGCCCGCAGGGTGTGGTCGGCGGGCAGGAACTGGGGCAGGTGTTCATCGAGGAGGGCATCACCCACGCCTTCATCACCACCTCGGCGCTGGGCACCGTCGATCCGGCCGGCGTGACCGCACTGCGGCACGTGCTGGTCGGCGGTGAGGCGCTGCCCCCGGACCTGGTCAGCCGGTGGGCCCCGGGCCGCAGGCTCTACAACGTGTACGGGCCGACGGAGACCACCATCGTCACGGTGATCTCGCACCCCATGACACCCGGCGGGCAGATCAGCATCGGCGGGCCCATCCGCGGGGTCGGCGCGACCGTGCTCGACGCGCGCCTGCACCCGGCCCCGGCCGGGGTCACCGGTGAACTTCACCTGGCCGGCGCGGCGCTGGCGCGCGGCTACCTGCGCCGCCCGGGCCTGACCGCACAGCGCTTCGTGGCCAACCCGTTCGGCAAGCCCGGTGAGCGCATGTACCGCACCGGCGACCTGGTCCGCTGGCTCGAAAGCGAAGGCGGCGCACGGGATCTGGAGTACGTCGGCCGCACCGACCACCAGGTCAAGATCCGCGGCTTCCGCATCGAACTCGGCGAGATCGACGCGGCGCTGGCCAAGCACCCGCAGGTGGAGTTCGCCACCACCATCGGGCACCGCACCCCGGCCGGCTCCACCGCGCTGGTGTCGTATGTGAAGCCGCGCACCGGAACCGCGCCCACCACCGCCGAGCTGGCCGAGCACGTGGCCGAGCTGGTGCCCAACTACATGGTCCCGCAGTCGATCATGCTGCTGGACCGGGTGCCGCTGTCCCCGGTCGGCAAGCTCGACCGGAAGGCGTTGCCGGAACCGGTGTTCGCGGCCCGCGAGGGCTACCGGGCCCCCGCCACCCCGCTGGAGGAGGCACTGTGTGCCGCCTTCGCCGACGTGCTGGGCGTCGAACAGGTCGGCGCCGACGACGGGTTCTTCGAACTCGGCGGCAACTCCCTGCTGGCCACCAAGGTGGTGGCCCAGCTGCGGGCGGGCGGCATCGACCTGCCGGTGCAGGCCATGTTCGGCGAATCCACCCCGGCCGCCATCGCCGGGCGGCTCGCCGCCGCCGAGGGCGACGCGGGCGCCGCGCTGACCGCGGCCCTGGGCGCGGTGCTGCCGCTGCGTCCGGCCGCCGATTCCGGTGTGCCGCCGCTGTTCTGCGTGCATCCGGCCATCGGCCTGTCCTGGTGCTTCGCCGGGCTGCTGTCGCATCTGCCGCAGGAGCGGCCCGTGTACGGCCTGCAGGCCCCGCACGTGGCCGGGGAGGACAGTCACCGCACCATCGTCGAGGCCGCGAAACACTATGTGGCGCACATGAAGTCGGTCCAGCCCACCGGCCCCTACCAGGTGCTGGGCTGGTCGCTGGGCGGGCTCATCGCCCACGAGATAGCCGTGCAGCTGCAGGAGGCCGGTGACGAGGTCACGTTGCTGGCCATGATGGACAGCTACCAGCTGTCGGACCGGTGGCTCGAGGAGGCGGTGCCGTCGGTGGCGGCCGTGGTCGCCGAATTCGGTTCCGACCTGCTCGGCGGTGACGCCGACATCGATTCGCGCATGACGCTCACCGAGGCGGCCGAACTGCTCCGCGGGCGATCCGGGCCGTTCGCGGCGCTCACCGTCGAGCACCTGGAACGGCTCTACACCGGATACGAGAACGGCGCGGCGCAGGCGCACGGGTTCCGGCCCCGCGTCTTCGACGGTGATCTGCTGTTCTTCACCGCCGCCGACGACGAGATCAACCGGGCCGACCCGGACCGCTGTGCCGCGGCCTGGCAGCCCTACGTCACCGGCACGGTGCACGACCAGCTGGTGCGCTGCACGCACGCCGGCATGACAACGCCCGAATCCCTCGCCGTCATCGGGCCGGTGTTGCGGGATCAGCTGGCAGCCATCCGAGCCCGGCGGGAGGGTATGCGATGAGTCTGGCCGTGGAAGTCCAAGGGCTGGTGAAGTATTACGGCAAGGTGCGGGTGCTGGACGGTGTCGATCTCGAGATCCCGTCCGGCACGGTGATGGGCCTGCTCGGGCCCAACGGCGCGGGCAAGACCACCACGGTCCGCATCGTCACCACCCTGCTACGCCCGAGCGCGGGCTCGGTGCACGTCGCGGGAGTGGACGTGCTGAAGCATCCGGCCCGCGTTCGCACCCGGATCGGCCTGTCGGGCCAGTACGCGGCCATCGACGCCAACCTGTCCGGATTCGAGAACCTGCGCATGGTGGCCCGGCTGTACGGCATGAACCACAAGCGGGCCGCCGAACGCGCCACCGAACTGCTCACCGCCCTCGGCCTCGACCACGCGGCCGGGCGGCGGGCGGGCACCTATTCCGGCGGTATGGCCCGCCGGCTGGACCTGGCGGGGGCGTTGGTGTGCCGGCCCCCGGTGGTCGTGCTGGACGAGCCGACCACCGGCCTGGATCCGCGCGGGCGCCTCGACATGTGGCGGGTCATCGGCGAACTGGTCGACGACGGCACCACCGTGCTGCTCACCACCCAGTACCTGGAGGAGGCCGACCTCCTCGCCGACCGGATCACCGTCATCGACCGCGGGCGGGTCATCGCCCGCGGGTCGGCCGACGAACTGAAGACCTCCATCGGCGGCGACAAGCTCGCCGTCACCCTCGCGCCCGGCCAGGATCCCGCCCCCGCACAGCAGGTGCTGGGTGAGGTGGGCATCGGCGAAGCCGAATTCGACGAGGGCGCCGACACGGTCACCGTGGTGGTCGGCGACGGCAGCCGCACCATGGTGGAGGCGCTGCGCCGCCTCGACGATGCCGGGGTGCACGTGGTCGACGCCGTCGTCGACCGGCCCACCCTCGACGACGTATTCCTTTCCCTCACCGGCAAACCCGGCGAACGCAAGCCGGATGTCCCCGCCCCCGAGTCTGTCCAAGAGGAGATCCTGTCGTGACGACCCTCCCCGCCGAACCGGAAGCTCCCGCGCCACCCGAGGAGGAACAGGGCCGCCCCCGCATCGAGGGACCCCTCATGCTGCTACCCCGGGTGGTGCGCGACTCGGCGATCGTGGCCTACCGCAACCTGCTGACCATCCTGCGGGTGCCCACCCTGCTGGTGACGGCCACCATCCAGCCGCTGATGTTCGTGTTCCTGTTCGCCTACATCTTCGGCGCGTCCCTGGGCGGCAGCCAGTACCGGGAGTTCCTGCTCGCCGGAATCTTCACGCAGACAGTCGCTTTCAATGCCGCGTTCACCACCGTCGGCCTGGCCAACGACCTGCACAAGGGCATCATCGACCGGATGCGCACGCTGCCCATGTCGCGGCTGGCGGTGCTGATGGGCCGCACCCTGTCGGACCTGGTGGTCAACATTCTGGCGCTGGCGGTCATGGTGGTCTGCGGGTACGTCGTCGGCTGGCGGATCAACGGGTCGATCATCGACGCGGTGCTGGCGTTCGGGGTGATCCTGCTGTTCGCGTTCGCCATGTCGTGGGTCGGGGCGATCACCGGGCTCATGTCGCCCAGCGTCGAGGTGGCCCAGAGTGCCGGTCTCATCTGGCTGTTCCCGCTGACCTTCATCTCCTCGGCATTCATCTCCGGGGAGACGCTGCCCGGCCCGCTGCGCACCGTCGCCGCGTGGAATCCGATCACCGCGGTGTCGGCGGCCGGGCGCAAGCTCTTCGACAACGGCTCCCCGCCGTCGTTCAAACCGGCCACCGGCTGGCCCGCCGACCATTGCGTCGAATACTCCGTCTACTGTTCGCTGGCCATCCTGGCCATCTCGGTGCCGATCGCCCTGCTGCAGTACCGGAAGGTGGCCAGCCACTGAGCCGGCGCGGGCAGCGCGCCGACCGCTCCCTCTTCGACGCCACCCACGGCAGTGCCTGCCGCCAATCTCCTTGCCGCCTACTACGGCTCGCCGGGCTGACCCCAGGCACGGGAAGGGCCCCGCACCGGTGTGGTGCGGGGCCCTTCCCGTTTTGTCGCTGTGCTCAGCCGCGGCGGCGGGTCTTGAGCAGGTCCATGCGCTCCTGCAGGAGCTCTTCGAGCTCCTCCTTGCTGCGACGCTCCAGCAGCATGTCCCAGTGGGTGCGGGGCGGCTTGACCTTCTTGGGCTCCTGAGTGGTGCCCTCGAGCAGGATGCCCTCCTGGCCGTTGCGGCACAGCCAGGTCGGCGGGATTTCGGCGTCGTCGGCGAAGGGAACGTCGAATTCCTCGCCGTTGTCGGTGCGGTACCGCGCCATCCGACGCGGCGCCAGGTCGTGGTCGCGGTCGGTCTCGTAGCTCACCGCTCCGAGCCGAGACCCCCGGAGTACGCGATCTGCCATGAGTGCGGTCCCTTCTCGCCTGTCGGCAATGTTCTACATCAGTGTTTCTGCAGCTGCGCTACCTACTGTCAACGCAGCCGCGCACGTGTCGGTTCCCGTGGGAGAACCCTGCCATCCTACTCGTCCGGCGCGCCCACTCCGTCGCGGCGTGCCCTTCCGCCCGGTCGCGGCCGCAAACCGCTAATGTGACGGACCATGTCTCGACGCGTGCTGTCCTGCTGCCAATGGTGCGGGCGGGAGATCGCCGAATCGGAGATCGGACGCCGCCGGCGGTACTGCCGGCAATCGTGTCGCCAGCGGGCGTACGAACATCGAAACAGCGTGAAGGGCACCGGCATTCCCGAGGATTCGGTGGTGCTCAGTGCCCAGGAGGTCTCGGACCTGTCCGATCGCTGGTTCGCCGCCCGCTGCGCCGCCGAGGACGTGGCCACAGCGGTCGCGGAGGGCGCCGAGATGATCGAACTCGCCGATCTCACCGCGACATTGGTGGCGTTGACGCGCGAGGCGGAACGGCTGCGCTGACCGCGGCGTGGCGGCCGGCGGGCAGGGCGCGCACGCTCAGTGCGTAGACGATGCCGATGCCGAGCGCGGTGACGGCGGCGACAAGGCCGAGGGCGGTGAGGGTTTCACCGTCGGGCCGGGTCACCGGCTGCCCGCGCAGCGCCTGCCACATCAGCAGCGCCACCAGAGCGGTGTAACCGAGCGCCAGCACCCCGATCAGCCGGGTGCGGGTGCGGTCGGTGCGCAGCCATGCCACCGCAGGGGCGAGGCGGGCCAGCACGATGGCCGCCACGATGAGCAGCTGAATGCCGTGCAGACCCGCGAAATGCGCGATCCGCATGTCGCCGCCCGCGGTGCTCCAGTGCGTGATCGGCATGCCCTCGACACCATCGCGGACGGCGGGCTGCCCGCTGACGAAGGTGTGTCCCGCGCCCAGCCGGACCGGGTGCCCGTAGGCGTCGGTGGTCTGCTGCTCGCCGCTGAAGCCCATGGTGTAGCCCAGCGCCATGCCGAACACCGCGATGCCCAGGCCCGTGCGGATGGCCAGCGAGGTGGGCCGGTCGGTGACGCGCTGCCACGAAAGGGTCACCGCGATCACCAGATTCGCGAGGAACAGCCCGGGCACGCCGGTCATGAACACCCCCTGGCCGATGGTGTTGACCGCGTCGTGCTGGGTGTTGAAGTGGCTGAAGGTGCCGCGCGCGGCCTGCACCACCACGAATCCGACGTCCACGATGGCGGTGGTGGCGAAGACGGCGCCCATCCACCAGGTCAGCCGCTGCCCGCGGTGCGGGAACGACACCAGCCAGGCCAGGGTGCCGCAGTAGAGGACCATGGCGACGGCGAACTTGAGCGGTTTGAGCCACACCGATTCGCCCAGCAGCATGCGGTCGTCGAAGGCCATGGCGCCCAGGGAGAACACCGCCAGGGCCGCCATGGCCGCGGTGGTGACGAGCAGGGGGCGGTGCAGCCGGCGAGCGGGGACGGCGGGGGTGAACGGCGCGAGCGGCGGACGATCGAGCGTGGTCATGACGGTGACGCTAGGTCCGTGTGGCCGCCCGCCACGTCCCCCGGCGGTGGGGTCGGCCCGTAGTACCCGGGTATGAGAACAGCCCCGGCGGTATGAGCCGGGGCTGTTCTGCGAGGGCTGCGAACGCCGTTGTCGCGCAACCGATCCGTGCACCCTGCAGCGGGCGCCCGGATGAGCGGTGGGGTCAGTCGACGGGGATGCCGACATCCATGCCGCGCCCGGCCAGGTAGGGCAGCGGGTCGACGGGCGCGCCGCCGCCGGTGTGCACCTCGTAGTGCAGGTGCGGTCCGGTGGAGTAGCCGCGGCTGCCGACGGTGGCGAGTACGTCGCCGGCGCGCAACTGCTGGCCCACCTGGACCAGGATGTCCTGCATGTGGCCGTAGACGCCGATGGTGCCGTCGTCCTGCAGCACCCGCACCCAGAGACCGAACCCGGAGGCGGGGCCCGCGTCGATGACGGTGCCGTCGGTGACGGCGTGGATCGGCGCGCCGAAGCCCTCGCCGAAGTCGATACCGGCGTGCATGGCGCCCCAGCGGATGCCGAAGCCGGAGGTGAGCGGACCGGCGACCGGGCGCACGGTCCTGGGGCGGGCCTGCTCGGCGTGCAGGCCGTCGAGGAAGTCGAGCACCGGCTGCGGCACCACCTGCGGCTTCTGCGCTTCGCGCGGGGTGAAGGCGGTGAAGGTGCCGTCGATCTGGGCGGCGTTTGCCACGGAGTCGCCCGTGAGCTCGTGTGTGGCGTGCGGGTCGGTGGCGGCCGGCGCGGTCAGGGTGGCGCCGACGACGGCGGTGACGGCTGCGGCACGGGTCGCGACCGAGCGGTACCGGCAGGTTCCATGCAGACGAGATAACGGAACGGTTACGGGCATTGATCGACCGTACGAGAACCCGGATGTCGTTCAGAAGCCGGGTTGCGACCGTCACAGTGCGCCAAAAGTCCAGTTCGCGTATTACGAGACGATAACGACACGCGGGTAATGCGTGGATGACGTCGGCCTCCGGGGTTTGCCGGCGAATTGACCCCGGGAGGGCGGTGCGGGCACTCTGCTTAAGTGGTCGCTAATGGAGTGCGGGTGTTGAGCGCGCTCGCCGACGGTACTCGCCGAGCGGTGTTCGAAGCCCTTCCGCAGGGCCCGAAATCGGTGGGCGAACTCGCCGAGGCCCTGGGCGTCACCAGTTCGGCAATCTCCCAGCATCTGAAGGTGCTGCGTGAGGCGCGCCTGGTGATGATGCGGCCGCAGGGCAACCGCCGTCTCTACTCCCTGGACCCGCGCGGGCTGGCCGATGCGCGTGACTATCTCGAACAGTTCTGGCCCAGCGCCCTGGCCGCCTACTCCGCGGCCTTGTCCAGCGCGCAGACCGAACCCCCCTCCTCGTAGCGGGCAGGCTGGACGCGGCCGGAACAGGCCGGGGTCGCACGAGTAGACGCGAGGCTGCGGGAGCGGACCGGAGTCGGGAGCAGTCAGCAGGGCGCGTACGGCTGGATCGCCGAGGCCCCGGGCGAGCGGGCGTTACGGTGGCGGGGTGGGTACGTCCGTCGTTGTCGAGAGTCCGCGCCGGACAGTGCTACCCGGCTGGTCGGTGCCGCTGATCTTCATCGCGGGCGGCGTCTCGCAGTATCTCGGCGCGGCGATCGGCGTTCATCTGTTCGGCACGGTCGAACCCGCGACGGTGGCCTGGCTGCGTGCGGCGGCCGCGGGTGTCGCCCTGCTGGCGTGGCGGCGGCCCTGGCACGGGCGCTGGACGCGCCGCTCGATCGGGGTGGCCGCCGGGTTCGGCGTGGTGACCCTGGGCATGAATATCGCCTTCTACGAGGCGATCGCGCGGATCCCGCTCGGCACGGCGGTCGCCATCGAATTCCTGGGACCGGTCGCGGTGGCCACTCTCGGGTCGCGCCGTCCCCGCGATCTCCTCGCGGTCGCCCTGGTGGTCGCCGGTGTCTTCCTGCTGGCGGGCGTCTCCTCGGATGCCCGGCCGGCCGGTGTCGCGTTCGCCTTGCTGGCGGCCGCGCTGTGGGCGGGCTACATCCTGCTGGGCAAGCGGGTCGCCGACGCGGGTTCGGGCCTGGACGCCCTGGCCGTCGGTATGGCCGCCGCCGCGCTCCTGCTGGCCCCGATCCTGGTGACGCGCCAATGTGTGCTCGCCCCAGCCGCTTTCGCGGACCCGGGCACCTGGCTGCTGGGCGTGGGTGTCGGCGCGCTGTCCAGTGCCGTCCCCTACGCCCTCGACCAGGTGGTCCTGCGCACGGTCGGCCGTGCCCGTTTTGCCTTGCTGCTGGCGCTGCTCCCGGCCACCGCGGCGGTCATCGGCGCGGTCGCGCTGGCCCAGCGGCCCGCTGTCCCCGAACTCGCGGGCATCGCGCTGGTGATGGCGGCGCTGACTCTCAGTGCGACACAACGCAATAGCCGTCCGCGGTTGCGCGCGAGCGCGTGGCCGTCCGAATCGCGGGAATGACCGCGGGCGCGATCTCAGCGGGTTCGCCGGGCGAAGCCCCGCAGAGTCCGAAGGCGGGATTCACCCCACCCGCCGGAAGGTCTGCTGGGTGCGGCGGTCCAATCCGGTGCCGGGCCAGGGGCGTTTGCGCAGTTGCTTGTCGACGGCGTTGACGACCTCGGGCACCCCGATTTTCAGCAGCCCCGGGTCGATGTCGCCGGCGTCCGGGTCGCCGGTCTGCCCGGCCCAGAGCACGGCGTGGCGGCCGAGCAGGTGCGGGGGCGGGCCGCTGCGGCTGGGCGGGTTGGGGCCGAATAGCAGCACGGTGCGGGTGCCGAAGGCGGTGGCCAGGTGGGCGACGCCGGTGTCGCCGCACACCACGAGGGCGGCTTCGGCGACGGTGGCGGCCAGTTCGATGAGGTTCTGCTGGCCCGCGAGGACTCGCGCCGATGAGAGTCCTGCGCGGGTGGCGACGCCGAGCGCGGTCTCGCGTTCGGATTCGTCACCGGTCACTACGACATCGCGATCCTGTACCAGCAGATGCCGGACCACGGCGGCGAACCGGTCGGCCGGCCAGCGCCGGGCGGTCGCGCCGGCCCCGATGTGCACGACCACGGCGTTGCGGTGGCTGGTGCTGGCCACCGGCGGCACCAGGCCGAGGTTGCGGCGGTCGGCGGCGATGCCGTCGAATTCGAGCAGATGGCACCAGCGGTCCACGTCGTGCATCTCGGGCTGCCATTCCGGGCCGGGCAGCTCGGGGAAGGCCGGATTGCGGTAGGTGAGAATGCGTTCGGGCTTGGTGCGGGAGAGTTCGGCGATGCCCTCGGCGCCGTCGAGGTTGACGGCCAGGGCCGGTGACTCGCCGTCCCAGCGCAGTCCGACGGTGTCGTAGACCGGGACCATTTCGTCGACGGAGGCGATGAGGTCGACGATGGGTTTCAGGCGATGGGGTGCTGCCAGTGCGATGTGGTCGCCGGGCCGGGCCCGGCGCAGGGCGCGCAGCGCGGGAACGGCGGTGAGCAGATCACCCAATCCGCGTGCTCGCAGCACTAGTACAACCGCCACCTGAATTCTCCTAGCCGGCCACGCTGCCCACGAAGCTGTGGTCCGCCACCGGACGTGCGGGGACCATTGCGTGAGGACTACCCGGCCCGCGCGGGGGTGAAACCCTGGGGACCGGTCCGCACGATGGCGGAAAACCGCTGTTACTACCGGCTGTCGTTGTCGCGGGTGGATGGATTACCGTGTGCAGTCATGACGGTCGTCTACAACCTCATGGTCACGGCTCATCTGCTCGGTATGGCGGCGGTGGTCGGCGGGTATGTCGCCTCCCAGCCGCGGGTGTCGGAGCTGATGGTGTGGGGCGCGCGTGTGCAGATCCTCACCGGGGTGATCCTGCTCGGCATGGCCGAGTCGATCCATTCGCTGGGCAAGGACCCCGATATGGCGAAGATGATCACCAAACTCGTGGTGGCGGTGCTGGTTGCGGCCTTCGCCGAGATGGGTCGCGCGGACGCCAAGCGCGGCAAGGAGGTGGCGTGGATGACCCATGCGGCCGGCGGGCTGGCGATCCTGAACGTCTTCATCGCGGCGCTGTGGAAGTGAGCGGGCGCGAAACCGTGAGCGCGACAACCGCATAGCGTTTTCCTGCGTGAAAGGTGATGCCGCACAGGGTGCACGAGTGCACCGTGTGCGGCATCGGGCGTTTCCGGGCCGGGTTCAGGGGTGCCGGACCAGCTCGGGCGGGAGTTCGCGGGTGGTGTGGCGGGCCAGGTTCTCGGCGATCTCGGCGGCGACCACCGCGTGCCCTGCCATGGTCAGGTGGATGAGATCGGCCGAGAGCCAGTCCGGGCGCAGTCGTGCGGGGTGGTCCCAGAATTCGGTGAGGATGGCGTCGTGGCGCTCGGCGACGCGGCGCACGGCGTCGGCGAATCCGGCGAACAGCGGGCGCAGGGGAGCCGTGCGCCCGGTGAAGGAGTCGGCCAGGGTGAACAGGGACAGCCGCGCGCCGGTGGCGGCCACCCGGGTGCACAGCTCGTCGAGGGCGGCCTCCACATCGGGCAGCCGGGCATTGTGCAGGAACAGGTCGTTGCCGCCGCAGGTGACGTGCACCAGGTCCGGGCGGAATGCCTCGAGCGCGGGCAGTTGCCCGGCGGTGACGTCGGCGATGACCGCGCCCAGGACGCCGGTGTTGAGGTAGTCGGTGCTCGGGTGGGCGGCGAGCAGCCAGCGCGCCACGCGGTCGGCCCAGGGCACGGTGTCGTAGCCGGGCCAGGGGTCGCCGGTGCCGGCGGCGGTGGAGTCGCCGATGACGGCGAACCGCCGGAACGGCACGTCGCGCAGGATTGCGGCGGCTGCCGGATCGGAGAGGGTGAACGGATCGGTGGCTTCGGTGCGGGCGGTCATGGCTGGGGCTCCTCGGCTCGGATCGGCAGGGCGGCGAGAACGGCTGCGGCGACGGCGATTCCGGCGCAGACGGCGAACAGGGTGTGGAAGGCGGTGAGCGGCTGGGCCGGGTGGGCGGCGAACACCGCGGCGAGCACGGCCACCCCGAGCGCGCCGCCGGATTGGCGGGCGGTGAGGTTCATGCCGACCCCGGCCGCGAACCGGTGCGGCGGCAGCGAGCGTGCGGCGGCGGTGCCGAGCACGGTGATGAGCAGGCCGATGCCGCCGCCACCGAGCAGTCCGGCCGGCACCCACGCCGTCCACAGTGCCGGGGTGGCGTCCCAGCTGCCGGTGCTCATGTAGAGGGTGGACGCGGCGAACATGACGGCGCCGAGCACGCCCAGCCACCGCTGCCACGGCACCGGCGCGCGCCCGGCCGGCACCGCGGTGGCCATGGAGGCGATCGCGCCGACGGTCATGGCGGCCGCCGACTGCAGCACCGAGTAGTGCCACATGGTGTCCAGCCACAGTGGTCCGGCCAGCAGCCACGCGAACATGGTCGCGCCGAAGACGAAGGCGACGGCATTGACCAGCGCGTAGTAGTGGCTGCGCCACAGCCCGACCGCGATGGCGGGGCGCGGATGCGTCCACGACCGCCACAGTGCCAGGCCCAGCAGTGCGAGCCCGCCGAGACCGGTGAGCAGGGTTTGCCGAGCGCCCCAACCCCATTGCTGTCCCTGGGTGACCGCGGCGACGACCGCGCCGATGCCGAGTCCGGTGGCTACGGTGCCGATCGGATCGGGCAGCCCCTGCGCGTGCCGCTGATCGCCGCGCGTCAGCCGCAGCCCGGTGGCGATGAGCAGTGCCGCGATCGGCACGTTGATGACGAAGACCGAACGCCAGCCGAACCAGTCGACCAGCGCGCCGCCCACGGCCGGGCCGACGGTGGCGGCGAATCCACCGGCCGCGGTCCAGGCGGCCATCGCGACGCCGATGCGGGCCGGCGGGGTGACGCTCAGGACCAGGCCGAGTCCGGCCGGGATGAGGAAGGCCGCGGTCGCGCCCTGCAGGAAGCGGCCGGCGATGAGCCAGTCCGCCCCCGGCGCGAGCGCGCACAGCATCGAGGTGAGCGCGAATCCGGCCAGGGCGGTGAGGAATACGCGCCCGCGGCCGAGGGCGTCGGCGAGCTGTCCGGCGGGGGTGAGCAGGGCGGCGAAGGCGACGGCGTAACCGCTCACCACCCAGGTCAGGGTGGTGGCGGCGGTGCCGGGGTAGTCGCGGGTGATGGCGGGGAAGGCGATGTTGACCACGGACAGGTCCAGGAAGGACACGAACGCCGCACCGGAGGCGACGAGCAGCGCGAGGCGGGCCGGGCGGTCGGAGGACGGTGTGGCCGAGGAGGATCGGCCGGCGCGAGCTTCGGTGCTCGGCGGGGAGGTATCGGGTGCTGCGGGCTGACGCCGGCTGATGTCGGTCATGACGGGCTCTCCACGGAACGGGTGTCGGAGCGGGATCAAAACAGTACGCACGATCGTTCGTATTTCTGAAAAGTACGACCGATCGTGCGTAAAAGCAACAGTGTTGGTGCGAAGATGAAGAGGTGGATGAACCGGTGCAGCCTTCCGAGCAGGAGATTTCCGATCAGCGGCGGCTCAAGGGGGCGCGTGCCCGCGCGACCATCGCCCGTCACGCCGCCGATGTGGCCTCGGTCGAGGGCTTGACCGGGCTGAGTCTGGGCCGGCTCGCCGGGGATCTGGGGGTCAGCAAGTCGGGGGTGGCGACATTGTTCGGCACCAAGGAGAACCTGCAGCTGGCCGCGGTGCAGTCGGCGCGCGAGGTGTTCATCGAGCACGTCGTCCGCCCCGCCCTGAGCGTGGACCGTGGCATGCCGCGACTGCGGGCGATCATCGACCACTGGTTCGACTACGTGGGTGAGCCGCTGCTGCCCGGCGGCTGCTTCCGGGGAGCGAGCGTGCCCGAGTTCGACAGCCGCCCAGGCCCGGTGCGCGACGCCCTGGCGGCCGACCGCGACGACTGGTTCGCGGTGCTGGAGAAGGAGATCGGCCGCGCTCAGGAGCAGGGCTACCTGGCCGGGCTGGACCCGCACGCCGTCGCGTTCCAGTTGGATGCGGTGGTGGCGGCGGCGAATACGGCCGCGCGGATGGGTGACGACACCGCGCTGCCCACCGCGCGCGCGATCATCGACGGCCTGCTCGGGGCCGGCCGCTGACCATCGCCGTGACCGGCGGGAATGTGTAATCCGTTCGCGCCCGGCAATTCTGCATCGACTGCACGTCGGCGAGATCCGGGGGTGGCATGCGTGAATGCAGTTCGGGCGCAGCTGGTTTCACGTGGAGCAATGCCGCCGCGTGTCTCGCACCCGCATGTCTCACGCCGAGCGTGGCGCGTACATGATGAGCCCGACCCCGGCCAGGCACACCAGTGCGCCGATCACGTCCCAGCGGTCGGGCCGGAAGCCGTCCAGCGCCATGCCCCACAGCAGCGACCCCGCCACGAAGACGCCACCGTAGGCGGCGAGGATGCGCCCGAAGTGGGCGTCGGGCTGCAGGGTGGCGACGAACCCGTAGCAGCCGAGCGCCACCACGCCCGCCCCCATCCACAGCCAGCCGCGGTGCTCGCGCACTCCCTGCCAGATCAGCCACGCGCCACCGATTTCGGCGACGGCGGCCAGCCCGAAGAGCACGATCGATCGCAAGACGGTCATGGCAGCCCACCCTAGAGTCCGCGGCCGGTGTCCGGTCGGACCGCCCCGTGTGCGGTCCGACCGGTCCGGATCATCGTTGGGTGTCGGCGCGGTCGAACAGCTGCTGTCCGAGGTAGCCGCCCGGGCCGGGCACGCCGGGCGGGACGGCGAAGACCGCCGAGCCGACCGGTGTGGTCCATTGGTTGAGGGCGTCGAAGTCGGCCAGTCGCTGCTGCACCGGCAGGTACTGGGCGTCGATGTCGCGCTGGAAGGACGCGAACAGCAGGCCCGAGTTGGAGACGTGCCCGGGGGCGGGCGCGTCGTCGTAGTTGTAGCCGCGGCGCAGGAACCGCTCCCCGTCGTGGGCGTGGTGGGCGCGGGCGATGTGGGAGGACGGCGGGATCTTCGGGATGCCGTACTGGTCCACGGCCGCGAAGTCGGGTTCGTCGAATTCCCGGGTGCCCGACAGCGGCGCCCCGTGCTCGACGGTGCGGCCGACGGTGATGGCGCGCCCGTCGGCGTCGAGTTCGTCCCAGGTCTCGAGGTTCATCGCGATGCGCCGCAACACCATCGAGGTGCCCCCGGCCAGCCACGGCCGCACCGATCCGTCGTCCCACACGAGGCGATCGAAATCGGTTGTGCCGGGGGCGATGTTGACCGTGCCGTCCACCGAGCCCATGAGATTGCGCATGGTCCGGCCGCGGGCGGCATTGCGGAACCCGCGCTGCACCCATTTCACCGTGACCAGCGATTTCACATGCTTGGACAGCACCCGCACCGCGTGCGAGACCGTGGTGGCCTCGTCGGCGCAGATCTGCAGCAGCAGATCACCGCCGCACCAGGCGGCGTCGAGCTTGTCGATGCCGAAGGGCGGCAACGGTTTCAGCCAGTGCGGCCGCTGATCCTCGAGTCCGGCGATGGTGAACAACCGCGGCCCGAATCCGACGGTGGCGGTGAGCCGGGCGGGCCGGGCGGCCAGTTCGGGTTCGGTGTCGGCGAGCGCCGGTCTGCCCTGGGTCAGGCGCGAGGCGTCGTCGGTCCAGATCTTCAGCAGCCCGATGATGTCCTCGCGCTGTGCACCCGCCACCAGGTCGAAGGCGACGAAGGCCGCGTGCAGCGGTGGATCGGTCGCGATGCCCGCCTGATGCGGCCCGTGGAAGGCGACCGTGTCCAGTCCGGGATCGCGATCGTGGTCGCGGTGGGTGAGTGTGGCCGCGCCCCAGCCGACGCCTGCGGAGCCGGCAACTGTCACCGCGGCGCCCGCCACGGCGGCGCCGCCGCCGAGCAGTCGCCGCCGGGACAGGCGGGGGTGCGGTTGCGGCCGGTCAGCCACCGTGGGCGGCGTTGTCGCCGGAGGGCTGGTAGTTCTCCTTGCCGCCCGCGAAGTCGCGCACCTGCGCGGTGACGGTGGTGCTGGAGCCGTCGGAGAAGGTGAGCGTGATGGGGGTGTCCGCGCCGGTCCGCAGCGGGGCCTTCAACCCCATGAACATGAGGTGGTCGCCGCCGGGCTTCAGGGTCGCGCTGCCGTGGGCGGGGATGACGATGCCACCGGCCTTGGGCCGCATGGTCTTCTCTCCGGCCGCGTCGGGGACGATCTCGTGGATCTCCACGGTGGCCGAGGCCGGGCTGGTGGCCGCGACCAGGTTGATCGGCTGGTCGGAGGTGTTGGAGAGGGTGCCGAAGGCGGCGGACATGCCGCTGTCGGCGGCCTTGATCCACTGATCGGTCATGGTGATCCGGTCGGCGGCCTTGCCGGTGGCGTCCGAGGAGGTCTGCGACGAGGAGCAGGCGACGGGCAGCAACGCCAGGGTCGCGACGGCGGCGGCCGCGCCGACCCGGCGCGCGAATCCGCCGGTGCGCAGGCGGAAGCTGTGGCAGGAGGGCATCTGGGACATGGGAAATGGACTCCGTGTGTCAGGGGGAAGGGAGGTCACCCCGGACCGGTTCACGGCGACACCCGTTCGGCGCAGGCCTGATTCGGCCACTGCGCGGGGAGGAAGCGTCGCGGATCTATGCCGGAGCGAGGTGTGGGAACGGTGCGCCGGCCCGGGGTGGGCCACGACGCCCGATCCCCGGACTGACGAGCAGGCGACGCGCCTCGGCGCGATCGTCGGCGCGGCACGGGCGTAGGCGCGGCGCGGGCGGCCGCAGGATCGAACCCAGTGCGAGGATGAATCGCCGCACGCTGGTGACGGCCCGGCGCATGCCGGCCTCGGCGGCGCGAATCGCGAGTGCGCCCACCGGAATTGCGACCAGGTGGGCCAGCAGCATCGACGGCGAGGAGCTGTGATGGTGGTGGCCCGGCGACATCGACAGTGCCGCATGGCCGATGGACTGCCCGGCCGCCAACATGGCCATGGTTCCGGCGATCCCGTAGCGGGGGCGCAGGGTCGCCACCACGACCCCGATCAGCGTGCACGCCGCGAACAGCAGGGCGAGCGCGGAACCGTCGAGCAGGGGCGCGCCGCCGCCGAGTCCGTGCGCGAGAATCGCCACCGCGCCGGAGGATGCGCCGACGGCAGCGCCGCGCAGGCGCGCGGTGTGATCCGTCGTTGAGCGCACCCGGCCATGCTACGACGTCGTGTCGCAGACGATGCTTCCAGGTGGTATGACCGGCGTCTCCACAGGATCTTCACAATCGACGCGAACCATCTCCACGGCGGTTGCCTAATGTCACCTGCATGGAAACCAGTGCGCGCCGGATCCTCGTCGTCGAGGACGAGCCGACCATCGCGGAATCCCTCGCCGCCCGCCTGCGCGCCGAGGGGTACGCGGTCGACATCGCGCACGACGGACCGGCGGCCGTGGCGGCCGACGCGGCCGGGGACCCGGATCTGGTGGTGCTGGACGTGATGCTGCCCGGCTTCGACGGACTCGAGGTCTGCCGCCGCATCCAGGCCCGCCGGCCGGTGCCGGTGCTCATGCTGACCGCCCGCACCGACGAAACCGACATGCTCGTCGGCCTCGGGGTCGGCGCGGACGACTATCTGACGAAACCGTTCTCGATGCGCGTGCTCACCGCCCGCGTGCACGCCCTGCTGCGCCGCGTGGACCGCACCGCCGCCCCGGTCGCCGCCATCGTGGTCGGTGATCTGCGCATCGACACCGATCAGCGGCGGGTGTGGCGCGGCGACGCCGAAACCCAGCTCACCCCACTGGAATTCGAGCTGCTGGTGCACCTGGCCCGCCGGCCGCGCACCGTGCTGGCCCGGGAGCGGCTGCTCAGCGAGGTGTGGGGCTGGGCGGACGCCTCGGGCACCCGCGCCGTCGACAGTCACGTCAAGGCGTTGCGCCGCAAGCTCGGCGCGGACCTGATCCGCACCGTGCACGGCGTGGGGTACGCGCTGGAGGCTCGATGAACGGCGGTGGGCGCGGATCGGCGGGGGAGCGGTGAGCATGCGAGAGTGGTTGCGGGCGGCCGGGAATCGGGCGGCGGGGTGGATGCCGCGGCCGCTGGACCGGGTGCGGTCGATCAAACTGAAGCTGGCCATCCTCATGGTCGGGTCCGGGGCGGTGGCGTTCGGGTTCTTCGCCTCACGCATCGGATGGCTGCCGCCGCGCACCACCATCGCGGCCACACTGCTCGCGCTGCTCCTCTCACAGGTACTCGCCCACGGCATGACCCTGCCGCTGCGGGAGATGACCGCCGCCGCCAAACGCATGGCGCAGGGGGATTATTCGCGGCGGGTGCGCGCCACCTCCCGGGACGAGGTGGGGCAGCTGGCGGCGGCGTTCAATCAGATGGCCGCCGATCTGGCCGCCGCCGATCAGCAGCGGCGCGAGTTCATCGCCAATGTGTCGCACGAACTGCGCACCCCCATCACGGCGCTCGGCGCGGTGCTGGAGAACCTGGTCGACGGTGTGGCCGAACCGGATCCGGCGACCCTGCGCACCGCGCTCGCCCAGACCGAGCGGCTGAGCCTGCTGGTGTCGGAGCTGCTGGCGCTGTCGAGCGTCGAGGCCGGTGCGGTGGCGCTGGACCGCGAACCCGTCGCCGTGGAGCCGCTGCTGAAAGAGGTTGTGGCCGAAGCGGAGGTGATGGCGGCCGCGGTCGACCGTCCCGTCCGCTTCACCATCGTCGCCGCCCCCGATCTCACCGTGCACGCCGATCGCGCCCGCCTGCACCAGGTCCTGCTCAACCTGCTCGACAACGCCACCCGCCACGGACCCGCCGGCGGTGAGGTCCGCATCCACGCCCACGCCGACCGCACCGGCACCGTCATCGATGTCGCCGACGACGGCCCCGGCATCCCGATCGCCGACCGTGCCCGCGTCTTCGAACGCTTCACCCGCGGCGGCCGCGCCACCGGCGGCGGCACCGGCCTCGGCCTGGCCATCGCCCGCTGGATCGTCGACCTGCACGGCGGCACCATCGCCGTTGCCGACCCCGGCTCCCGCATCCGCATCACCCTCCCCGCTTCCTGACCTCACCCCATCCGCAACCCGCAGCGCCCCGCGCTCCCGGGTCGCTCCCGCACACCCATCGGAGGCCTTGCCATGCCCGAAAACCCTTCCGCCGCACCCTCTCCGGACGACCACCCGCCCGCACCCGCAGCACCTGAACGCACAACGAGCGAACCGCCGACACCTGGTTCGGAACCGCGCGAACCCGAAGAACTCCAACCCGGGCCAGGAAGTACCGGCCCGAGAGGCTCCGAATGGGCACGGCCCGGAGCGCCGCAGCCAGAGCGGGTAGCGCCCGAACCGTGGACAACCGGAGCGGCGACCCCTGATGCGGCGGGCCCTGCTGTGGCGACTCCCGACATGGCGAGCGCTGATGGGACGGCCCCTGTGATCGCGACCCTCGGGCGGTGGTCCGCCCCCGCACCGCCGGCAGTCCCGACCGTTCCCGGCCGGCAGTGGCCCGTGCCCGCCCCGCCCGCACAACGGGCCGGTTCGTCGACAGTGCGCCCGGGCACCACGAATTCTGTTCCACCCCAGCTGATTCCGCCCCGCTCGGCGCGGGTGCCCGTGCCGAGCGGGTTGCCGGCCGCCATCGTCGCGGCGGGAGGTGCCGGGGCGATCCTGGTGCCCGTCGACCGTCCCGGTGTCGGATGGCTGCTCGCGGGCCTGGTGATCACGGGCGCGGTGTACGCGGTCGACCGGTCGGCCCGGCGGACGGTTTCGAGCGAGCAGGGCGTTGTCTCGGCGGCGCGTGACGCGGATGCAGCGGTCGCCGCTGCTTCCGGGACTGCGCTCGCTGCACAGCCCCCTTCCGCGCCGCCCGCGTCCAGCATCGCCACCCGCCGTCCCGCTGATGTCGGCCCAGTTGCTGATCCCTCCGGCACCGGTCCCGGTGGGCCCGTGGACGGTGCCGGGACCGGCAGTGCGGGCCAGGTGCGTCCCGGTGGATCGGGGCGGACGGGCCGGGTGTCGTGGGATCGGATCTGGTGGGCCGGGGTGGCGCTGGCGCTGCTGGGGGTGGGTGTGTTCCGCGCTGCCCCTTGGCTTTTCGTGCTCTGTGTGCTCGGGGCCGCGATGGCCGGGTCCTTGGCGGTGGTGCGGCGGTCGGTGTACGGGCTGTGGTTCGACCTGCCTGCGGTGCCGTTCGCGGGACTGAATTCGCTGCCGTGGCTGTATCGGGCGGTGACGCGGGCGCGTGGCCGCTTCGGGAAGGGTTCGCAGCGGGTGTGGTGGTCGGCGGCGGTGACCGCCGCGCTGCTGGTGATGGTGGTGCCGCTGCTGGCGGGCGCGGACGCGGTGTTCGCCGGGCTGGTGGACGGGCTGATGCCGCGCATCGATGTGCCTGCGGTGGTGCGGTGGGGTTTCGTGTTCGTGGTGGTCGGGTCGGGGACGGCCGGGGCCCTGTATCTGCTGGCGGGGCCGCCGCCGGTGGCCGACGATGCGGGGCCGGGCCGGGGGATGGATCCGCTGGGTTGGCTGGGGGTGCGCAGGTTCTCGCCGATCGAGTGGGGAATTCCGGTGGGCGCGTTGACGATCGTGTTCGCGGCGTTCGTGGGTACGCAGGTGGTGGTGCTGTTCGGCGGGGACGGGTATGTGCAGCGCACGGCCGGGCTGACGTATGCCGAGTACGCGCGCTCCGGGTTCTGGCAGCTGTCGATCGTGAGCATGCTGACCCTCGCGGTGATCGGGATCGTGCTGCGGCACGCGCTGCAGGACACGGTGATCGAGCGACGCTGGTTGCGGGGCGCGGTCACGGTGGTGATCGGGTTGTCGCTGGTGATCGTGGCGTCCGCGCTGCATCGCATGTGGACCTATCAGCAGGCGTACGGGTTCACGGTGATGCGGCTGCTCGTGGAGGTGTTCGAAGGCTGGATCGCGCTCGTCTACCTGCTGCTGCCGGCGAGCCTGGTGCGGTTGCGGCGCGGCTGGGTGCCGCGCGCGGCGGTCGGCGCCGCGCTCGCGACATTGCTGGCGCTGGCGGCGGCGAACCCGGAACGGTTCGTCGCCGAACGCAATGTGGAGCGCTGGCAGGCGGGCAAGTCCCTCGACACCGGGTATCTGAGCACCCTGTCGCCGGATGTGCTGCCGGTGGCCGACCGGCTGCCCGACGCCGAGCGCGCGGCCATTGCGGACGTCATTCGCGCACGCCTGTCCGGTGATTCGTGGCAGGGCTGGAACTATGCGCGCGCCACCGCCCGCCGGTGATCAGGAGCCGAAGCCGACCGGGGTCCAGGTGCGGCCCGCGTCCTGGGTGGCGAGCATCGTGGTGGCCAGGTGCTTGGATCCGGTCTGGGTCATGATCACGAAACCGGTTGTCTCGGTGACGAAATGGCCCGAGCTCTCGCGCCAGCCCTGGGCGGGTGCGCGGTAGGTCGTCGTCCAGGTTGCGCCGCCGTCGGCCGAGGTGAGCAGGTGGTCGTCGAGAGCCGCGACCAGATGGGTGGGGTCGGCCGGGATGAGCGCGGCAGCTGCGGACAGCGTCGGCGACAGCTGCCCGGTCTCGGTGAAGGTGGCACCGCCGTCGGTGGAGGTCATGAGCGTGGTGGTGGTGCCGCCGTCGGAGTACGGGCCGAATCGGCCGCACAGGGCGACGAGCCGCTTTTCGGAGAAGGGGTGCCAGGCGGCGGGACCATTGCCGCCGCAGGGCAGTTTCCACGGTGTCCACGTGCCGTCGACCGATCGGGCACCGTCCGCACCCCGGTTGGTGACGACCATCCAGGCCCGGCTGCCGAGAACGGTGACAGCGGCCGAGGGGTCCGGGCCGCCACTGCCGGGTACCGGGACCTCGGTGGGACCGGTCCACGCATCGCGGGTGAGGGGGCTGGTGAACAGCACGGTCCGTTCACCGGGTTGCACGGTGGCGATGTACACGCTGTCGTCGGAGATCGTGAACGACCAGGCGTTCACGACCGGATCGATGTCGAGATCGATCTCGCGCCAGGTCTTTCCGCCGTCGTGGGTGGCGAACAGCTTGTCGCCGGCCCGGATCCAGCCATTGCGGGCATCGGCGAACTTCAGCCAGTGGCCCTTGGACCCGGGATCGCGCAGCGGGGCCGGGAGCGGGGCCTGCTGCCACGTCTGCCCACCGTCGGTGGTGTGCTGCAGCGCCAGGCAGGGCTCGCTCGCGCACGGATAGGTCCGGCCCAGCACCCAGCCTTCGTCGGCGGAGATGAAGGTGATCGAATCGGGTTGGAAGCCGACCGGATCCGGCGCCGCGGCCTCGGTGACGGTCGGCGTCATGGCAGGCCCGGTGGTCGGGGCCGCTGTCGCGGGGGCCGTCGTCGTGTCCGTCGTCGCCGAGTCCGGGCCGCTCTCACCGGTTTTGATGGTGAGCGCCGCGACCACCCCCGCCGCCAGGACCGGTACTCCGACTCCGACGACTCCGGCCAGCACGACCGGATTCCGCAACCCCACCGGCCCGGACTCCCTTCAGCACATCACCGGGGCCTTGTTCCGGGCGGTCACCCGGCGGCCCTGCGGCACAACGGGATCGAGTATGCCCGGTGGCCGCCCGATTTGCCCACCCGGCTCGGGTTTCGCCCACCCGGCTCGAATCGCCGGCGCGCTGGGCGGCCTGCGGGCAGCGATATCGCCGATGAGCTGGTAGGCGACCGGCGCGTCCGGCCGTGCTGAGCGGATGGCGGCGCGCCGCTGCCGGAGGGCGGCGCGGATGGGTGGCGGGCCGGACCGCGCAGCCGGTTCAGCCGCGCAGCCGGGCCAGCAGCTGCAGGGCGGCGTCGAGCATGCCGTCGAGGGAGTCGGTGACATAGAGCAGATCGACGAAGAAGTCGTCGAATCCGGTGTCCGCGGCGACCCTCTCGATAGTCGCGGCGACCAGTTCGAGGTCGGTGCCCGCGGCGACGTTCACCCGCAGCACGGTGCCGATGTCCTTCGGATCGCGGCCCGCGGCGACCGCGGCCTCGTCGATGACGCCGCGCAGCTTCAACAGCTGCTGACCCCAGGCGGGCGGGCTCGGCACCGGCACCACGGGCAGCCAGCCATCGGCGCGGCGGCCGATGCGGGCCAGACCGGCCGGACTGAACGCGCCCAGATAGATCGGCGGCCGCGGCCACTGCACCGGCTTGAGCTCACTGCGATGCTCGGGCACCAACACGTAGCGGCCGCGATACCCGGCAGGGTCGGTGGTCCAGATGGCTTCCAGCGCATCGAGGGTCTCGTCCAGCCGGGCGCCGCGATGGGTGAAGGGGACCCCGGCGGCCTCGTACTCCTCCGGCGACCACCCGATGCCGAAGCCGGGAATCAGCCGGCCGTTGCTGACCACGTCGACCGTGGTCAGCGCGCGAGCCAGCTGCGCGGGCCGATACAGCGGCGCGATCAGCACATTCGCGCCGAGGGCGACCCGCTCGGTCACCGCGGCCGCGATCCCGAGCAGCAGCAGCGGGTCGAGCACCGAGTTGAACTCGTCGGGAATGGTGTCCTTGCCCGCGTAACCGACCTTCGGATTGGTGGCGGCGATGAGCCGCTCACCCACCCAGAGACTGTCGGCCCCCGCCTGCTCCAGCGCGGTCGCATAATGCGCCACCCGCGCGCCCTCGCGGGCCTGTGAACCATGCTGAGGAAGAGCGAACCCGATTTTCACCCTTCCGGTGATACCAGACACGCGATCGTGCGCGGCCCGCGGGATCGCGGACAGGATGGACGGGTGGGAGAACACAAGGACCGCATGCTCGCCGGCGAGCCGTACCGCGACAACGACCCCGAACTGGTCGCCGAACGTCTGCGCTGCCAGGGGTTGCTCGACCGGTTCAACGCCACCCGCGCCGGTCAGGACATCGAGCGTCGAACCATCCTCGACGAGCTGCTCGGCGAGATCGGCGAGGGGTCCTGGATCATGCCGCGCTTCCAGTGCGACTACGGGCAGCTGATCCGGTTGGGCCGCAACAGTTTCCTCAACTACGACGCCATCGTCATGGATTGTGCGCCGGTCACCATCGGCGACGACGTCTCGATCGGCCCGCGCGCCCAGCTGCTCACCGCCCTGCACCCGATGGACGATCACGCGCTGCGCCGCGACCGCTGGGAGACGGCCGCGCCCATCACCATCGGCGACAATGTGTGGCTCGGCGGCGGGGTGATCGTCTGCCCGGGAGTGAGCATCGGCGCGAACACGGTGGTCGGGGCGGGCAGTGTCGTCACCCGCGAGCTGCCCGAAAAGGTGTTCGCCGCAGGCAATCCCGCGCGGGTGATCAGGCCGCTGTGACCGATACCGGCAACGGGCATGAGACCGGATCTGGTGCGAATGTGTTCACCGGTGCGGAAGCTGGTTCGGCGCGGCCTCAGCCGGGCAGGCCCGCCAGGTCGGCGCACAACCGGTGCAGGCGGGTGGCGGCCGCGTCGTCCTGGGCGGTGGGGGAGGGCGCCTTGACACGGTTGCGCTCGAAGTAGCAGCCGGACACCGAGGAGACGTCGGGGTCGGTCGCCAGGTAGGTGAGGGCCCGCGCGGCCGTGCCGGCGTCTGTCATGAACAGGCGTTTGCCTAGCGCCAGCGCGGGCCGGGCGAACCAGGGAGCGGCGTCCCAGATGCCGGTGGCGACGACCCCCGGGTGGAAGGCGTTGGCGGTCACCCGGGTTCCGTCCAGCCGCCGGGCCAGGTCGCGTGTGTACAGAATGTTGGCGAGCTTGGCGCGGCCGTAGGCGGTGGCGCCGCTGTAGCCGTGCCGCATTTGCAGGTCCTCGAAGTCGAGGGCATTGCCGTAGTGCATGACCGACGAGGTGAACACGATCCGCGCCGGGGCACTGTGGCGCAGCAGATCCAGCAGCAGTTCGGTGAGCAGGAATCCGGCGAGATGGTTCACCGTGAAGGTGGCTTCCAGACCGTCCCCGGTTTCGGTGCGCGACATGTGGAATGCGCCCGCATTGTTGGCCAGCACGTCGAGCCGGTCGTATCGAGCGGCGACGGTGCCCGCAAGCTGTCGGACAGCATCCAGGGAGGCGAGGTCGCATTCGATCGCATCGACCGGAGCGGTCGCGGTCGCACGCACCAATTCGACAGCGGCACTGAGCTTTCCGGGATTGCGGCCGACCAGGATGACACGGTGCCCGGCCGCCGCGAGCTGCCCCGCCGCCGCCAATCCGATCCCCGACGTGGCCCCCGTGATCAGCATGGTCTTCATGCCCGGCCAGCCTGCCACACCCCGGGCGCACTGTCGCGGTACGCCGAACCGCGTACCCGGCGCCGAACCGCTGTCCGACTACGCCGTTCACCGGCCCGCGCCCTGCGCCCGGGCCGGTCAGACGGCCACGGGAATCTCGCTCAGGCTCAGATAGATTCGCTTGCCCTCCGCGCGCGCCTGCGCAACCATCCGATCGGCGCCCTCGGACGGACCGCCGATGCGCAGCACCGCATCACAGCGGGAGAGCAGCTGCTCGGCAACGGGATGGAAGATCTCGTCGTAGAGCGGATCACCCGGGCGCGTACTGCCGGCGGTCTCGAGCAGCGGCAACGCCAGCGCCTCACCGGTGACCGCGAGATGCCCGGCGCGGAAGAGGGTCAGGGCCGTCTCGTTCATAGCGCGCACATTCGCCGCCAGCTTGACCGGATCGTCACCGGTCCCCGAGCGGTACGGCCCCGCGACCAGGATCATCTGAGAATTCGACACGGTAACTCCTTCGATCATCGGTTCATACGCCAATTCGGTTCACGCCGTATGGAGGACGACGCCCGCCTCACGCAGGGCATCGAGGGTCCGCGGGCCGGCCGGATGGATCGCCGGGTCGGACGCGGAGCGGTCGGTGACGAACTCGTGCGCCGCGCCCAGCCCGGCCACCTGGCTGAAGGCCCGCACCCCCAGCTTGGTCGCATCCGCCACCGCCAGCACCCGCGCCGACTGCGCGATCCCGGCCTGCTTGACCGCGGCATCGTCGAGACAGAACTCCGACCAGCCGTACTCGGCGTGCACCCCGCCGATCGACATCACGAACACGTCGAACGCGAGTGACTCCACCGCCCGCAGAGCCAAGGGTCCGACCAGGGATTGCTCACCCGGCCGGGAACGCCCACCCGCCACCAGCAACTCGATCCCGGGACGATCGGCCAGGCACACCGCGGTCTGCAGACTCAGCGCGGTCACCGTCAACGGGCCGCGCTCGGCCAGCGCCCGGGCCACATGCACGGTCGTCGTGCCCGCATCCAGCAGCACCCGCGACCCGGGGGCGATGAGGGCCGCGACGGCCGCGCCCAGCCGATCCTTGGTGGCAGCCGACCAGCCCGCGCGATCGGCGAACCCGCCCGCCTCGGTCCGCGCGCGGGTCGCCACCGCCCCGCCGTGCACCCGCCGCACCAGGCCGCGCCGCTCGAGCGCATCGAGGTCGCGGCGCACGGTCATCTCCGAAACACCCAGGCGCTGCGCCAATTCCGCCACCGCGGCCCGCTCCGCGCCCTGCACCAGGCGCAGCGTCACATCCAACCGTTCACCGGCATCCACCCCACATTTCTAACAGAGGCGTGTTCGAATGAACAGAGTTAGTTTCGTATTGCCCGAGGCCGGGCGCTTACCTCCCGGGTAATGGCCTGTGGTGGTTGATCATTCGTACGATCGGCAGATGGCGACTCACACGGCAGGCGACCTCCTGCGGCACTGGCGCACCACCCGGCGGCTCAGCCAGCTCGAACTCGCCGGCCGCGCCGAAACCTCCACCCGCCACCTCAGCTTCATCGAAACCGGTCGCGCCACCCCCAGCCGCCAGATGCTGCTGCACCTGTCCGACGAACTCGACATCCCGCTGCGGGAACGCAACCGGATGCTCCTGGCCGCCGGATACGCGCCCGTCTACGCCGAACCCGAACTCGACACCCCCGCCATGCAATCCGTCCGCGACGCCCTCCGTCGCATCCTCACCGGCCTCGAACCCCATCCCGCCCTCGCCATCGACGCGAACTGGACCATGGTCGACGCCAACGCCGGCATCGGACTGTTCCTCGACGGCATCGACCCCGCCCTGCTGACGCCGCCCGTCAACGCCCTGCGCCTGACCCTGCACCCCGACGGCTTCGCCGCCCGCATCATCAACCTCGCCGAATGGCGCGGCCACCTCTTCGAACGCCTGCAACGCCAGATCGAAGTGACCGGATCACCCGAACTCACCGCGCTGCTCGACGAATTGCGCGCCTACCCCGGCGGCGAGGAATCACCCGGCCTGCCCGAACCCGACCAGGCCGTCGTCCCACTGCGCGTGCGTCTCGACGGCCACGAGCTCGCCTTCCTCAGCGTCACCACGGTTTTCGGCACACCCATGAACGTCACCGTCGCCGAACTCGCCATCGAAGCCTTCCTCCCCGCCGATGCCGCCACCGCCGCCCACCTGCGCGACCGCCTCACCGTCCCGGGAACCTGACCCCACAACCCGATCCGACTAGTCGGTCCGCGCGGGCCGGTCCATACCCCACAATGAGATTCCATGGACGTGCCCGCGCACCTCACCCACCTCACCGGCACACCCATCACCCGCGTCGACCACCTCGGCCACAGCCACGCCTGGACCCTCCACCGCGCCCACACCGCCGACGGCCGCACCCTCTTCGTCAAAGCCGTCCAGAACGGCACCCCGTCCGCCGTCCTCACCGCCGAAGCCGCCGGCCTCCGCTGGCTGGCCACCGGCCACCCCACCCTCGTCCCACCCGTCGTCGCCGCCGACCCCCACATGCTCGTCCTGCCCTGGCAGCCACCCGAACCCGCCACCCCCACCGCCGCCGAACACCTCGGCCGCGACCTCGCCACCCTCCACACCGCCACCCCGCACACCTACGGCGCCCCCTGGGACGGCTACATCGCCACCCTCCCTCTGGACAACACCCCCACCACCGGCGACTGGGGCCCCTGGTACGCCGAATACCGCCTGGCCCCTTACCTTTCCGCGGCCGCCCCCGAACTCGGCCGCGACGGCACCCGCCTCCTCGACCGCGTCGTCGACCGCATCGACCACCTCGCCGGCCCACCCGAACCCCCCGCCCGCATCCACGGCGACCTCTGGTCCGGCAACATCCTCTGGTCCACCGGCCACGCCCTCCTCATCGACCCCGCCGCCCACGGCGGCCACCGCGAAACCGACCTCGCCATGCTCACCCTCTTCGGCGCCCCCCACCTCGACCGCATCCTCGCCGCCTACCAAGAAACCACCCCCCTGAGTTCCGGCTGGCGCCAACGCATCCCCCTTCACCAGCTCCACCCCCTCCTCGTCCACGTAATCCTCTTCGGCGGCTCCTACCGAGGCATGCTCCTCGCCGCCGCAGCCTCGGCCCTGGCCGCATAACCGTGCGCGCCGCCCGAAACAGAACAATTCGTCGGGCCAACAGCCTTCTGCAGTTTCAGCCGAGCGGCACGGCCGGCCCGACAACGATGCTCGGATGTTCCTGTGCCACTCGAGCCTTCTCGGCAATCGGTGAAGTCGGTGGGCATGATCCGCCCGTGTATCGCAGTTGGCCGGAACGAATGGTGGCGGACCGGTGGTCACCGACGGCAGCCACCACCAATCCGGACGCTCCCGAAGACGACTGATCTGGCGGATATTGCGTCGCAGCCCGCGAATCGTTCTGGGTAGCCTGCGGTTTCGGCTGTCATCACCGTCTGATACCGCAGGAAAGCGAGCATCGCGTGGACCTCGGACCTGAAATCCGCACCACTGCCGGAGTCGTGCGCGGCAGGTGGGAAAGCCCTGTCACGGTCATCCGGGACCTGTCCGGTGCGCGACCCTCCGGCCGGCCGGCAGGGCTCACACCGGAGACGCTGCGGCGGTAACGTGAGGACTCTCGCCGGGCGGATGAAAAGGGGAGAGGAAATGGGTGCTGCAAGGATTACATCCTGCCTTATGCGCGTATCCGACCTGGATCGTTCCGCGAACTTCTACTGCTATGTGTTCGAATGCCACATTGCGATTCACGAGCCGGAGGCGGCGCTTCTCTTGACGCCGGGCGGCTTCCAGATATACCTGCGCACACGCCAGGCGGGCCGGGCACGCGGCATCAATGATGTCGGTGTTGAGGAGATCATCTGGTCCGTCGACAGCGAAGAAGAACTGCAACGCATCGAACAGCGGCTGCGCACCCGGTATCCCAGTACATATTCGAACACACTGAACGGGGTCAGTTTCGTCGACGGTGTCGACCCGGACGGGACTCGCGTGCTGGTCACCTACCCGACTCCCGAACAGTTTCCGTGCGAGGTCATAGACAGACGATTCCGGTGACCGGCACAGACGATAGCCCACCGAGGTCCCAGTTGCCGGGGTTCCGGTAGAACGAAAAGCCCAGTTGGAAGCCCTATTCTGACAGGGTCCGGCGGCCCTGCTGATGTGACGTCGAGGGCCCCGCATCCGCACCTGCCGACGCACTACACACCATTGCTGCTGGTCCAGGCATTGTTGTTTTCCGTGCGGCTACTACCGTGACCCCCTCAGCTGCCGGGGACGCAGAGGAGGTGAGTCGGAAGGGTTCGACCCGACGGGCAGACACCCACAGGGTTGGGGTGGTTTCCTGCGATGCCCCGAAGGCCCATTGCGCGTACGCGCGCATGGGGCCGGTGTGTTTCTCGCGGGTAGGATCAGGGCACCGGGGGCTTTTCGTACGAAATCACTCGTGGTCTCGTCGTCGCCCGGCGAATGAATATGGACCGCCATGCGGTCCCGGTCAGGAGCGTCCTGATGACGCTACAACACAAGTCGATCGTGCTGGACCGCCCTTCGCGCTTCGCCCTCCGCACCGCTCTGCCGTCGTCACGGCGGTTACCGACGCCGCGAGCACCCCGCCCCGGGACGGTGGATGGGGCCTGGTGGCCCCGCACGACCGACTTGGTCGCCGAACTGTCCGATCTGGAGGCGCTACTGGGCCGGCGGGCAGGCGGTGTCGACCGAATCATGTACAACATCGACGCCTGGGAACCGGCACCGAGCCGCACGGTAATCGGCGGGCGTTCGGTTCGCTTGGACGGATACCGGCATCTGCCCGACCACACACTCTGTGTCCTGGGACTCGACCGCACCCGCCTCGTCCTGCTGGTGATCCCCGCAGACACCGAGGCCGCCACCGCCCAGGCGTTGCTGTCGGCCGCATCCCGACCAGGCAATGAGCTCACCGCCGCCGAACTCATGGCCGCCGATACCCGCCACACCCTCGATCACGCCCAGAACGAGGACGCGTTGCGCCGCTGGGACGACGAAGGCGGTCACACCGCGCCGGTGAACCCGGCAGACCTGCGCTCTCGCAGTATCCCCGGCCCCACGGGAGGCCTGGTATGACACAGAACCCGGCGCAGGACAGGGGCGGTGCCGCCGCCGACCGCGGTCTGGGCCGATTCCAGCCCACCGCCGGCGGTGGGCAACCATTCGACACGCCGACCCGCACACCGCGGCTGCTGCTGCGCGACCGTGACGAGCAATCCGGTGGCGTCGACGGTGCCTGGTGGCCCAGAACCGACAATCTCACCACCGAACTGCACGACCTGGTCACCGCGCTCACCGCGCGACTCGGCGCGACCGCCCGGATCAGCTTCGACTGGAATTGGCTGAGCCTGTCCCAACGCCGCATCGACGCTCCCGACGGGATCGAGGTCACCGGACCGCTTCCGGGCCAGCCGCCTCAGGTGATGTATGTCTTCGGCCCGCACGATCGGCGCCTTCGATTGTTGGTGATCGATCCCGCCACCACCGCAGACCGCGCCGACGCGCAGATGCGCAGGGCCGTAAGCGCGATCGCTGACCAGCCGGAATCATGAACTAAGGGTTCCGGTAGAAGCCGCCGAAAATCCAATGAAATTCGGCATACGCCCTGATCAGGGCGAAGTCATCGGCAGTCGACAAGCGCTGAAACAACCAGCAAGAGAACGGTTTCCTGCCTCGGGCGGCTGGTTCAGCCGGTTGGGAAGAGCGGGCGGCGATCGATCGTGTGTGGCCGGGCGACATGATCCGATGAATCAACGTAGCCATCACGGTCGCCGACCTCCACAAGCTTCGACCGATTCAGCGAGACCGAGGTCAAGTGCTGCTGGAGCAGATAGTCGACAACGGCATATGGGCTCTGCCCGGCGGAAAGATCGAGCTGGGCGAGTCGCTCGCCGAATGTGGGATCCGCGAAGCCAAGGAGGAGACAGGGATTGACGTCGAGATCATCGGGATAGTTGGCACCTACACCAATCCCGGACATGTCTTCGCCTATGACGAGGGGAGGTACGGCTATCCGGTAGCTCCTACCGTGCTGGCGCCACAAAGGGGGAGCAGTCGTGGACTAGCGTCGAGGGAGTGGAGCTGCAGCGGATTCATCATGTCGCGATCATTGCGTCGGACTATGAGAGGTCGAAGGCGTTTTATACCGAGGTTCTCGGGTTGCGGGTGATTGCGGAGAACTATCGGGCCGAAAGATGTTCGTACAAGCTGGATCTCGCGTTGCCTGACGGCGGGCAGCTGGAGTTGTTCTCGTTTCCGGAGCCGCCGGCGCGGCTGTCGAGGCCCGAGGCTGCTGGGTTGCGGCATCTGGCATTCCTGGTGGCGGATGTGGGGGAGGCGGTGGCCGAGTTGCGGGGTAGGGGAGTGGCGGTGGAGGAGGTGCGAATTGATGAGTACACGGGGAAGCGGTTCGTGTTCTTCGCTGATCCGGATGGTCTGCCGCTGGAGCTGTACGAAGCCTGAGGTCAGGGCCTCTGTCGAGGCTTTCCCAATTGAACATCAAGAAATGGAAATATGCGCATCTACGCATGTTGCTCCATTTCAAACAAACTCCGGCACTCACCACCGCCCACACCTGCCTGACCACACCCATCACCACCCAACCTCGAAGAGGGGAGCGGCTATTCGATGCCGCTCGGTCGCTGGGTTGGGGGCTCCCATACGATGGTCCGCATGACCAAAGTGCTCCTGAAGACCTCCGCCGGGGACATCACCCTGGAACTGGACGAGGCCAAGGCACCCAAGACCGTCGCCAACTTCGTCGACTACGTCAAGGCGGGCCACTACGCGGACACCGTCTTCCACCGGGTGATCCCGAACTTCATGATCCAGGGCGGCGGCCTGACCGCCGACATGCAGCAGAAGGCTGCCAAGCAGACGGTCGAGAACGAGGCCGCCAACGGCCTCAAGAACGACAAGTACACCGTCGCCATGGCGCGCACCTCGGCCCCGCACTCGGCCAGCGCGCAGTTCTTCATCAACACCAGCAACAACGCCTTCCTGAACTACCCGGGCCAGGACGGCTTCGGCTACGCCGTGTTCGGCAAGGTCGTCGACGGCACGGCCGTCGTGGACGCCATCGAGGGTGTGCGCACCGGCAACAAGGCCGGCCACCAGGATGTGCCGGTCGAGCCGATCACCATTCTGTCCGTCGAACTGGTCTGATCAGTCCCTGCGGCAACTGGACAAACGGCCCGGAACCGAATGGTTCCGGGCCGTTGTCGTTGGCGCGTAGCGGGTTTCGGGTCAGGCGTCGAGGACGCGGGCCTCGCGTTTGACGACGGGCGGGAGCACGGACCAGGGGAAGTTGATCCACTTGTCGGTGCGTTTCCACACGTATTCGCAGTCGACCTCGGAGTGCGGCTTCTGGTAGATGACCGCGCAGCGCACCTCGGCGACGTGGTGGGAGCAGAAGTCGCGCACGAGTTTCAGGGTTTTGCCGGTGTCGGCGACGTCGTCGGCGACCAGGACGGTCGCGCCGGTGAGGTCGACGGCGCTGGGGACGGGCGGCAGCATGACCGGCATGTCGAGGCGCTGGTCGACGCCGGTGTAGAACTCCACGTTCATGACGTGGAGGTTCTTGACGTCGAGGGCGTAGCCGAGGGCGCCGGCGACGAAGAGCCCGCCGCGGGCGATCGACAGGATGAGGTCGGGTTCGAAGCCGTCGTCGGCGATGGCCTGGGATAGTTCGCGGCTGGCGTCCCCGAACAGTTCCCAGCTCAGTTCCTCGCGATCGCTCATGCCCGACTCCGTTCTGCCCGCTGCGGTGGTCTTCGGATCATACGAGCCGGGTTGCCGGTCGTTGTCCGGTCCGGCGCCGTTCGGCTCACGGATGGTGGGTGAGGGTGTACCAGAGCAGGGCGAGGGTGCCGAGGGCGAAGAGGGGGACCAGCACCATGGTCTCCATCTTGTTGCCGGTGTGGTCGATGATCGGGATGCGGGTGCGGATCTTGAGTGGCCACAGCAGCCGGCAGCCGCGGTCGGTGAGGCAGTCGCCGACGAGGTGGGCGAGCGCGCCGAGTCCGACGGAGAAGGGCAGCCAGGCGGGTTTGTCGCTGATCCAGTGGTCGATGGCGAAGGTGCCGCAGACGGCGAGGATGACGATGGTGCCCCAGGATTTGGGTCCGTCGCCGGTGGGTGCGAGACCGAGGGCCTTGATGGCGAGGGCGAGCAGGAAGAACACCAGCGAGAGCGTGAAGTAGCGGCCGAGCAGGTGTTCGCCGGCCCAGGTGCCGTAGGTGACGGCGGCAACGAAGGCGAAGGAGTGGGTGCCGTGGCGGTGCCCGCCGGAGATCCACGAGATGAACTTGCACGCGTAGTGCGAGATCGGCCCCAGCACATGGGAAATGGTGCCGGAAGGGTGATCGGCGTCGGGCAGCAGCGCGGCGCCCGCGGTGAGGAAGGTGCCCATCACCAGATCGACGGAGCCGATGGCCCCGGATTGCACTGCGGGATAGGTCAAGACGGTGAACGGTAGCGCCGCGGCCGCCGCCGACCAGGCGAGCGCGCCGCTGGTCGCATGTGAATGTCCTAGCACCGCTTGAAGGTTAGCGGATGTAACCGACAGGTCTTTCCGGCTGCGGTGCGGTGAGGGACGTTGCCGGGCAGCGGATTCCGGTCGTGCGAGGCAAATATGTTTCAGGACAGTCGGTTTGGTGTTGGGAGTGCTCTCCCGGTCACATTCGGGTGGCCCGTGTGCGGCCGGTCGGCGGTCTGAAATAGTCTCGGATCGATTGCGCTTTCCGCTCAGAGAGGAACGGACATGTCGGTAGCGTCCGCGGTGAAGGATCAGATCCAGACGATCGGTGGGGGATTCATGTTCTCCCGGGAAGCCCGAGCCTTCGCCGACAGCACCGGTGTCCCCGGCTTCATGCCCGGCTACACCCGCGGCCGCGCCGGCGTCCTGGGTGATGTGGATGCCGATGTGGTGACCGCGGCCTTCGGTTTCTTCCGTCCCGAGGCGATCCGGGAGGCGTGGGAGGCCACGGCCTCGATGCCGGCCGCGGCAGCCGCCGAGGGATATCTGACGGCGTGCCAGAACTTCGGCCGCCGGAAGCTGGCCTCCTTCGAGGACTCCGGACGCCTGGCCGAGCTGCTACAGCGGGTGGTGGCGGCCGCGAATCCGGTGGGCGCGCCGCTGTTCGCGGGCTGGCGTGCTCTGCCGCAGGCCGAGGATGCGCCGGGCTTGGTGCTGCAGCTGATCCATGTGCTGCGGGAATTGCGTGGCGGCCTGCACCTGATCGGCGTGCTGGGTAGTGGGCTGACCCCGTTGCAGGCGGTGCTGATCGCGGGCTCCCCGCTGAAGCCGGGTCCGGATCAGGCCCGCAATTTCGGCTGGCCGGAGCCGTTCGACGAGATCACCGCGGAGCTGAAGGGCCGCTGGATGCAGGCGGAGTCGATCACCGAGGATCTGATCGCGCCCGCGTTCGCGGTCCTCGACGACAAGGAGGGCGAGGAGCTGGTGACGCTGCTGAACGCCTGCCAGTTGGCGGTGTTCGGCGACCGCTGACCCGCCGCCCGGGTGGGCCGGTGAGCCCACCCGGGAATCCTGTTCAGCGGTGCAGGAATTCGAGGGTGACGCGTTCGAAGGCCTCCTTGGCCTCGTACATGACCCAGTGCCCGCACTTGGGGAACACGTGCAGTTCGGCGTTGGGGATCTGCCGCAGCGGGATGAGCGCCATGTCGGTGGGGCATTGGCGGTCGTCGGCGCCCCAGGTCATGAGCACCGGGCTCTTGATCTTGTGCAGCATGGACCAGTAGGGCGGGGTGGGGGAGTTCTCCAGGAATTGCTGTTGCAGCGCAAGCGCTTCGGACCCGTACATGGCCTCGAGACTGGCCTGCGCGGCGGGTTCGGTGGCCGCGGTCCAGCGTTCCTCGATGAGGCCGTCGGTGATCATCTTGGGGTCGTAGATCATGCAGCGCAGCCAGCGCTCCAGGCCCTCGCGACTGGGTTGGTCGGCGAATTCCGACAGCAGCCGGGTGCCTTCGCTGGGGTTGGCGGCGAGCAAGCTGTGGCCGACACCGCCGATGGCGACGATCTTCTCGACCCGCTGCGGGTGGTGCATGGCGACATTCACCGCGACGACGCCGCCCATGGAGTTGCCGATCATGGCGGCGGAGTCGATGTTCAACGCATCCATGAACCGGACGACGGAGTCGACGGCGGTGAGGACCGGGTGTCCCGGGACGGGGTCGCTGACGCCGAAGCCCGGGAATTCCAGGACGTAGCAGTGGAAATGGTCGGCGTAGAAGCCGAGGTTGCTGCGGAAGTTGCGCCAGCCGTTGACGCCGATTCCGGAGCCGTGCAGCAGAATCAGGGGAGGACCGTCGCCGGCCTCGTGGTAGCGCAGGACGCCTTTGTCGGTGGCGATTTCGCGTCGGGTGTTCTCATAGGTGACATCCACGCCACCCACAGTAGAACAGGTTGCAGTTTGGAGGACGATGGCCGAGTTCGGAGTCCCGGTGGGCGAGGTGACCGTCGCCGACGGAGGCGTGGCGACCGCACTCGAAGCGCGCGGACACGATCTGTCCGACGCGCTGTGGTCGGCGCGACTGCTCGTCGACGCACCCGACGAGATCCGAGCCGTGCACACCGCGTTCTTCCGGGCGGGCGCGGTCATCGCGACCACCGCGAGCTACCAGGCCTCGTTCGAGGGATTCGCGGCGCGCGGCATCGATCGAGAACAGACCGCCCGATTGCTGCGGCGCAGTGTCGCGCTCGCGCGTACGGCACGAGACGAGATCGACGACGGCCGTGAGCGCTGGATCGCCGCCTCGATCGGCCCGTACGGTGCGGCCCTGGCCGACGGTTCCGAATACCGCGGCTGCTACGGGCTTTCCCTGGCCGAGTTGAAGCGCTGGCACCTGCCGCGGCTGGAAGTGCTCGCCGAAGCCGGGGCGGATGTGCTTGCGCTGGAGACGATTCCGGATATCGACGAGGCGGAGGCGCTGGCCGGACTGCTCGACGGGAGTGGCGTGCCCGCCTGGCTCAGCTACACCATCGACGGCGACCGGACCCGCGCCGGGCAGCCGCTGCGGGACGCGTTCGCGATCGCCGCCGCGGTTCCGGAGATCGTCGCCGTAGGGGTGAACTGCTGTGCGCCGGACGATGTCGCGGCGGCGATCGCCCTGGCTCGGGAGGTGACGGGGAAACCGGTGATCGTCTACCCGAACAGCGGGGAGAAGTGGGACGCCGGGCAACGGTGCTGGACGGGGGAGGCGCGGTACCCGGCCGGGCTGGCGGAGGAGTGGGCGGGGCTGGGTGCGGCCATCGTCGGTGGATGCTGCCGGGTGCTGCCCGCCGATATCGAGCGGCTCGCCGCGGTCGTCGCCGCAGGCTAGGCGGCAGACGCCCAGGTCTGCCCGATGATGAATGTTCGCATGCAGACATGTGCATGTACAAACGTTCCTTGGATACTGCGAACAAACACAAAAGCGGCCAGGACAGGGCAGTGTCGGCTCCCGGCGTATTCGCAGCATCCAGGACCCTGCTTCACAGCGCCCTCACAGTGCCGGTTCGCATGCTGAGGTTCGAGCCCATACCGGGAGCGCCGCGCCCCGGGTGATCCGAGCGAACAGGAATTCAGCATGCCGTCACATCCGAGTCTGCGGGCCGGGCGCACCGCGACCGCGACCCTGCTCGCCGTGACCGCGGCGGGCACGCTCACCGCGACCGCGCTGGCCTACGTCGACAACCACGGCAGTCTCCAGAGCGGCGGCAGCACAACCCAATCCGCCACCCCCGACGCCACCGCGGCCTCCGACGGCACCCCGGCGAACGCCGCCACCGACCCCACCCCGGCGCTGCGCTCGGGTACCGGTCGCGTCCACGCCCGATCGAGCGGCTCGTGATCGCCGCCCCCGACCACACGGCCTCGACCGAATGGCCGGTGTGGAGCACCACCGCGCGCGTGGTCGTCACCGACCCGGCGGCACTGCGCCCGGCCCGCACCCTGATCCGCGCCCACCTCGCCGAGGTCGACGCCGCCTGCAGCCGATTCCGCCCCGACTCCGAGATCAGCCGCCTGGCGCGGACCGCCGGGCAACCGGTGCGCATCAGTGCACTGCTCGCCGGACATCTCCATGCCGCCCTCGCGGCCGCCCGCGACACCGACGGGGATCTCGACCCCACGATCGGTACCTCGCTCATCGCCCTGGGCTACGACCGCGACTTCACGTTGCTGCTCCCGGGCTCGGCCGCGCGAGTGGTCGAGGACCGTCCGGACGCGGTAGCTCGGAAGTCTGACTCGCGCACCGGGATCCGTGACCTCGAGGGCGCGGTCACCAGCAACGAAGGAGGTCACTCCATACGGGGTAGCCAAACCCAGAGTCCTTCCGCACCGGCAATCGTGCCGCTGGAAAGTCACCATGAGGAAGGTGGTGTGGCAAGGGAAGCGACGTCTGCGGAGCGGGTCACCAAGGGTGAGACCGGAGTCGATCGCCGCGGTGACGTCGGAGTCGGCGGGCGTGGCCAAGGGCCTGCTGGGCTGCGGGTACCCGTGGCGCTCACGGTGCGCCCGGATTGGACGCATGTCAGGTTGGATGGCGATCTGCTGAGTGTGCCCGCGGGGGTGCTGCTCGATCTGGGCGCGACGGCGAAAGCACTTGCCGCCGACCATTGCGCGCATATGGTCGCCGATCGTCTCGGCTGTGGTGTGCTGGTGAGCCTGGGTGGTGACATCGCCACTGCGGGCCCCGCCCCGGCGGGCGGCTGGCAGGTGCTGGTCGAGGATCGCCCCGGTGAACCTCGTTCCCGCATAACTCTTCCCGCAGGCGCGGCACTGGCCACCTCGAGCACGCTGCGCCGCCGCTGGTGGCGGGGCGGCAGTCTGGTGCACCACATCGTCGACCCGCGCACCGGCCTCGCCGCGGATCCGGTGTGGCGGACGGTGTCGGTCGCCGCCGGGTCCTGCCTGGCCGCCAATACCGCCGCTACGGCGGCCGTCATTCGTGGCCGTGACGCGCTGACGGGTTTGCGTGGCCAGGGTTTTCCGTCGCGGCTGGTGAGTCGCGACGGTGAGGTCATCACCTTGTGCGGGTGGCCGCAGGCCGCGTCCGGTGACGACGAGCCCGGAACTCGGGAGAACGGAACCGAATCATGAACCGAGGGAACCGAATCGTGAACTGGCCGGCGCAAGCGTCCCGGGGCGGTGAATGCTGATGGGGCAGGCGGGGTTCGACGAGGCGTTGTGGGCGTTCGGGCGGGGGACGGGTGTCACGGCGCTGGTGGTGCTGACGGTGGCAGTGGTGGCCGGGGTTGTCGCGCGGTCGGGGCGAGTCGTGGTGTTGCCGCGGGCCGGGATGGCGGTGTTTCATCGGGGCGCGGCGTTGACCGCGGTCGGGTTGGTGGCCGTGCATGTGGCGAGTCTGCTGGCCGATCCGTGGGCGCAGTTGCGGCTGGTGGATGTGGTGGTGCCGTTCGGCGGGGCGTATCGGTCGGTGTGGGTGGGGTTCGGCACGGTGGCGGTGGATCTGCTCGCCGCGGTGACGGTGTCGGGTCTGCTGCGGCATCGGATCGGCCCGAATGCGTTTCGTGCCGTGCACTGGGCGACGTATGTGCTGTGGCCGATGGTGTCGATCCATGCGCTCGGGGCGGGGACCGACGCGTTCCGGCCGTGGCTGGTGGCAGTGCTGGTGGCCTGTGCGGTCGCGGTGGTGGCCGCGGTGGGCTGGCGGATCAGCCGGGGATTCACCGAGATCGGTGTACCGGCCGGGCAGGTGGCCCGATGACCGGCGTCGAATCTGGGGGTCGCCGTGCGGTGGCGGTGCGCAGGCTGCTGGCCGCGCCGACGGCTGACCTGGTCGCTCACGAGGCCACGCATGGCCGGTTGCCCGCTGTCACGCGGGAGTTGATCGATGCGGTCGCGGCCTCGGGGCTGCGCGGGCGTGGCGGGGCGGGGTTCCCGGTGGCGCGCAAGCTGGGTGCGGTGGCCGGTGGGCGTCGTCCGATCGTGGTCGCCAATGGTGCGGAGGGGGAGCCCGACAGTCACAAGGATGCCGTATTGCTCACTCGCGCACCGCATCTGGTGCTGGACGGCCTGGTCGCCGCGGCGGCCGCGGTCGGGAGCCGGGACTGCCGGATCTATGCCTCGGAAGCGATGCTGGAACCGCTGCGGCGGGCACTGGTGGAACGGCGGCGGGCGGGGTACCGCGAACCGGTGATCGAACTGACCGCTGCCCCCGAGACTTTCCTGGCGGGGGAGAAGTCGGCGGTGGTGAATCGTCTGTCCGGACGCGCGGCACTCCCGGCCGATCAGGTGGTCTCCACGTCCCGCTCGGGTGTGGGTGGTCGCCCGACGCTGGTCCACAATGTCGAGACGCTGGCCCAGCTGGCGTTGATCGCCCGGCACGGCCCGTCGTGGTTCCGTTCGGTCGGGGTGTGGGATGAGCCTGGCACGATGCTGATCAGCTTGTCGGGCACCAGAATCGCCGGTGTTTTCGAGGTTGCGGCCGGTGCCGAGCTGCCGGAGGTGGTCGCGGGTCTCGGCGGCACCGACCCGGCCCGGGTGCGCGCGGTGCTGGTCGGCGGCTGGCATGGCACCTGGATTTCCGGGTTGGCCCTGCCGGGAGCCGCGTTGTCGGCGCAGGGTTTACGGCATCTGCGTGCCGTCCCGGGTGCCGGAGTGGTGCGGGTGCTGCCTCACGGTCAGTGCGGGTTGCGGGTCACCGCCGAGATCACCGCCTATCTCGCCGCACAGAGCGCCGGGCAGTGCGGTCCGTGCCGCAATGGGTTGCCCACCCTCGCAACCCGATTCGAGCAGCTGGCCGACGGAGTCGGCGACCCCGCCGAGATCGCCCGGGTGGCCCGGCTGGTCGAGGGCAGGGGAGCCTGTCACCACCCCGACGGGACCGCTCGCATGGTGCGGTCCGCGCTGGAGGTGTTCGCCGACGAGGTGGCTCGGCATCAACACGGCCACTGTGTAGCGGCTGCGCCGGCCCGGACAGGAGCACTGCGATGATCGAACCGCTTCGCCTGCACATCGATTGGACCCGCTGCGACGGCCGGGGCGTGTGCAGTGAACTGCTGCCCGGCACCCTCGCCCGCGACGACTGGGGATTCCCGCTGACCCGCGATCACCGCGACCCGGTGCTGGAGCGCGCGGATCTGCCCGCCGCACGGGATGCGGTACGGCTGTGCCCGCGCCTCGCTTTACGGCTGCTGCCGCTGGCATGATCGGGGGTCGACAGCGTCGGAAGGGGAGAAGCATGGCGACGGCGGCGATGGGCCGAATTCAGCGGCTGCGCAGTCTCATCGAGCATCCGCGCACCGGGCCGGCGGAGCGGGCGGCCGCGCAGCGCATGCTGGACCGGTTGCTGAGCAAGACCGGCGGGGGAGCGCACCGGACCGGAGACCGCACCTACGGTGCGCGCCACGATCGTCCCGGCCGGCACGCGAGCCTGTCCCGCATCGCCGACATGATCGGCGAGGACATCGCCCTGGCCCGCATCCTCACCCTCCCCGACGGCGACGGCGACCTCGCCACCCGCAGCGCCCTGCGCGACGCCCCCGACCAGCTCACGTATACCGTCGAAACCCCTTACGACGCAGGCATTCTCATCACGGTCGGCAACATCCCGCCCGGGTGGGCCACCGACCCCGACGGCTTCGACACTCCAGCGTTGCGGGCGCTGGTCGAGGAACTGACCGAGCTGATGAACGCCTACAACCACGACGGCACCGACATCGCCCGCCGCTTCCTCGGCCGCGTCCGCACCGAGACGTCCACCGGCTAGCATCCCGACACGCACAATGCCCCCGAACCGGTCGGTTCGGGGGCATCGTCCTACTGGTTCAGACGGTTGTCATCACACCAGGTCGAAGCGGTCGAGCTCCATGACCTTGGTCCAGGCGGCCACGAAGTCGTCGACGAACTTCCGCTTGGAGTCGTCCTCGGCGTACACCTCGGCCAGGGCCCGCAGCTGCGAGTTGGAGCCGAACACCAGGTCGACACGCGAACCGGTCCACACGGTCTTGCCGGTGGCGCGGTCCTTGCCCTCGTAGGTGCCGTCGTCGGCGGACGACGGGCCCCACTTGGTGGACATGTCGAGCAGGTTCACGAAGAAGTCCGCGGTGAGCGCACCCGGCTTGTCGGTGAACACGCCCAGCTGCGAACCCTGGTAGTTCGCACCCAGCACGCGCAGACCACCGACGAGCACGGTCATCTCCGGCGCCGACAGGGTCAGCAGGTTGGCCTTGTCCAGCAGCAGGTACTCCGCCGGGATGCGGGTGCCCTTGCCGACGTAGTTGCGGAAACCATCGGCGGCCGGCTCGAGCGCGGAGAAGGACTCCACGTCGGTCAGCTCCTGGGTGGCGTCGCCGCGGCCCGCACGGAACGGCACCTCGACATCGAAGCCGGCGGCCTTGGCGCCCTGCTCGACGCCGACGTTACCGGCCAGCACCACCAGGTCGGCGAAGGAGACCGGCTTGCCGAAGGACTCCTGGATGCCCTCGAGCACCCGGATGACCTGCGCCAGCTCGTCGGGCTGGTTGACCTCCCACCCGGCCTGCGGCTGCAGGCGGATGCGGCCGCCGTTGACGCCGCCGCGCATGTCCGAGCCGCGGAACGACGAGGCCGCCGCCCACGCGGTCGACACCAGCTGCGCCACGGTCAGACCCGACTCCGCGATCTTGGCCTTCAGCGCCGCGACATCGGCGGCGTCAATGAGCTCGTGCTCGACGGCCGGGATCGGGTCCTGCCACAGCAGGGTCTCGGCCGGCACTTCGGGGCCCAGGTAGCGGACCTTGGGACCCATGTCGCGGTGGATCAGCTTGTACCAGGCCTTGGCGAACTCCTCGGCCAGCTCTTCGGGGTGGTCGAGCCAGCGGCGGGTGATCGGCTCGTAGACCGGGTCGAACCGCAGCGACAGGTCGGTGGTCAGCATGGTCGGCAGGTGCTTCTTGGACCCGTCGAACGCGTCGGGGATGATCTCCTCGGCGTTCTTGGCGACATACTGGTGCGCACCGGCGGGCGACTTGGACAGCTCCCACTCGTAGCCGTAGAGGGTCTCCAGGAAGGAGTTGTCCCACTGGGTCGGGGTGGGGGTCCAGGTGACCTCGATACCGGAGGTGATGGCGTCCTTGCCGGCACCGGTGCCGAAGGTGGACTTCCAGCCCAGGCCCTGCTCCTCGAGCGGGGCGGCCTCGGGCTCGGGGCCGACATTGTCGGCCGGGCCCGCACCGTGGGTCTTACCGAAGGTGTGACCACCCACGATCAGCGCCGCGGTCTCGACATCGTTCATGGCCATCCGGCGGAAGGTCTCGCGGATGTCCACGGCCGCGGCCAGCGGATCCGGGTTGCCGTTGGGGCCTTCGGGATTGACGTAGATCAGACCCATCTGGACCGCGGCCAGCGGGTTCTCGAGGTCACGCTCGCCGGTGTAGCGGGCGTCGCCGAGCCACTCGGTCTCCGGACCCCAGTACACGTCCTGCTCGGGCTCCCACTGGTCGACGCGGCCGCCTCCGAAGCCGAACGTCTTGAAGCCCATGTCCTCGAGGGCGACATTGCCGGCGTAGACGATGAGGTCGGCCCACGACAGCTTCTTGCCGTACTTCTTCTTCACCGGCCACAGCAGACGCCGCGCCTTGTCGAGGGAGGCGTTGTCGGGCCACGAGTTCAGCGGAGCGAAACGCTGCATGCCGGCACCGGCTCCACCGCGGCCGTCGTTGATGCGGTAGGTGCCCGCGGCGTGCCAGGACATGCGGATGAAGAACGGGCCGTAGTGGCCGAAATCGGCCGGCCACCAGTCCTGCGAGGTGCGCATGACCTCGACGATGTCCTGCTTGACCGCGGCCAGGTCCAGGGTCTTGAACTCGGCGGCGTAGTCGTAGCCCTCGTCCATGGGGTTGGCGACGGCCGGGTTCTTCTGCAGGATGCTCAGGTTCAGCTGGTTGGGCCACCACTGACGGTTGGCGTTACCGCCCTCGGCCGGGTCATTGAGCCGGCCGTGTACGACGGGGCAGCCACCGGCGGGTTCGGTATTGGCTTCACCGATGGGCGGGTGTTCTTCAGGCACGGTGTGTCCTTTCAGTGAGTGATCATCTGCGTGATCAGCTGGCTGTCGGCCACGATTGTGACCGCTACTTGTCTTGTGTCGCAGTAGTTTTCGAGCATTCGGGGCACAGGCCCCAGTAGATGACCTCGGCCTCGTCGAGCGCGAAACCGTTGTCGTCGGACGCGGTCAGGCAGGGCGCGTCGCCGACGGCGCAGTCGACATCGGCGATCACGCCGCACGACCGGCACACCACATGGTGATGGTTGTCCCCGACGCGCGTCTCGTACAGCGCCACGGACCCCATCGGCTGAATGCGGCGAATCAGCCCCGCACTGGTCAGAGCCTTCAATACGTCGTACACCGCCTGATGTGAAACCCCGCCCAGCGTCTCGCGCACGAACCCCAGGATCGAGTCCGTATCCGAGTGCGGGTGAGTGTGCACCGCGGTCAGCACCGCCAGCCGCGGTGCGGTCACACGCAAAGCGGCCCCGCGCAACATGCGCTCGAAATCCGTAGGCGTGGGCACAACCCGAAGTCTGCCCCTTTTTCTGGAATCAATCAAGTCTTTGGGCCGGATCGGCGCCCAAAATAATGATCACCCGGCGGCAGCTCCCACCATCGGGCGATGATCACCCGCGACGAGATCCGCATCCGCTCCGCCGGCCACGACAACCGGTACCCGCTGGTGACCATCGCGGAATTCTTGCGAGGGCAACACTCGCGAAGACTCCATCGCCCCCAGCCAGTACGGCGAGGGCCGCCCCGGCCTCGCGGAGATCGCAGCGCGCCTCACCACCCTCGGGGCCGACCCCGCCGTCGCGTGGATCCGCGTGCAACTGCACGAGGAGATGTTCGACGATGATCATGACGGCATCGCGGCGGAATCGGTGGCGATCTGTACGTCATTGCCGCCCAGTGACATCGATCAGCGACTCGATGTGGGGGAGTTGTACGCGGAACCGGTGTGGGAGGGCTGGTCCTACGACGAGGCCGCCTACTGCGACATCCCCGCCATCCCCGATGGTCACCGCGTCCTCACCCTCGTCTGGGACTGACCATCTCGTCGCCCCGCGCGGCCTCCCGGTACATCGCTGAATTCATCAGCGGTACAGGCGCATTCGAAGATCGTGGAGCACGCTCGAAACCCCTAGGGGCCAGCGGTGCCCGCGGCGGTGCCGCCGACAGCGCTGGGGAGGCATCGGATCAGCGCAACTTGACATAATGTTGATTATCGGCGCGATTACGGCATTGGAGTTGATCTTGAAACATGCTGTGCAACTGCGGTTGTCAGGTGCGGAAAGAGTTGGCAGCAATCCGGGAATGATGGCAGTGCGTCGCGGTGTGCATGAAAATCCGGTAAGGCACTGGCGGTGGGTTGGATGTTCTCGGCGTCAGGTTGCATATTCATGCATGTCGCGTTGCGTCACTGTGACGTATTTGGCTGATGTGACTGGCGTGGCGATGTTTGGTAGATCGTCGCAGGTGTCAGGTTTTTGTGGATCGGCGGTCTCGTGAGGCTGCGTCTGGGGTGTTTTGGGCTGTTGGTCTGGTTGTGTAGTGCCAGCTTTTTGTGGACGTGGGTGGGCTGGTTGTGGGAGTGGACCGGCACTACTGTCAGTTCTTCCCGGATTGTCCGGAGTTGTCCTGTGCTGTCAGGTTTTTCTCGGATCGCTGGGTGCGGCTGTCGAGTCTTTCCCGGATTGTCGGGTTCGGGCCGGGCGATGGGGTGTTGCGTTGTGGTGGGGTTGGGTGGGGCTCCGGAGGGCCTCTCCCCCGGGTTGTGGTGTGTTGCAACAGTTTTGGCCTAATAGGTAATTATGTCAAGTTGAATTGACAGACCCGTCCCCTGTGTTGGTGTAGGCAGATTTCGACTGCGCGTCTGGCGGCGCCGATTTGGATGATGCGCGGCCACGTGGGATCGACTTACTCGGCGAGCGTCGAACGGCGTCATGATCCTCGCGGCGTCGGCGTCGGCGTCGGCGTCTGGGTTCGGTTGATTGATTCGATTTACCCTGCGGAGTGGTGGGCTGCCGTTTGGTTGACGGGCGATGACCGCTGTGCGTCACTCCCCTGGCTCCCCGCGCATCCAATTGAAACGTCACAGTGACGTACTGAGGTGGGGTGCCTTGCAACGCGGTCACTGTCGGCCGCACTCGACAGCCGCGCAGGGGGAGCTCGTAAGCGGTCCTCCGACGACGGTGGCGCACCCGCTGCCCGCCCGCTCGGTCAATACCGCGGTCACCGAGAAAAGTCGGTAGATCCCTTCAGCAACGCATCTGATCGTTGGTCACCGCAACAACTTTCAGGGCCTGTGCTGTTCAGATCGCAAACGGTAGCGCGCTGTTGCGCTGCCGCGGCGTGTAAGGCGCGATTGTTGTCAGGTCACCTCGCCGAGGTGGCCACCACCTACGCGGCGGCCGTGCCGCTGGTGTACGCGGCGCGCGGCAAACCATGACACCCTGTCCCGGCCGGGAGCCGAATTCACCCGGCCGGTCCGGTCATCCGGCTTTCGCGGCTCCGTTCGAGGGAGAACGTGATCCGAGCTCGGCCAGCACGCGCCGCACCACCTCTTCGGGGATACGACCATCGGTGCCGACCACGAGCCGCGCGATCTCCCGGTAGAGCGGTTGCCGCCGCCTGAGCATGTCCGCATAGTGCGCAGATCGATCCGCGCTCGAGAACAACGGACGGTCGGAGTCGACGACCACGCGCCGAAGTCCCTCCTCCGCACCGACATCCAGGCAGACGACGATCCTATCGCGGAGTAGCGCACGGGTGGCCGCAGACAGCACAGCGCCGCCGCCGAGCGAGAGGACTCCCCCGCGCGTGGCCAGCGCGCCTCGGACCATATCTTCTTCGATACGCCGGAATTCCGCTTCGCCGCGTTCGGCGAAGATCTCGGGAATGCTGCAACCCGTAGCTTCCCGTATGAGGTCGTCGGTATCACGGAAGCTCACCCCTACTCGATCGGCGAGCAGGCGGCCAACGGTCGTTTTCCCGGCGCCGGGCGGACCGACAAGGATCACTTCCGGGACATGCAGGCGGGCATGGACGCGTTCGCGATACGCCTGGATATTGCCGACGGTCTCCGGCAATGAATCGCCGCCGAACTTCTCCAACACGGCCTGCGCGATGACCAGCGCCACCATGGCCTCGGCGACCACACCGGCGGCAGGGACCGCGCAAACGTCCGAGCGCTGGTGGATCGCGACCGCCGCTGCGCCGCAGGCCATGTCGATCGTCGCCAATGCTCGCGGGACGGTCGAGATAGGCTTCATCGCCGCTCGCACCCGCAGAGCTTGACCATTGGTCATGCCGCCTTCGAGACCGCCCGCGTGGTTGGTCGCACGCCGCACACCCTCTGTGCCCGGCCTTATTTCGTCATGGGCCTGGCTGCCGCGACGGCGCGCGGTCGCGAAACCGTCGCCGACCTCGACTCCCTTGATGGCCTGTATTCCCATGAGCGCGGCCGCCAGGCGTGCGTCCAGGCGCGTCTCACCGGAGGTGAACGACCCCAAACCGACCGGAAGTCCCTCGACGATGGACCTCGATTACACCGCCGAGAGTGTCACCGTCTCGTTTCGCCGCCTCGATCTCGGCAAGCATCGCCGTCTCGGCGGCGGCGTCGAAGCAGCGCACCGGAGAGGAGTCGATGGCGTCGAGATCCGTGGCCGTCGGCGTGACACCGGTGGTGTTGGCGGCGGTGCCGATCGACACCACGTGCGAGATCACCTCGACGCCCAGTGCCTGGCGCAGGAAGTTGCGGGCGACGGTGCCCGCCACGACACGCGCTGCGGTCTCGCGCGCGCTGGCCCGCTCCAAAACCGGCCGGGCGTCATCGAATCCGTACTTGAGCATGCCCGGATAGTCGGCGTGCCCGGGGCGCGGACGCGTCAACGGCGCATTGCGCGCCAACCCAGCCAACTCGGTCTGCTCCACCGGATCTGCGGACATGACCCGAGCCCACTTGGGCCACTCCGAATTCGCTACCTCGATGGCGACCGGACCGCCCATGGTGCGGCCGTGGCGCACGCCGCCGATCATGGTCACATCATCGGCCTCGAACTTCATTCGCGCGCCGCGCCCGTACCCGAGCCGACGCCGGGCCAGCTGCGCGCCGATCTCGGCGGAGGTCACCTCGACACCGGCCACCATCCCCTCGAGGATGGCGACCAGGACGGGACCATGCGACTCCCCGGCAGTTGTCCAGCGCAACACGGGCTTACATCCGGCCCCGTGCAGGCAGCGAATCGCGTCGCACCAGCGTGGCGAGCGCGTTGACCACGATCGCCGATCCGACACCGTCCGCGGCGGTCATGATCGACTCCGGGTGGAACTGCACCGCGGCGACCGGTTCGCTGCGATGTTCCACGGCCATCACGATTTTCCCGGTCGTCGCGGTAACAGCCAGCGCCTCCGGAATATCCGCGACCGCCCACGAGTGGTAGCGTCCGGCCACGAATTCCGTTGGGAGGCCCCGGAACAGCCCGTTGGGCTCGTGCACGCTGACCACCGCGGCCTCGCCGTGCGCCGGTTCCGGTAGCCGGGTCAGCGCGCCGCCGTAGTATTCGACGATGCCCTGGAGACCCAGGCAGACGCCGAACACCGGAATGTGCAGTTGCCGAGCGCTGTCCAGCGTCGCCGGCATAGCGAAGTCGGCGGGCAGCCCGGGTCCGGGCGACAGCACGACCAGGTCGGGTCGTTGTTCGGCGATGGCCTCGCCCGCTACCTCGCTGCGGTAGGTGTCCACGACCGCGCCTGCGGCCCGGAAGTAGTCCGCGAGGGTCTGCACGAAACTGTCGTTGTGGTCCACGAGCACCACCCGCGGGCGCTCCCGATCCGCCATCGCCACCGCGGCGGGGCCGCGCTCGACTGGGGCGTTGTTCGCGCGCAAAGCCGCTAGCTGGGCCCGCGCCTTGAGTTCGGTCTCCCGTTCCTCGTCCTCGGGGACCGACAGGTGCAGCAGCGTCGCGCCCGCCCGCACACCGGCCACTCCATCGTCGATATGAATGGTGCGCAGGGTGAGTGCAGTGTCGAGGGTGCCATCGAAGCCGATCATGCCGAACGCGCCGCCGTACCAGCGGCGGACAGCGCGCTCGTGCGCCTCGATGAAGTCGACTGCGGCGGCCTTGGGTGCGCCCGTCACGGTCACCGCCCAGGCGTGCGTGAGAAAGGCGTCGAGGGCATCGAATTCGTCGCGGAGCCGTCCCACGACATGGTCGACCGTGTGGATCAACGTCGCGTAGGTCTCGATCTGCCGGCGCCCGATCACCTCGACGCTGCCGGGTACGCAGACCCGAGCCTTGTCGTTGCGGTCGACATCGGTGCACATGGTCAGCTCGGATTCCTCCTTGTGCGAGTTGAGCAGTGCGCGCGTGTTCTCCGCATCGGCGAGCGCGTCGGCTCCGCGCGGTGCGGTGCCGCTGATGGGACACGATTCGATGTGCCTGGCGGCCACGCCGCCGGGTTCCTTCGACACGCGGACGAACATCTCCGGGGATGCGCCGACCAGATACTCCTGCTCGCCGAGATTGGCGAACACCCCGTACGGCGCCGGATTGCTCGCCCACAGCCGCTCGAAGACCTGCGAGGGCAGATCGTCGCAGCGGCGATAGAACGACTGGGCCGGAACGACCTCGAACAGGTCACCGTCGCGGAAAGCCGTCCGGGCCTCCTCGACGATCTCGGCGTAGGCCCCGGCCGCCATGTCGCGCTCGCGATCGGGAGTTCTTCCACCACAATATCTTTCGACCGGTGTCACGTGCGGTAGCGCGTCGGTGTCGTGCCCGCCGTAGAGGAAGTCATATTTGACCTGTGTCGCGCTGCGGTCGTCGACGACCAGGAACTGGTCGGGCAGATGCAGCACCAGATCCCTCGAGCGGGGGTCGCGTTCGTGTCGCCGCTGCGCGCGAACCATGTGGAAGATCAGGTCGTAGCCGAAGGCGCCGTAGAGCCCGAGCAATTGATCGTCTCCACCTGCCATGGTCGAGCAGATCGCCCGCAGCACTATGGTCACATTCGACTGCCGGGTCCGCTCCTCCTCACTGTGCCGGGCGTCGGCGGCGGGCAGCAGGCCCGACAGCTGGTCGGGTTCGCGGGTGACATCGCACAGCACCTCACAGACGGGAGCGGCCACAGCCTCGAGGAGAACGCGGCCACGCTGATTGAGGGCCCGCACTTCGATGACATTGCCGCGCGCGGCGAGTTGCAGCGGCGGTGCCTCGTAGCCGACTGCGCCTCGAGCGTATCGGCCCGGGTAGGTCACGCCCGAGGCGATCAGCATCCCGGCGCGGGAATCCAGCCGGGCGCCGAGCCGCTCGAGAATCCGGTCGGACTCGACGGTGGTAACCCGCCGCGTGACGGTGACGCCACCGGTGGTGGTCCAGCGGTGAACGCCGCTGGGCAACAGGGGAATCGAATGCAGCATCGCCGTCTCCTACCGTTCCGCGGCGAGTGCGGGTAGTCGCCCGTCCTGGACGAGCCGCTGCAGTTCGACCCGCTTGACCTTGAAGGTCGCGGTCTGCGGCAACCGATCCCAAGTCGTGTGCAGCGGCGCGAGCATCGCGGGCAGCTTCGCGCAGGCAGCCGCCCAGGTGTCGAGGTTCAGCGGCCGGTCGTCGCGAGTGCACACCACCGGCCGGATTCCGCCCTCGGCGTCCTCGACCAGCACGACCTCGGTCAGTTCGGGCACCAGAGTCATCAACGCGTCCTCGGCCTCGAGCACACTGTCGAGCCCGTCCATATGATCGATCTCCCGATCCAGCAGGTGCACACACTGCCACCGGCCCCGATAGCCGAGATCACCCATGTTCCACCAGGTTCCGTCGAGCTGACCGGCGAAACGGCCGTCCTCGCCGACATAGGTCAACCCGCGGCCCTTGGACCGGACCTCGATGTGGCTGGGCGCACGCCGGCCGTTGCGCAGCCGCACCCGGGTCAGGCCCGGGATGCCGTATCCGACGCAGCGGCTCTGGGCCCGGCGCGCGCCACGGCGCGTGTACACCCGCACCGTGACCGGCCCGGTCTCGGTCTGGCCGTAGGCCTGGAAGTAGATGGCGGCGCGCCGATCCGACGCCCCGAGCAGGATACGCACGGTGCGCGGGTGGATGGCATCGAAGGTACTGATGTAGTAGCGCACGTTGCTCAGCGGGCGGTCGGGATCCTCGGCGAGCGGCTCCCACTGGACGAACGTGTTCGGGTGCGTCTCGACCAGCCCCGGCCGGAATTCCCGGAAAACCCTGCGCACCGTCGCGGTGTCGTGATCAGCGAGGAACGCGAAGGGGATGCGCCGCAACAGACCGACCGCCAACGCCGAATAGGTGCGAGCGTGGACGAACGATACGCACAGCGCCCACGGCTCGCGGATCTGGAACAGTCCCGCGATCCGCCGCTGAATACGGATGTGCGCGGCCAGGCCGCGCGCGGACTGCTCGACCAGTTTCGGCACACCGGTCGTGCCCGAGGTATGGGTGATGATGCACGGGCCGTTATTGTCGATTTCGGGTGCCGGCGGTGCGGCTTCCGCAACGAGCCTGTCGAGGCTGCGCAGATCCGCGACGCTGCCACTGGTCAACATCACTGAGGGGGTGACCGCTCGGTAGCCGTCGGGGTCGACGTCACCGCAGGCGATCTTGCCGGCGTCGGTCAGGATATGGCGAGGCTGGGCGCGTTGCACCAGCTGCGCGGCAATGGGACCCGGCACCGCAGGCGAGATCAGCACGGGAATTGCCCCGAGCCCGGCCAGCGCACAGGTGATGGCGAGAATGTCGGCATTGTTGGTCTTGTAGACCGCGACCCGCTCCCCGGCGCGGATATCGCAGGCGTGCAGCTTGGCTCGCAGCATCTCCACCACCGCGGCGAGATCCGCGACAGTGAAACGGGTTCCGAGGTCCGGTCGCACCGAGAGCGGCTGATCGACGGTGATCGGACCGGCCGGATTCCGTTCGGCTGCGGCCTGGACCATGGTGGCGAGGTGAATTCGTCGCTGGCGTTTGTTCATGACGGAGCACTTCCTGTTACGGACTCGGGAGGTGGGTCAGGCGAGCAGTTCGGCGGCGAACCGGACCACATCGAGGGTCTGGTCGTGGTTGAGCCGGGGATCGCAGGCAGTGGTGTAGTTTTCGGCCAGATCGGCAGCAGACAGAGCCGCGCTGCCGCCGAGGCATTCGGTCACCATCTCGTGGGTGCACTCCAGATGCAGGCCACCCGGCCAGCCCCCAGCCGACCGCACTGCGGTGACGAATCCCTCGATCTCGCAGCAGATGTCGTCGACGCTGCGCGTCTTTCGTCCCGCAGCACTGAAGGTATTGGCGTGCATGGGATCACAGATCCAGATGGCCGGATGACCGGCTATCGCGACCGCCCGGACCAGGCTGGGCAGTCGCCGGGCCACTTGGCCCGGCCCCATGCGGGCGATGAGTACCAGTCGACCGGGCTGCCGGCGCGGATCGAGCCGCGTGCACAGCCCCAATACCTCCTCTGCCGTCGCCGCCGGACCGATCTTGCATCCGACCGGATTGGCAACGCCGGAGAGGAATTCGACGTGGGCGCCGTCCGGCTGTCGGGTGCGCTCACCGATCCACGGCATATGGGTGGAGGTCAGAAACCAGTCGTTCGCCTCGGCGTCGAAGCGGGCGAAGGGCTCCTCGTAATCGAGGATCAGAGCCTCGTGGCTGGTCCAGAACGCTGAGGACGGACTGTCCTGACCGGCGTGTACCGCAACCGCTGTGCGTCGCGTCTTGTCCAGCAGCTCGATGGTGCGAGCCGCGTGCCGGTAGCCCTGCAGCAGGCGGCGCGGGTCCGGGATCCGTGCCGCTGCGTCTGGCGCCGGGTCGTTGACCAAGTGACCGAAATACGAGTGCAGCGTCGCACCGTCGACTGTCTCGGTCTGGCTGGAACGCGGTTTGGCGAACTGACCGGCCATGCGGCCGATCTGCACGACCGGCAGTCCGGTGCGGTCGCTGATCACGCGGCCGAGCAGGCGGAACAGCTCCACCCGCCGGGCGATGGCGGGCGCGGAGGATTCGTCGAAGGTTTCGGCGCAGTCGCCGCCCTGCAGGACGAAACCGCGGCCGTGCGCGACGAAGGCGAGCTGCCGGCGCAGGGACATGATCTGCTGGGGTGCAACGAGTTCGGCGCTGCGGTTGAGCTCTTCGGACGCTGCGGCGAGTGCGATGGGATCCGGCCACGGCGGCTGATGCGCCGCCTGGAGCCGCCGCCAGCCTGCAGGGGTCCAGTCTCGGGTGGTGGTGAGCAATTCGACTGTGGTCACAGCGTTACCTCTTCATCGATCGTGACCGCGGACGGCGTTGCCGCCGCGGTGGGTCGTGCACGCAGGATTCGGGGTGCCCACCAGTTGACGCTGCCGAGCAGCATCATCAGCGCGGGTACCAGCACTGCCCGCACTACGGTGGCGTCCAGCAGTACGGCCGTCGCGGTGCCGAACCCGAGCTCTTTCACGAAGGTGAGCCGCGAGAGCACCATGGCCGCCATGGCGAGGCAGAACAGCAGGGCCGCCGAGGTCACGATGCGGCCGGTGCGGGCCAGCCCCTCGGCCACGGCCTCCCGGTCGTCGCTGCCGCAGGCTCGTTCTTCGCGGATCCGTCCGAGCAGGAACACCTCGTAGTCGGTCGAGAGACCGAAGGCGAGGGTAAAAAGAATGATGGGCGAGCGCCCCCTGCCCGTGCGTTCCCAGCAGCCCGGCACCGACGCCGTGCTGGAAGACCAGCACCAGCAGGCCGTTCGCGGCGGCCAGCGACAGCGCATTCATCAGGACCGCCTTGACCGGCAGCACCACCGATCTGGTCAAGGCGAACAGCACAATCAGCGTGATGGCGATGATCAAGGCCACGGCCGGTACCGCGTGACGGGCCAGGCTGTGGTTCAGCGCCAGCACATCGGCGGTCGGACCGGTCGCGGTGTGCGCGGGCACCGCGTCCAGGTCCTGGATCTGCCGCACCGCGGTGCGCGACATCCCTGTGAGCGGCTCCTCGGTGAGGGAAACCTCCACCAGCCAATGGGATCGGTCCAGCGCCCGGGGATCGGCGACCGCGGCGACACCGTGCACGGTCCGGATGCGTTCGGAGAGCCGCTCGACCTCCGCGCGCTGGCCGGCTCCGGCGGTGACGACCACGTGTTCGGTATCCGCCAGCGGCGCGGTGAAATCCTGGGCCAGCGCTGCGGCGACCTTGCCCGCCGAAACACTCTCGGGCAGAACATCGGCCGCCACTGGCGCGGCCAGCAGCAACAGCGCCGCGGTCGCCGCCACCGCGAACACCGCAGGCCGTCGCATGACCCGGTGTGCGAAACCGCGCCAGCGCCGCTCGGCCGGATCCTCCGCGCCGAGGACTCCGGCTCGGTGGCACCGTTGCCACCGTGCCGGAGCCCATTTTTCGACCCTGCCACCGACGACCGCCAGGATCGCGGGCAGGACGAGCAGGGCGTAACCGACGGCCGCGACCGTCACGATGATTCCGGCCGCGCCCATCGAAGTGAGGAACCGCTGCGGAAACAACAGCAGTGCCACCAAGGCGGAGGCGATAGTCAAGCCACTGAACAACACCGTATGCCCGGCCGTGCGCAGGGTGGCCGCCAGTGCCGTGCCCACATCGTCGCGGGCAGCCAGCTCGGCCCGGAACCGGCTGACGATCAGCAGACTGAAGTCGATGGACAACCCCAGTCCCAGCCCCAGCACCAGATTCAGCGCGAAGACCGACAGCGGCTGGAAGACCACCAGCATGCGCAGCGCCGCCATTGTCGCCACCACCGTCACCGCGCCGCCGGCCAGCGGCAGCAAGGCCGCCACCACGCCGCGGAACACCCACACCAGCAGCACGAAAAGCGCGGGGAACACCACGATTTCGGCCAGGGAAAGGTCTGTCAGCGACACCGTGCTGATCTGCACGTTGCCCGCGGTGGGCCCGCCGATGTCGACATGACCGGCCAGGGCGGGGTCGGCGGCGACGTCGCGTTCCAGCGCGGGCAGGACGTCCTTCTCGGTAACCGCCCCGACCCGCGCGAACACCACGGTGCTGTGGTGATCACCCGAGATCAGTGCCGGGTTCGCGCGATAGTCCAAGACATCGACCACCTCGGGGCGCTGGTGCAGCACCCGCACCGCGGCCGCGACCGGCTCCGGATAGGTGCCTGCTGGATCGATCGGATCATTCGTCCGCACCAACAGCGCGTAACCCTGCTGGGTATCGATTCCGGTGGTGCGCTCGATGATTCGCCGGGCCGCCACATTCGCCGCGGCCGGATCGTCGTAATCGGTGAGGCCGCTGGTGAGCTGCGATTGCAGGTCCGCGCCGAAAGCGGCGCCCAGCACGAGCACGAGTCCCGTCAAGGCGAGCACGACGCCGCGCCGCCCGAGGAGAAACCGTGTGATCCGATCGAACATGAGCCGGTCCTTTCCCGCCTGCGCGTCAGGCCCGCGCGGCGGCCGGTTCGGCGTAGGCGAAGGCCGATTTGCCAGGGAAACTCGTGCGGCCGTCGGCGGCGATCCGCAGCCGGTACCACTCGAGCAGTTCGGCGACCTGCACACCCCTCATGCGCGACCCCGTATCGGGCTTGCCGACAACGGATTCGGTGTTCGACAGGTCGAAGCTCTTCCCGTATTTCATGTAGCTGCCGTAGAAGTCCATCGCGTGGTCGAGGATCTCGTCGACGGCGGTCAGCTCGCGCAGATCCGCCACCGGACGAGGCACCCGCAGTCCAGCCCACGGAAAGGCGATCTCGAGCACCTGTTGCACGGTCGGCGATTCCGCGTTGGCGAGGTGGTACACAGTCGAGGGTTCACCGTTGAGACCGACCGCGACCCCGTTGCGGGCCACCAGGTCCACCGGCACGAAGTTCGTCTCGGTCTCGGGCTCGTACCGCACCGGGATCCGGCGGTGCCGCATGAGATGCCCCAGCGCAGGCTCGGTGCCCTGCCGGAACTTGAGCAGAGCACTGGCGAACCCGTACAGACCGGAGAAGGTGGTCACCGCGCCGGTGCGCGAGTGGCCGACCACGATGCTAGGCCGCAGGATGCGCCACTCCAGTCCGCTGCCGGCCACCCGCTGCTCGGCGAGGATCTTCGATTCCTCGTACACGTTGTTCGCGAATTCGGTGGTGTCCACGAGAGTCTCGTACTGAACCCCGGTGCGGCGGCCCGCGACGTAGCTCGTGCTGACGTAGTTCACCGGCACGCCGCCCAGCGCCCGCGCCAGTTCCAGGACGTGTTCGGTGCCCGCGACATTCAGGGCGTGGATCTCGGTGGCGTGCTCGTTCTCGTACCGCAGCGAGGCTGCCGAGTGCCAGATGTGGGTGACAGCGCCGCATTGCGCCGCGGCCACGCCACACCCGGGCTCGAGGATGTCGCCCGGCACCGCGCGGGTGCGGTGCACGATATCGGGGAGCAGGTCGATCTCGCCGAAATCCTCCGCGGCGCTCGACAGCGCACAGTGCAGCCGGGCGGTGGCCTCGGCAGCGTCGGCGCCGCGGACGACGGCGATGATCTCATCGCCGGTAACGGCCAGCAGTTCCAAAGCCAGCGCGGCACCGACCAGGCCGGTGGCGCCCGTGATCAAGTGTGTGCCATGAGTTTTCACGACGGCATTCCTTCCGTTTCGGCGAGATACACGGCCATGGCCGCGATGCTGCGCAGTGCCTCCTGCGGGACGGTCTCGCTCCACTCCATCCCCAGCGCGCGTTCCACCGCGCCGTAGAGCGCGACCAGCGAGACCGACTCGAAACCCAAGTCCCGCAACGGTGTTTCGATCAGCACTCGATCCTGTTCCTGTCGTCCGGCGGCACGGGCCAGGCCGACCAGCAGCCGCTCGTAGGCCCGGACCGCGTCGGTGTTCGCTGGGATGTTCATCGAGCGTCCGCGGCTTCCACGCGGGCGGTGAAGGCGCGAATCGCGGTCTCCACCGCCTCGGTTGCCTCCATGAACGGCAGATGTCCGACCGCGGGCAGGAACAGCAGTTCGGAATCGGGCACCAGGTCCGCGGTCGCCTCGGCGGCGGTGCGGGTCCAGACGAAGTCGTTCTCGCCGATCACCAGCAGGGTCGGGCACGACAGCGCCGAGAGCAGGGCCGGATCGTCCGGCGCGGCGAGCGACGAGGCCAGATTGATCATCAGCGGCGTCGCGGAGTGCACCGATGTGAACAACTCCCGCATCCCGAGATACAGGGCGCTGCCGCCGTCCTCCATCGCCTGATCCCCGAACACCTGCGAATACAGGTGATCCCACAGCGCGGCGATACCGCCGTGCTCGAGCGTGCGCATCCACGAGCGCGTGATCGCGCGGCGGCGCCGGCCGGTCACCGGGTTGAACGCGGGTCCCTGCAACACGATCCCGCGTACCCGGTCCGGGTGTGCCAGCGCGAAATCACGAGCCAGCAGGGTGGAGGCGGAAGTGCCGACGAGATAGGTCTGCTCGATACCGAGGCCGTCCAGCAGCGCGAGCAGGTCGTCGACGTGATCGCGCCACTCGACGTGCGAGTAGCCGGCGCTGGTGGCGCCTTGGTTGCGCAGGTCGTAGCTGGTTACCCGGTGGTCGCTGGACAACGTGGGCATCCAGGTCCGCCACACCGGGGCGATGAGGTAGAAGTTGTTGAGCAGCACTACATTCGGGCCGGACTGCCCGTCGGTCTCGTAGTAGATCTCGAGTCCGTTCCCGGCGTCCAGCGGCGTGGTATCGCGGTAGCGGACGTCCAGGGTGACGGTAGCGGTTTCGGACACGGCTGTCCCTCTCTTCGGGCTGGCCAGGACGGTGGGAATCAGACGGCGGCGATCTCGGCGCGCTCGTCGAGGGTGCGGACGCGAGCCCGCAGGTCGTTCTTGAGGATCTTTCCGGCCGGATTGCGCGGGATCCGATCGGTGAAGACCACGCGCTGGGGCCGCTTGTAGCTGGCCAGGGTGGTGACGAGATGCCGCAGCAGATCCTGTTCGGCGACCTCGGCTTCCGCGGCGGGAACCACGAAGGCCAGAGGGACCTCACCCCAGTCATGGTCGGGTACGCCGACCACGCCGACGTCCCCGACCGCCGGATGGGTACGCAGGGCGCGTTCGATCTCGGCGGGATAGACGTTCTGCCCGCCGCGGATGATCACGTCCTTGATCCGGTCGACCAGGTGGATGAAGCCGTCGTTGTCGATCCAGCCGAGATCCCCGGTGCGGGCCCAGCCCTTGTCGATCACGGCCGCCGTCGCCTGCGGGTTGTGCCAGTAACCGCGCATCAGGCCCTCGCCTCGGACGAGTACCTCGCCGACCGTGCCGAGGGGGACATCGGCCCCGGAGTCGTCCGCGATGCGCACCGACATGCCGGGAATGGCGCGTCCGGCCGGGATCCCGTTCTCCTGGGCCATTTCCGGCTGTGGGTGTTCGGCAGGCGCCAGTGTCACGAACGGGCCGCCGACTTCGGTCATGCCGTACACCTGCCGGTATCCGCACCGAATACGCCGTGCCGCGGCGGCATAGAGTTCCGGCGGCATCGGGGCGGCACCGTAGAGAATCTCGCGCAGCCCGTCGAGCTTGGTGGTTTCGGCCGCCGGAGTGTCGATCAGATAGCGCAGCATCTGCGGCACCAGCCACAGGTGCGTCGCTCCGTGCTGTTCGGCGGCGGCGAGGGCGGTCTGCGGTTTGAATCCGGGCAGCAGCACCACCGTCGCGCCTGCCGCCATGAATGCCAGGCAGACCACCACGCTGCCATGGAACAGCGGACAGCAGTTCACCAGCACGGCGTCGTCGCCGGGATGCGCGACTGCCAGCCAGCCCAGCGAGATGTCCTTGAACGAGCGGTGATCGACAACGACGCCCTTGGGTTTGCCCGTGGTGGCGGAGGTGTGCAGGATCGCGGCGATATCGTCGATGCGGATGTCGGGCAGCGGTCCGGTGTAATCGGTTTCAATCATGACTCGGAAGTCGGGTTCACCGAAGCCGATCACCAGCGGCAGCTCCCCGTTGTGGCGGTGCACCAACTCGGGCTCGCCCAGCAGCATCGACAATCCGGCATCGCGAATGATCTGCGCTGCTTCCGATTTCACCAATCCATGGTTGATCGGCGCGAACACCGCCCCGATCCGGGCGAGCGCGAAGTAGCTCACCAGCACCTCGTGTCGATCGCGGGACAGCACGCCGACTCGGTCGCCGCGGCCGACACCGCAGTGCAGCAACCCGCCCGCGAGATTGCGCACACGCCGCTCGAACTGGTTCCAATTCAGTTCGATCTCACCGTCGATCACCGCTGTACGATTGCCCCGGCATTGGCAGTTGCGATCAAGTAGCTGACTCAGCCACATTACAAGCCACATCCTTTCTCCAGAGATGCGATCAAAGATTCGAAATCGGAAATGGTGGTGAGCGTTTCGACGCGATGGGCCGGTATCGGCGCGCTGTAGGCCTTCTCGATAGCGGCAATCAGTCGAATGAGGTCACCGCTGTTCACTCCGGCGAAGGCGAGATTTTCACCGTCGTCCAGCTCCGACACGAAATCTGGCATGCGAGTTATTTCCACAAGCAGCTCGCGGATGACACTCATTGATCCTCCGGAACCCGCGAAGCGCTCACCGCGACCGTGACGGACTCGTCGGATGATCTGACAATCGATTTATCGGCCGCGATACGAAACGACAGGAACCGGTTCGGTAGCGAGCCTGCGCAGAATTCTGTGAATTCTCTGGCATCCGAACGTTTCCGGGAAACCAGATGGGCGAAGATCGGATCGAGCGGCTTGAAATGACCGTCGATATCCCTGACTTCCACCCACGTGTGCTCGACACCCATCAGGCCCAGCACGATGCCGCGGCGGGTGCGCGCTTCCATGCCGGCGGCGTCGGCCCAACGCGCGATGAGCAGGCTGGCCGCTACACAGTCGAGGGTGCCGAGGCTCAAAAACGACTCTGGATCGCGCTGCAGGCGACCGGGCATCCACTGATAGGTGAGCTCGCCGTCGGCGAGCTCACCGAACACTCGGTCGTACCAGCCCCGTACCTGCGGTGACCGCACGGTCATCGCCTGGCCCAGTGTCGACACATCGGCTGTGACCAGCACGTCGTCACCACCGGACACCCGGACCACGCCACCGGGAGGCGCCGGGACACCGTCGATCTCCAGGCTGCGATTCACCCCACCCCACACCGATGCGTCCGGCAGCTGGATCTCCACGTCGCTACCGGCCGCAGCGGCGATCTTCCATCCGACATGCCAGCGCGCCGATCCGACCCAGGTGTCCGGCGGCGCGTCGGCGTAGCGGAGCATGACCGACTCTGCGGTCTCGGGGATGCTGCACTCCAGGCGGGCGTGCAGCGCCAGATTCACGGCATCGTAGTACTCGAAAGTCTGGGACCGGCCACAGATTTCATGTGGGAAGCCGTGCTCGACGAGGGTGTCCACCACATCGATGGCCTGGCCTATTATCTGCGCGAAGCGATTCCTGCCGATTCGCCGCTCATGGAATTCCACGGGTACGGCAATCAGTCGTGTCAGTGCGGTCAGCAGCTGTGGAATCGCGGGAGCTGTTTCCACCGTCTGTTGCGTTGCCGCGTCAACCACGATAGGTCCTCCTGCCAGCCGAGCGTTCTGCTCTCGAAATACGAACACTTGGAAGAGGGCAGGATCCGAAGCGCAGGTTCCCACAATTTGAGTTAATTTCTGGATATCCCCGGGGAGTGGGTCGACGGCGCTGCGATCGGCCGCGCTGCTGGAAGACGTCGACCCCCAACTTATTTCGGGTATGTCGAGGGTTCGCCCTTGTGCTATCTTGCGGTTCGGTATGTGAACTGCGAAATCCGGCTGGTCCGGGGGGAGTATCGCAACTCGGATATACGGCTCACAGTCGGAACATCTCGCGCGTGAGGGTTGGTGCGCGGAGTGCGAGCGGCCGAGCGTCCGGGGATTCGAACGGAATACTGACGGGGAGATTGAATGTCGGCCGAAATCGCTCGGCGTTCGCCGATCGAGGTGAACACCGACGTGCTCACGCGGGCACAACGGGGGGACGCGTTGGCGCTGCACGAGCTGTTGCGGATATTGGAGCCGTACGTCGGAAGGATTTGCGGGGCAATCGCTCTCGATGAGGGCGCGGACGCCGCGCAGGAGACGCTCATCATCGTGTTCAAGAACGTGCGCTCGGTCCGGGAGCCGCAGGCGCTGGCCGGCTGGGTGCGCACGATCGCCACCCGCGAAGCGATTCGCATCGCGCGTCGCCGCCCACTGACCACCGATCCGCTGGATCTCGCCGACGTTCCCGACCTGTCCGATCCCGAGACGCGGATCGACGTGCGGCGCACGCTCGAGAGGCTTTCACCCGAACATCGCGCCGTTCTGATGTTGAGCGCGTTCGACGACCTCGACGAGACGGCCATCGCCCAGCAGCTGTCCGTGTCCCGGGGGACGGTCAAATCCCGGCTCCACCGGGCCCGCACCAGGTTTCGCAACGAGTGGCGGGCTTGAAGAGTCGCTATCCCACCGCGGAGAAGAACCGATCCAGCAGGGGATTACCCTGCGCCGGGCATTCCTCGACCGAGGAGTGTCCGCAGCCGTCGAGCACCCGCAGGTCGTGCCCCGGCAGTGCCGCCGACAGCCGTTCGCCGACGGAGCGCGGGATGAACGCGTCCCCGCTCCCCCAGATCACCAGTGTCGGCGCGATGACCTTGCCGAGATCGTGTTCGGTGTCGGCCCAGCGCTGCTCTCGCTGCAACCGCAGCAGCGCGGTGCGGGCGGTCGGCTGCGAGCTGGGCGCCCAGTACTCGTCGGCCATGTCGTCGGTGACATGCGCGGGATCGTAGAAGGACTTCTGTAGCAACGATTTCGCGCTGGACTTGCTCATCAGATTCATCATCACCTCGCCGACGACGGGGTACTCGAGGACGCGCCAGTCGAAGACATCGGAGTACTCGACGCCGTTGGAATCGATCAGCGCTAACCGCTCGACCCGGTCCGGGCGAGTCTCGGCGAACCGCAAGGCCCAACCACCACCCCAGGAATGACCCGCCAGTGAAACCTTGGTCAAGCCGAGGGCGTCGAGGAAGGCCGCCAAGCTGCCGGCCATCGAGTCGACGGTGTACGCGAAGTCCTTGCGGTGCAGTTCCGTATAGCCGTGGCCGGGCAGATCGACCGCGATCACTCGATGCGATCGGGCCAGCGTCTGAATCGTGTCGCGGTAGGAATACGCCCACTCGCCACCGCCATGGACCAGGACCACCGGCGATCCCGAACCGGCCTGCACGTAGTGGAAGCGCGCCAGTTCGGTGTCGACGAACTGTGAGTCGACAGTCGACAGATACGCCGAGCGCGGGTTCTCTACACCGCCTGGATGATAGAGGTAGGCCAATACCAGGGCCGCCGCCACCAGCACCGCCACCAGCCCGGAAACGGTGGCGGCCGTCCATTTCAGTCTGCGCCGCAGCCTGCGGGGGCGGGCCTTCGGCAACCGTTGATTTTCACCGGACTCCAGTTGTCCCACTGATGAGTTCGCCACTTCGGATCAACTCCCTGTGTTGAGCAGCTTTCATCAGATAGAGGCCTGCCCGTACGAAAACGTTCCGCTCGACCCACGGATGTGTGAATCGTTGGCAGTACGCCTGGATCGTCTGAACCGGCTACCGCCAAGAGCCGTGATCTGCATCACTCTATGGCGCGAATGGTGGGTCTCGAATGCTCTATTACTGCACGGGGGTTCCGTCAATCACCGGCGAGCATGCGAGGGGAGAAGATGGTCCTGAACGAATCACTGTCCGCCCGAGCCATGAGCACCCGCGAGGACTCCTGGCACGTGCTGGTCCGAAGTGCCCAAACCGGCGACGCCATGGCCATGCACGAACTGCTGCACCGATTGGAACCGATGGTAGGTGCGTGGTGCGGGCCCATCGCCCTCAGCGATGCCGCGGACGCCGCGCAAGAAACCCTCACGATCGTCTTCCGGAAACTCGGCGGTCTCAGTGATCCCGAGCGCCTGCACGGATGGGTGCGCCGCATCGCCATCCGCTCCGCGGTCCGCATCGCGCGGGCACGCAGCGCTGCTGAGCCGGCCCCAGCGGACTGGCTCGAACAGGTGCCGGCCCGCGACGATCCCGAACTTCGCACCGACGTCCTGTCGGTGCTGCGCCGCCTGGTCCCGGAACAACGGGCGGTGCTGGTATTGCGGCATATCGAAGGACTGTCCGACCGCGAGATCGCGGCCGCTCTCGGTATCGCCGAAAGCACGGTCCGTTCACGATTGTTCCGGGCACGACGACATTTTCGAAGGGAGTGGCAGCAATGACTGTCGACTGGCCGATTGCCAATCTCGATCCGGTGCGCCGGCTGCGGGTACTCGCGGCGGGAATTCCGGGCGCAGTGGTCACCGAGACGTTCCTCGACGCCGATCCGCATCAGGCGTGGGAGACGCTCAGCGATCTCGAACGCACGGTGCCCCAGATCCAGCCGCACGTGCGGCAATTCCGGATTGTCGGCGAAGAGCACGGCCGCATGGTCGCCGACGTACGCGGCTACGCAGGACTGCGCGCCCGCATGTCGATCGATATGCAGCCCTTCCTGTGCTGCATGCAGAGCAGGTACCTCGTCGTCGGCATGGCCGTCACGCCCGAGGGAAACGGCACGAGATTCGCACGCATGCAGGGGCTTCGCTTTCCCCGCCCGTTCCCGGCGGTATTGATGCCCCTCGCGGACAATACGATCCGCGCCGAAGCCAAACGCGTCGCACACCTGCCGTTTCCTCGCTAGACCCTCGATCGCGCGAGATCGGCGAGCATCTGTGCAGTCCGCGTCGTCTCGGCGCGTGCGTCCGAGTCGAACAAGGCCCCGAGATACCCGTGCGGCAGGTTCTCGCCACGCGTCGATACGACCGTGACACCGGCAGCTTCGAGCCGGTCGGCGAGAGCAACGGACTGATCACGCAAGACATCCACCCCTGCCGCCGCGACCAATGTGGGGGGCAGAGCGGACAATTCGCGGACAGTCGCAGTCAGGATGAAGCAGCGCGGGTCGGCGCATTGCTCGAGTCGTGGTGCGTACCAGCGAACCGCCTTCTCGACGATCGCGCGGTCCAACGGCGCCGAGAACAGATCCGTGCTGCGATAACGGTCCAATCGGTAATCGACGATCGGATACCACAGCCCCAGGAAGGCTGGGCGGTATCGCGCATCGTCGGCCATCGACAGCGCTACCGCGGCAGCAATATTCGCGCCCGCACTGTCACCCGCGATTCCCACCTGACCTGGATCCGCGCCCAGCTCCCCGGCGTGGTCGACTGCGTACCGGTATCCAGCGGCCACATCGTCGAAGGCAGCCGGGAACGGATGTTGCGGCGCGAGACGGTAATCCAGCGACAACACGTTCATTCGCGCGCTGTCCGCGAGTACCCGAGTGGTCCCTCGGTAGCCCTCTACGCTGCCGATGAACCAGCCACCGCCGTGCACCCAGACCAACAGTGTTCGCGTGCCTCGCAGCGGCTGGTGCAGGATTGGTGATGTCTGCGCGCCGACCGCATCGGGCACTCGAACAGTCGAATCGGCGACCTCGAGTCCGGGTGCCGGGCATGCGGCGGCCATCGACCGATCGAAGCGGCGACGGTCAGCCTCCGACGGGATGCGATCGATGGACAGCTGTCGTTTCGCCAAGTGGGCGAAAATGTTCAGTCGAACGGTCAACCGCTGATCGGCGGCCCGTGGCCACAAAGGAAGCCGAGGCGCGAACCCGAACATCGGGAGCGAAGCGGCACGGACCAGCAGTCTCTCGAACATATTGCGTAGAGGCGGCATCCTGGTTGCTCGGTTCCCACCTCTTTCGTGAGTAATGCCACAGCAGCGAGACGCTGAGAAGCTTCAGCGAAACTCTCTCAGGGCACTGGCTATCGCGGAATCGACGGAACGAAATATGTTGGCCTATTTGCCCTTTGGTGGAAAATTTCCGGATCGAGCCGAAATCGCCGAGTGTGGCCTATGGCTGGGCCAGTTGGTTTTTTTGATCGCTCCCCCGGCCCCGCCTCCAGCTCGTCAATACGTCACGGTGACGTATTGATCTGGGCTGGCTGGATGGTGGAATCTGTTGCCTTCAGGGCGAACTCGCTGCCGGATCGGCTCTTCGGTATCGCGGCAGACGATCTCGACACCAGGATGCGCGCGTAGCCACGCGGTCAGCGACTCGGCGCGGCGGTCGTCGAGAACGTCGACTCTTCCCCGGTTGCCGCGTTGTGGTCGGCATTCCTCTGCGGATTCTGGGGTGTTGTCGCCGCTGAAGTTGCGCATGGCTGGGTCCCGCAACGACGAGCCCGGCTGGCCGCTTGATCGGCCCCGGCCGCCGCGAAGCGTGACCGTGTCTCTCCATCGATCACGCGCGCGGACAGCGCCGGGTTCAGTGGGAGGAGCCGCCGGAGGATCCGGATTTGAGGCCGGAGGCCGATCCGCTGGGTAGACGCAGGTGGGCGTCGGGGATGCCCGTGCTGTTGGGGTCGTTGAGGTCGCCGCCTGCGTAGGGGCTTTGGCCGGGGGCGGCGTTGCGGGTGGTGATGTACTTCCACAGTCCGCTGGCCGCGGCGGTGCCGCCGCCGATGATGGTGCCGGTGATGCCGCCGCCGGCGGCGAACGCGGTGACCGCGGCGGGCACGGTGGCCAGGCAGCCGGGCCCGACGACGACGCAGGAGGCCAGGCCGATGGCTGCGCCGACGAGGGCCCCGGCAGCGGTGCCGATGACCAGCCCGGCGAGGGTGTTGCGGGTCAGGCCGCTGGCGAGCTCGTCGAGGGCGCGTTGTTCTTCCAGCGGGGAGGCGACCTCGGTGGCGGTGGCCGGGCGCAGGCTGGTCAGGTCCGGGGTGAGGGTGACGGTGCGCGCGTCGCTGGAGAGGGTGTAGCCGAGGTCGCCGTGCCGGCCGTCGAGGAGGAACCCCAGCGGCAGGGCGGCCAGCGGGGTGCCGGAGCGGTCGCTGATCTGCAGGTTCCGGTCGGGACCGGGAGTGATGGTGGCCTGGTCGACGGTGAGGATGACCGAGCCGTCGGCGATGGTGGCGTTGTAGGTCGGGTTGGTGGGTTGGGCGTGCGCGGTGGCGGTGCTGGTCAGCACGAGGGAGGCCACGGCGGTGCCGGCGAGGCCGAGGGGGCCGATCTTCACGAGGGTCTCCTGGGAAGGTGGTGCGGTCTAGCGGGGTGCGTCCGCGGGGGCGGGGGCCTGCTGTTGGCGGTTGTGGTAGTAGTCGCCGTACTGGGAGGTGCCCGGCGCGGCCTGCAGGGTCTGCACGTACTGGTAGAGGGAGTAGGCGGCGGTAGGACCGCCACCGACCGCGAGCCCGGCGATGCCGCCGATGCCGCCGACCAGGGCCACGATGGGCAGTACCGCGACGACGCAGCCCAGCGACAGCACGACGCACGACGCCCCGGCCAGCGCGAAGCCGATACCGATACCGACGGTGGCGCCGATGACGGTGCCGACGAGGCTGCCGATGGAGGTGCCGATGCTGACGCTGTTGATCAGGTCGTTCATCGCGAGCTGGTTCTCGACCGGCGAGGCGACCGGTTTGAGCGCGGTCGCGTCGATGCCGCTGGCGTCCGGGGTCAGGCGCAGGGTGCGCCCGTCCGGCGAGATCTGGCGGCGGATCGCGTGCGCGGCATCGGCAAGGGTGTAGGACAACGGGATGGTGTCGAGGGTCTGCGCAGCGGCGTCGCGCACCGTCACCGCGTGCCCGTCGCCGGAGTCGGCGAAGCTGCCCTGATCCAACGTCGCAACGATGTCGGTGCCGTCCACGCCCGCGCGGTAGTGCACCGGCGCGGGCGCCGGTGCGGGCGCGGGGTCGGCGTGGACGACGGTGGCGGTGGCGAGTTCGATGCTCGCGGCGGCCATCAGCGCGGTCAGGACGTATCGGCTGGGTTTCATCGGTTTTCCTCAATCACGGTGCCGGGGCGGGCCCGACGGTCACTCGCGAGGGAAGCGACGAGGGCCGTCGGGGCCCGCCAGGGGCGGCGGAGGAAGCGGTCTGTGAGCTGCCCGAGCACAGCGTGCGCATCTCCTGCCCCACTGGATGCCCTGAGCCACAACCACGTGAGGGAGTGACGTGGGTCTCAGAACGGACTCGAAACTACACGTTCTCCTACACCATGTCTACTAGTAGATTTCAGATCTACTAACGCACATAACGACTAGATCTGGAGTTGGGTGCGCGACCCCGCGCGAGCATCCGGTGCGCGCCAAGGCGGTCCGCCCCCTTTCCGTCCATGTTGGCTGTCACCGGGGCTGCTATTGGACACATCGTCTGTCTTCATCCTTGGTGTCCATTTCCGATATGATGTCAATCATTGTTGGGCAGCCGGAAGGGGTCCTGGTGGTATCCGAAGATCGCCGCAGCCGTCGCAGTCGCCGCCTGTTGCGGGAGGCGTTCGTGGCGCTGGTTCTCGAGCACGGCTTCGCGGCGGTGACCGTGGAAGACATCACCGAACGCGCCGATTTGAGCCGGGCCACCTTCTACGGCCACTACACCGACAAGGACGCCCTGCTCGACGCGGTGGTTACCGAGCTGATCGAGGAAATGCAGCGGCGGTTGCAGCCGCTGGTGGCGAACTCGGTGAAGGGGTTCACCGGCAAACCGGTGCTGGAGCTGTTCCGTCACGCCGCCGAGGAACGCGATGCCTACCGGGTGGTGCTCCGTGGGGAAGGCGACGGGCGCGCGCTGCGCCGCTTCGTCGAGGACCGCGCCACCACCACCGCCACCGTGTTCGCCGCCCGCGCCGCCGCCGCGGGCGTCGAGCTGCGCATCCCCGCCGACATGCTCGCCCGCGCCTGGGTCGGGGAAATGATTCAGGTGATGGCCTGGTGGCTCGAGCAAGGCATACCCCAGTCCGCCGAAGAGATCACCGACGAACTGCTCAAACTGTCCCTGCGCGGCCGCTACTGGGCCTCGGGCTTCGACGATCTTCCCCCTGTACGCCCTTCCTGACCAGCCTGCCACCCGACCTGCACATCGCGGGAGTGCGGACGACGACCTGCCCGAACCGTAGCTGACCGACCGAGTGATCGGTATGCTCAGCGCGTCGGTCGCGAACCGCACCGACGCGATCGGAGCGAGGAATGGATGAGAGCCGGATCGATCGGTCGGATGAGCCGGGGGACTCGCGCGCAGTGGGCGTGGATCCGCGCGATGACGCTGGGGTCGGTGATCGCAATGGCCGCGGGTATGCCGGTCGGCACCGCCACGGCGGAGCAGGCCGGTTCGAAGGTCGCGGTATACCTGACGACCCGAAACCTGGACACGACCCTCGCGCCCCAGCCCGAGCTCGAGTTCGTCGAAGCCTCGGGCCCCACCGGTGAACGGATAGACGTCGATCCGGCAGTGACGGGACAGACCCTGACCGCCGGATTCGGTGTCGCAATGACCGAGACCTCGGCGTACCTGCTCCGGGACGAACTCCCGGAATCGTTGCGCGAGAAAGTCGTTCGCGCGCTGTTCTCCCCCACCGAAGGAATCGGCCTGTCGTTCTTGCGGATTCCGATCGGCGCGACGGATTACGTGGTGGGCGAGCTCGCCACTCCTGATGATCAGCCGCCCGGCGGCGCGGACCCGGAGTTGAGGGATTTCACCATCGACCGAGACATGCAGTACGCGATCCCTGAGATCCGCGAAGCGCTCACCGCGAATCCGGGCATGACCGTGATGGCCAACCCGTGGACCCCACCCGCGTGGATGAAGACCGATGACGCTCTGGTCACCACCTCCGGCCCGCTCGGCCATCTGAAACCGGAATACTACGGCGCGTACGCCCGGTACCTGGTCAAGTTCATTCAGGCGTACCGCGACCAAGGCATCGAGATCAGCTACCTCGGCGTGCAGAACGAGCCGATGACGCCATTGGCCTTCGTCGTGGGAATCCCCGAGAGTTACCTCGATCCCATCCAGCAGGGCATCCTGATTCGCGATCATCTCTCGCCCGCCCTGGCCGCGGCCGGGTTGTCGACGAGTGTGCTCACCTACGACGACGGATTCCAACGCTCAGAGGTCTACATTCCGGCAGTCATGTCGGTGGCGAGGCCGCAGACCGCCGGATTCGCCTACCACTGCTACCTGACCGATCCGTCGAGCATCGGCATCCAGCACCGGGCCTATCCAGAGATGACCCAACTGGTGACCGAATGCTCGAGCAAGCTCAGCAATGTCGATCCACAGCAGATGATGATCCGCGCGCTGCGCGCCGGAGCCAATGGCATACAGCTGTGGAATGCGGTGCTGGATCAGAACAACGGTCCCAAGATGGGCAACGGCTGCCGCGGCATCGTCGGAGAATATGCGGGGCAGGACTGCATCGCGCCGGTCACCGTGAACACCGACACCCACGAGTACAGCTTCACCTCCGACTACTGGGCCCTGGCGCACTTCAGCAAGTTCATCCGCCCCGGCGCCAAGCAGATTGCCTCGACCTCCCCCAGCTCGTGTCTCACCACCCCGGTGTCGGGATCGATGTGCGGACTCGAGGGGGTCGCATTCGAGAATCCCGACCGCAGCCGCGTGCTGGTGGTCACCGCCAACGACGGCGCCGACCACACGTTCACGCTCGCCGAGTCCGGACGCCGAGTCACCTACACGCTGCGGGCCGGAGCGACCGCGACATTGGTCTGGCAACCCACATCCTGACCAGGTGAAGTTCGCTGGAACGTGGCAGAGCGAGGACGACAGGAATGAGCACAGGTCACTCAGAGGTTGCACCGGCCGGAATCGACACCGAGCTCATATATCGGACGCACCGCATCGAAGGTGCCGGGAAAATGAGATCGGGCCCGTCGCGACGGGTGTCCTAGGGTCTTGATTCATGGCGACAACCGATTTCGCGCAACGTTCCGGAGAGGCCGCACGCACCAGGATCGTCGAGGTGGCGTTCGAGCATTTCGCCCAGCACGGGTTCCGGGGCGGCTCGTTGGCCAAAATCGCCGCTGAGGCGGGCATATCCCAGTCCGGTCTGCTGCACCACTTCCCGAGCAAGGCCGCACTCCTGCAGGCTGTGCTGGGAGCACGCGACCTGCAGGATCTGCAGGCGACCGCCACACGCCCGGAAGACCTGCAATCGATGACATTCGAGGACCTGCTGACCTTCCTGACCCGGGTGATCGCGAACAACGAGAACAATCGCAATGTGATCCGTCTGGCACACCTGACCGCGGCCGAAGCGACCGGGCCGAACCATCCCGCCTTCGAATGGGTCACGCTGCGGCTCGCGTTCATGCGGTCGGTGATCGAATCCGCTGTGCAGCGCGGTATCGAACAAGGCCAGGTTCGCGCCGATGCCGAGGTCCCCCAGATCGCCGGACTGATCATCGCCGTCATCGACGGCCTCGAGTCGCAATGGCTGATCGACCCCAGCATCGACATGAGCGCGACCTTCGCCCACTACTGCAACGACCTGCGGCGCTCACTGACCCCCTAGTCGGCAAGCGGCATCCGACACCCCGGCCACCCGCACCGCCGCCTGCGGAGCGGACTCGAACCCGGAGTCGACCGACCAGGTGATCGGTGCGTTCGAGTCGCCTTTGCCTCGGCCTGACCGCCACGCCCCCAGGTGGGGTGACGCTCGCGGCCCGAATCGTCCCCGAGAACCGCATCAGTTGCGTGCGGTCATCCGCAATGTCGCCGGGTGTGAGTCGAGTTCGGGCAACACCTGGTACTGGAAGTGGCGCCACCGCACCGCACCCTGGCTCACCGCATCCGCCGGATCCGCCACTGCGGCGGGGCCCGGGAATTCTTCGCCGCCCGCGCGGCGGCTCACGCCACCGAACTGCGCATCGATCCGGAGTTCTTCGCCCGCGCCTGTGCGGGTCAGCTGGTGCCCGGGCCGCCGCTTGCGGTTCTCTGTTCGGTCCGCAGTACCCGCCGATTCTGTGAACTTCCATAGGTTAGTAGACACGATGTCGACTTTTAGGCATGATGTCTAACAGGGGGTTGAGTGTTGGATCGCGACCGAGCGAGGAACGAACGACGTGCACAGCCCCACCAGCGAACAGGCCACCGAAACCGGTGGCCCCCACCCGGCCGAGACCGGCGAGCACGCCGGGCCGATCGACTACCGGTTCAGCCTGGCCAACGAGCGCACCTTCCTGGCATGGATCCGCACGGCGCTGGGGTTGCTGGCCGGCGGGGTGGCGGTGCAGACCCTGGCCGAGCAGTTCTCGACCTCGGGGTTCCGCCGCGCTGTCGCCGCGGCGTGTGCCGGTTTGGCGGTGGCGATCGCGGCGTACGCGCACCGGCAGTGGAAACGCGTCGAAGCCGCCATGACCCGCGGCGAGCACCTACCCGGGTCGGCGCTGGTGCCGGTGCTCGCGGTCGGGGTCAGCGTGGTCGCGCTGGCCGCGGGCGTCGCGGTGTTGGTGTCGTGAGCACGGCGGGGTCTTGGCCGGCCGACGCCGGGCTGGCGGTCGAACGGACCGCGCTGGCGTGGCGGCGCACCGCGCTCTCGTCGGTGCTCGCGATGGCGGTGCTGGCCCACGCCGCGGTGACCGCGGCCACGGTCGCGTTCACCATGACCGTGGCGGCGGTGGCCGCGCTCGCGGTCACCGCGACCTGCTGCTACCGCCGCAATCTCGCATTGCGGGCGCGGCGCCCGCACCGGATCGGCCCGGTGATCGCCGCCGTCGCGACCGCTCTCGCCCTCGCCGCGACCACCGCCACCCTGAGCCTCGGCCTGTGAACCGCTTCCGGGAAGGAGAACCCGCCATGCACCCACCCACACCCGACCACAACCCCGACCGCGAGACTGGCGGATCCTGCTGCGCGCCGTCTCGCCCCGACACCGTCCTGCCCGCGGCTGCGCCGCTCACCGTGCCCGCGCAGGTCGCCGGGGTGGAGTCGGCGCTGGTCCGGCTGCCCGGTGGGCAGTTCTGGATGGGCAGCGAGGACAGCGATTGTTATCGGGCCGATGGGGAAGGGCCGGTGCGGCCGGTGCGGGTGTCGCGGTTCGCGATCGCCGCCCACACCGTCACCAACGCCGAGTTCGCCCAATTCGCCACGGCGACGGGGTATCTCACCGACGCCGAACGGTTCGGCTGGTCGTATGTGTTCGCCGGGTTCCTGCCCGCGGTGTTGCGCCGCAACGCCCACCGCCCCGAGCCGACACCGTGGTGGTGTGCGGTGCCGGGGGCGACCTGGTGGGCTCCGGAAGGCCCCGGCAGTCATATCGAGGCCCGCGCCGATCATCCGGTGGTGCACGTGTCCTGGCGCGACGCGCAGGCCTACTGCGCATGGGCCGGGGCGCGGTTGCCGACCGAGGCCGAATGGGAGTACGCCGCGCGCGGCGGTCTCGACCATGCCCGCTACCCGTGGGGCGACGAACCCGAGGACGAGGGCCGCTACCGCGCCAACATCTTCCGTGGCCGCTTCCCCACCCACAACACCGCCGCCGACGGGTATGCGGGGACCGCACCGGTGGAGGCGTTCGCGCCCAACGCTTTCGGGCTGTATCAGATGGTCGGCAATGTGTGGGAATGGTGCGCCGATCACTGGTCCGCCCAGCACTCCGCCGGTCTGGTCGTCGATCCGCACGGGCCCGCCGCCGGCGAGTCGTATGTGCTGCGCGGCGGGTCGTATCTGTGCCACGACAGCTACTGCAACCGGTACCGGGTCGCGGCGCGGATCCACAACTCCCCCGATTCCTCGAGCGGCAACACCGGTTTCCGCGTCGCCGCCTGACCACCCCACCCACATCCACCCGCCCGGCGGCAACCCCGTCCGGCCACCCCACCGAAAGGGGACACACCATGTCCGAACAGCCGATGAACGTGCTGGTCGTCATGTCCGACCAGCACAACCCGAAAATCCTCGGCGCCGCCGGCAATCCGCTCATCCACACCCCGAACATGGACGCGCTCGCCGCGCGCGGCACCCGCTTCACCAACGCCTACTGCCCCAGCCCGATCTGCGTGCCGTCGCGGGCGTCGTTCGCGACCGGGCTGTACCCGCATCAGACCGGGTACTGGGACAACGCGATGGGCTACGACGGCGCCGTCGAGGGCTGGGGCCACCAGCTCCAACGCGCAGGCCGCCGCGTCGAATCGATCGGGAAACTGCACTACCGCAACGCCTCCGATCCCACCGGGTTCGACGTCCAGCATCTGCCGATGCACTTGAAGGACGGGATCGGGCAGGTGTGGGGGTCGGTGCGCGATCCGCTGCCGCGCCGCGACAACGCCCCACTGATGGTGTCGATCTCCGGTGGCGCGGAATCGGATTACACCCGCTACGACGCCGCGGTCACCGACCGCACCTGCGACTGGCTCACCCGCAACGGTGACAGCGGCGAGCCGTGGGTGCTCTACACCGGGCTGCTGGCCCCGCACTTCCCCTACCTCGCGCCGCCGGAGTACTTCGAGATGTACGACCCGGCGCAGATGCCGGTCCCGACCATGCGCCCCGAACACGGCCACACCCGCCACCCGTGGGTCGAAACGTTCGCCGGAGTCCTGCCCGGTCTGGACAACGCGAACACCGAGGAGGAACGCCGCCGCGCCGCGGCCGCCTATTACGGGCTGGTGTCCTACCTCGACCACAACCTGGGCCGCATTCTCGCCGCCCTCGACGCCTCCGGCCAGGCCGACAACACGCTGGTCGTCTACACCAGCGACCACGGCGACATGGTCGGCAGCCGCGGCCTGTGGGGCAAATCGCTGATGTACACCGAATCCTCCGGCGTCCCCCTGATCGTGGCCGGGCCCGGCGTCTCGGCGGGGCAGGTGTGCGACACCCCCGCCAGCCTCGTCGATCTGTACCCGACGATCCTCGACGCCGCCGGGGTCATCCCGGCGGGGCCCGCGCGTCCGGGTCGCTCGCTGCGCGAGCTGGCCGCCGGCCCCACCGACCCGCAGCGGGTGGTGTTCAGCGAATACCACGCCATGGGCGCACCGAGCGCGGCGTTCTTGCTGCGCAAGGGCGACCATGTGCTGCACCACTACGTCGGCTACGACCCCGAGCTGTTCAACGTGGTCGACGACCCCGACCAGACCCGGGACCTGGCCGCCGACCCCACCCACGCCGGGGTGGTCGCGGAACTCACCGCGGAACTGGTCCATTTGCTCGACCCGGAGACCACCGAGGGTGTCGACAAGCACGCCAAGGCCGATCAGGCCGCGCTGGTGGCCCGCTTCGGCGGACCCGAAGCCGCCGCCGCGATGGGCACCCCCGGCGAAACCCCGCCCCCCGCGGTCGACTGACCCCGCCGCGCCGGCCCGCCCCGCGGATCGGTCCTGGAACCTGGTCCTGGTGCGCCGGTACTGGCCCGAGCGGCTGGGCACTCCGCCCGGGCAGATGCTGACCGAGGTGGCCGCCCATATGGCCCGGAAGTACTGGCCCGACAAGATGATTCGCGTCGCCGCCCCGCTCCGGCTGCTCGACCCCGCCGCCGGCCTGCTGATCGCGGTGTGGCTGCTCACCCGAAAGGCGCTCGGCGGCATCGAAACCGACCTCAATGCGCGCGTGATCGCACCCGAGGGCGGCGTGCTGCCCGGCTTCTGACACCACCCAACCCCGTCCGGCCCCGCCCCGGCGCATCGAAGGCGTTGACTCACATGACAATTCCCCCCGCACCCGACACCCCGCCCGCACCGAATACCCCGCTCTCACCCCACACTCCGCCCGCGCCCGGCTCCGCGTCGGCTCCGGTCCCGGGAGCGCGGGCGTTGTGGGCGAAGATCCGCGAGATGGGCGGTGCCCGCCACCTCGTCGACGGTGCCGCCCCGATCCTGGGTTACGTGGTCGGCTTCTCGCTGGCCGGCATCCTCGTCGGTATCGTCGCCGCGATCCTGACCGCGCTGGCCGTGGGTGTGGTGCGGCTGCGGCACGGCGACCGCCCCAAAGTCGTGGCCGTGTCCACCGCCATCGTGCTGGTGTTCTCGGCCATGGCCGCCACCACCGGCGAGGGGCGTGACTTCTTCCTGCCGCCGCTGATCCTCTACGCCGCCCTCGCGGTCGCGTTCGCGCTCAGCCTGGCCGCCGCCACTCCGCTGACCCTGCCGATCTGCCGCAAGATCCGCTTCGAGCCCGCCGAGGTTCCCGACCCGGCCGCGCGGGTGCGGCTGCACCGGCGCCTGACTGCGGCGTGGACCGCGTTCTGTGCCGTGCACGTGCTGATCATGGCCCCGGTGTATCTGGCCAACAACGTCGTGCTGCTGGGCACCCTCGCGCTGATCCTCAACAAACCCGCCCTGCTCGCCGCGTTCGCCGGCACCTGGGTGTGGGTCCGCGGCGGCGGGCGGCCCAACAGCTGAACCCTGCCCGACACCACAGCAGACCCACGCTCCTTCTCCGAACCCTCGACCTGACCAGGAGATCCAATGTCGACCAATCTGTCTGCCGCCGCGCGGGTCTGGAGCGCGTGCGGCCGCCATGTCGACGCGTTCGGCATGGAGGTGTTCGTCACCGAACGCGGCCATCGCGGCGCACCCACCTTGCTGTTCATCCACGGGTTTCCCACCTCCAGCTTCGACTGGCGCGACACCATGGAGCTGCTCGCCGACGACTTCCACTGTGTCGCGGTCGATCTGCCCGGGTTCGGGCTCTCCGACAAACCCCTCGACTACAGCTACTCGATGTTCCAGCAGGCCGATGTCGTCGAAGCCGTCACCGCCGCCCTCGACATCACCACAGCCCACGTGATCTCCCACGACATGGGCACGAGCCTGCACACCGAACTCCTCGCGCGCAAACACGCCGGGAACCTGCCGTTCACCGTGGCCGGCTCCACCTTCCTCAACGGCAGCATCCTCAAAACCCACGCCCAGCTCACCGACTTCCAGCGCATGCTCGAAACACCCTCACGACTGCCCGAAGCCGTGCACGTGTGCGCGGGCATGCTGCCCGGCTACGTGCCCGGGCTGCGGCAGTTGATGGCCCGCCCGCACCGCCTGTCCGACCAGGACGCGCGGGTCATGACCGAACTGCTCGCCTACCGCCACGGCCACCACCGGCTGCCGCACGTCTACGCCTACGTGCGCGAACGCTACCTGCACCAGCAACGCTGGCTCGATGCCCTGATCACCGAATCGGAGTCCGCGCCCGTGCAATTCGTGTGGGGCTCGGCCGACCCGGTCGCCGTGATCGCCATGGGCATCGCCCTGTCCGAACTGGCCCCCCGCGCCCGCTTCACCGAAATTCCCGACATCGGCCACTTCCTGCCCATCGAAGACCCCCACAGCGTCGCCGCCGCCATCACCGCCTTCACACCCACCAGCCACCGACCACCCGGCGCCACCGCGCGCCACCTCTGAACACCTTGTCCCGCAACCGGATCCACGCCTGATCCCCGACACCCGGAGACCCGATCCTGATGTCCGCATCCTGGCCGCTCACCGCGACCGTGCTCGCCACCCTGGCCGCGCTGCCCGCCGTGCCCGCCGCCGCCGCGCCCGTCCCCGCACCCGAAACCGGCGTCGTCGAATCCGTCGAACCTCTCGCCCCGGCAGCAACGCTGCCCGGTTCGGTCGACTCCGCCCGCATCATCTACACGACCACCACCGCGGGCGGGGCGCCGGCCACCTCCAGCGGCGCGGTCTACTTCCCGCCCGGCCCGCCACCGCCCGGTGGCTGGCCGATCATCGCCTGGGCCCACGGCACCCTCGGCCTGGCCGACCAATGCGCCTACTCCGTGCGCGGACCCGCCGAAGTCGAGCGGGACTGGGCCTACCTCGACACCTGGCTCGATCAGGGCTACGCGGTCGTCGCCTCCGACTACGCCGGCCTCGGCACCCCCGGCGAGCAGCCCTACCTCAACGGCAAGGTCGAAGCCGCCAACATCGTCGACGGCGTCAGAGCCGCCACCCGCCACTACCCCAGCCTGTCGCGGAAATGGGTCGTCGTCGGTCAATCCCAAGGCGGCGAAGCCGCCATGTTCACCGCCCGCTACGCCACCGAATTCGGCGGCGGCGAACTGGACTACCGCGGCGCGGTCGGCACCGGAGTCCCCGCCTACAACGAAGAACTCATCGGCGCGGCCGGACCCGCATTCCCGCCGGTGAAGCTCAGCGGCTACAACACCCGCGCCACCCTCTACGTCCTCAACGGCCTGAAAACCAGCCACCCCGACCTCGACATCGACTCCTACCTCACCGACGCCGGCCGCTACTGGTTCACCCGCGCCCAGCAGATCTGCGGAGACGACATGTACACCGAACTCACCGCCGCCGGAGTCTCGCTCAAAGACCTGCTGGCCCGTCCACTGAGCGAACTACCGCCCGGGATGCTGCACGACGACCTCGCCCTGCCCGAAACAGGTTTCGACAAACCGGTATTCATCGGCCAGGGCCTGCGCGACACCAACATCATCATGCCCAACACCCTGCGCTACGCAGCCACCCTCACCGCCGACCACCAACCCCTGACCCTGCACACCTACGCCACCGACCACAACGGCACCGTGCTCGCCTCCCAGGCCGACTCGATCCCCTTCGTCGCCAAGGCCTTCACCTGATACCAGGACTTGTCCCGCGCGGACTCGCGAGTCGCACTGCCGGCCTTCGCCCGGATATTCAGTCCCACTGCCGGCTGCTCCCACGACGTCGCGTGACGTGTGCATGTCATCTGCTTGTGCGTTTGCACAACACAGGTTCGCCGGTTTGTTGCGGATCGATGCTGGCGGGCGAGGTGTGACCCACGCATCATTGCTTCGTGACTCCCCCGATCCAGGGAAGGACATGGGCGCGACCGGCTTCGGCCGGGCTCGAGCCGACCAGGAGCACAGCCGATGAACACACAGCACCTCGACTATGACACCGCCGAAGGAGCCGACGTCCTCATCGTGGGCGCCGGAGCATCCGGCGGGGTGGCAGCACTCGAGTTGGCCGGCCGAGGCCTCGAGGTCGTGTGTCTGGAGCAGGGAGACTGGAACCTGCCCGACGACTTCACCGGCGACAAACCGTCGTGGGAGCTCACCCGTCTCAAGCAGTGGAACTCCAGCCCGAATGTGCGTCAGAACCCGGCCGACTATCCGGTCGATGCCACCGAGAGCCCGGTCGAACCGCTGATGTTCAACGGGGTCGGCGGCAGCACGATCCTGTTCTCCGGGCACTGGGTGCGCGCGATGTCGTCGGACTTCCGGGTCAGGACACTCGACGGCGTGGCCGAGGACTGGCCGTTCACCTATGAGGATCTGCGACCGTTCTACGACGAGGTCACCTTCCATATCGGCGCGTCCGGGCTGGAAGGCGACCCCGCCTATCCGGATCCGCACTCCTTTCCGCTGCCGCCGCTGCCGATCGGCAAGTACGGGCTGGTCGCGGCCAAAGGGATGGACAAGCTGGGCTGGCACTGGTGGCCGGCACCGAATGCCATCGCCTCGCGCGACTTCAAGAACCGCCCGGCCTGTCTGCGCTACGGCGCGTGTGAATCCGGATGTCCAACCGGAGCCAAGGCCAGCACCGACCTCACACACTGGCGTGACGCGATCGCGCTGGGTGCGGTGCTGATCACCGGTGCCCGGGTCAGCCGGCTCACCGTGAACGACCGCGGCCTTGTCACCGGCGCCGAGTACATCGACCGCGACGGGAACCTGCACCACCTGGCGGCCCGGGTGACCGTGATGGCCGCGAACGGTGTGGGCACACCGCGCCTGCTGCTGAACTCGACCTCGTCACTCTTCCCCGACGGCCTGGCCAACTCCTCCGGGCTGGTGGGCAAGCGTCTGATGACGCACCCGTACGCCTCGGTATTCGGCGCCTACGACGAAGAGCTCGAAACCTGGCTCGGCCCGGCAGGACAGGCGCTGCAGTCGATGCAGTTCTACGAGACCGACACCGACCGCGGTTTCGTGCGGGGAGCGAAGTGGAACCTGATGCCGACCGGTGGCCCGCTCGCCCACGCCCTGTGGGAGCGGGGCCAGGACTGGCGTCGGAGTTTCGGACCCGCCTTCCACAGGCGCCTCGAGCGCACGTTCGGGCGCTACACCGAATGGGGGATCACCACTGAAGACCTGCCCGACGAGCACAACGCGGTCGTGCTCGCCCCGCACGTCACAGACTCCGACGGGATCCCGGCCGCGAAAATCCGCTACACCATCGGTGAGAACTGTGAGCGAATGCTCAAATTCAACGTGGAGCGGGCGATCGAGGCGCATCAGGCCGCCGGGGCTGTCGAAGTCCACCCGATTCCAGTGGTACGCCACAGCGGCTGGCATCTGCTCGGCACCGCCACCATGGGCACCGACCCCGCCACCTCCGTCGTCGATCAGTGGGGTCGGGCACACGACGTACCCAACTTGTTCATCATCGACGGCAGCGTCTTCGTCACCTCCACGGGCGTGAACCCGACCGCGACCATCATGGCGATTGCTCTGCGCTCGATGCGGCACCTCGCCGAAACCCACCACAGCATCCAGACCGCGTTCTAAGGACAGCATGATGCTCGATTCCGACCAGCGCCGCACCTTCGCGCTTCTCGCCGACACACTGATTCCCGCGTCCGGCTCCATGCCCTCGGCGAGCGCCGCCGGAGTACCCGACGCGTTGCTCGACCAGGTTCTCGGCTACCGGCCCGATATCGCCGAGGCCTTCGCCGCCGCCGTCGCCTCGTGCACCGGCAAGGACCCCGAAGCCGCTCTCGATGAGCTCGCCGCGCACCGGCCCGACCAGTTCGAGGCACTGACGGTGCTGACGGCAGGCGCGTACTTCCTCAGTCCCGCCGTGAAGGCCGCCATGCCCTATGCCGCGGCACCGCGTCCGGCCCGCGACGACATGGATTCCTACGCCGATCTTCTCACCGACGTTGTCGAGCGCGGCTTCGTCATCCGCTGATCGAGCCCGTCGCTGCCGGAACCACCATCTCCCAACCTGCCCCGGGGCCTGCGAAAGGCAACACCAGTGAGTGAAAATCACAGCGGGCGTGAAGGATCCGTCACCCTCATCGAATCGGCCACCATCCAACCGATCCCGGCCGACCAGCGCCACGGGCGCAACCGGGACATGTTCACGATCTGGTTCGGAACCAACATCATGATCCTGGCGGTCGTCACCGGGGCGTTGTCGACGACCCTCTTCGGGCAGCCCGCCTGGTCGGCCGCGCTGGCGATCATCGCAGGAAATCTCTTCGGTGCGATCTTCATGGCGCTGCACTCTGCTCAGGGGCCGCGGCTGGGTGTTCCACAGATGGTGCAGACCAAGGGCCAATTCGGTTCGCTGGGATCGATTCTCATCGTCGGAGTCGTCGTCTGCATGTACCTCGGGTTCTTCGTCTCGATTCTTGTCTTCGGCGGGGAGTCCCTCGCGTCAGCCGTACCGTTCCTGAGCGCTAAGGCCGGCATCGTGGTGCTCGCGGCGATCAGCGTCTGCGCGGCCATCTGGGGTTACACCCTGATCCACGCCTACGCGCGCATCATGACGTGGGCGTCGGGGCTGGTTCTGCTGATGGCGTTCGTCTGGGCGTTCATCGTCCACTCGGTGCCCGCTCACTTCTTCAGCACGGGCACCGCGACGCCGGCCGGCTTCCTGAGCACCTTCGGGGCGTGTGCGGTGTGGCAGATCGCCTATGCCCCATACGTTTCCGACTATTCGCGCTACCTGCCGGCGAAGACGGGCCCGAGGCCGGCATTCTGGATGTGCTACTGGGGCACCAGCATCGGCTCGATCCTGCCGATGTTCCTCGGGGCAGGCATCGGATTGCTGCTCCCCCACACCGACCCGGTTGTCGCCCTGACCCAGGCCACCGCCGGGATCAGCGTCGTGGTGGTTGTGGTCTTCAGCATCGGAGTCGCCGCTACGAACGCGATGAACCTGTACTGCGGCACGCTGTGCACGATCACGATTGCGCAGACGATCTTTCCGCGCTTCAATGCACGCGGCCGCGAACGTGCTCTGGTCGCCACCGGACTGTGCGCGCTGGCCTCGGGTATCGCGCTCACCGGGGGCAGCGACTTCGTCGCCACCTACAAGAACTTCCTGGTTCTGCTACTGGGTTCGCTGGTCCCGTGGACGGCCGTGAATCTGGTGGACTACTACCTGGTCCGGCATGGGGACTACGTCGTCGAAGATTTTTACCAGCGCGACGGCGGCCGCTACGGCCGGGTCAACTGGCCCGCGGTCAGCTGCTACCTCATCGGCGTCGCCGTACAACTCCCGTTCATGATCATCGGAACCGCCTTCATCGGACCGATCGCCGAAATGCTCGGCAACACAGACATCTCGTTCATCGTCGGATTGGCTGTCGTTTCACTGCTCTACTACTTCACCGCCACAGCTCTTGCCCGCCGCAGGAATCGTTCCGCCGCACGTGACGCCTCGGCGACGCGACCGAAACGAAGAACCTGCCTACAGGCGCCGGACCGAGCGCAGAAAGTACAGGCGAATAATCATGGCATCAACTGAAATTGGGCGATTCACCGTTCGGCGTCCCTCTCCGGATCAGATCCCGGTCGCTGACGTGCCGCCCGCAGGCCACTTCATCGGCGGATCATTTGTCCAGGGCTCGTCCACGGAAGTCATCGACATCCTCGATCCGACCACGGAAGAGATCCTCGGATCCGTCCCGGCAGGAACCATCGACGATGTCGATTCGGCTGTCCAGGCGGCCGTCGAGGCTCAGAGATCGTGGGGCTGCACCACACCGAAGGAACGATCCGAGGTGCTCTCCAGGATCGCGGACATCGTAGAAGCCAACCGCGAAGTACTCACAGTGCTCGAGTCCGCGAATACCGGCAAGCCCCGCAGCATCGCCGAGGACGATGTCTCCAATACCATCGACACGTTCCGGTTCATGGCGGGGGCGGGACGGACGATGACTTCCCTGGCCGGTGGAGACTATGTACAGGGACACACCTCGGTCGTTCTCCGCGAGCCGGTGGGAGTGGTCGGGGTGATCACGCCCTGGAACTATCCGCTGCTGATGGCCGCCTGGAAGATCGCCCCCATTCTTGCCGCCGGAAACAGCGTGGTGCTCAAGCCCTCCGAACAGACGCCGCTGTCGATACTGAAACTGGCCGAGCTCATCGCCGGACACATCCCCGCCGGAACCGTCAATATCGTGACCGGCCTTGGCCAAACAGTAGGACAGCGCCTGGCCGAACACCCCGACATCGCACTTGTCGCGGTGACGGGAAGCGTTCTCAGTGGCCGGTCAGTCGCAGAAACCGCCTCACGTTCGGTCAAACGCGTCCACCTCGAACTCGGCGGCAAAGCGCCCGTCGTCGTCTTCGCCGACGCCGACCTCGGTGCGGCCGCGGCCGGAGTGCGCAACGCCGGATTCTGCAATGCGGGCCAGGACTGCGGCGCAGCCTGCCGGGTGCTGGTGCACGAATCGGTGGCGGAAGAGTTCACCCAACTCCTGGTTCGGGAAGTCGGCAGCCTGGTCGTCGGCGCGCCGGCCGCCGGCGACGACGTCGAAATCGGTCCTATGGTTTCCCGCCCACACTTCGAGCGCGTACGGAACTCGTTGGCCGAGGCGACGGCGGCCGGCCTGCACGCTGCCATCGGCGGCGCGGTCCTGGACGGCCCTGGCTACTTCATCGAACCGACCGTGTTCAGCGGGGTGCCGGCCGGGGCGCCGATCACCCGGCAGGAAATCTTCGGCCCCGTCGTCACGGTCGAATCGTTCAGCACCACCGACGATGCGGTTGCCAGGGCCAACGAGACACCGTATGGACTCTCGGCGTCGGTATGGACCCGGGACGTGGGCCTCGCTCTCAGCGTGCCCAAGCGGCTCGACTTCGGCACTGTCTGGGTCAACTCGCACCTCGTGTTCGCATGCGAGGTGCCCTGGGGCGGGTTCAAGGGATCGGGCTACGGGCGCGACCTCTCGCTCTACGCACTCGACGACTTCTCCCGGACCAAACACGTCATGATCAACCACAGCGCATGAGCCCGGATACGCGGTGGGAAATCGATGCGTCGCCGGCCGACGAGACGAACGCCCGAACATCGATCATGTGAACTCAGGGTGGTCCTGCACCTGCCCCAACCCACCTCGCGATCTGAGCCCGCGAGGTGAAACCCAGCTTCGTCAGGATGTGCTCGACGTGCCCCTCCGCAGTGCGCCGTGAGATCATCAATCGACCAGCGATTGCGCTGTTGGTGAGGCCTTCGGCTACCAGTTCGGCGATCTGCTGCTCACGTTTGGTGAGGATCGCCGGTCGGTCGGCGAGCGATGGGGGGTCTTCTCCGAGGCCGAAGGCAGCGGCCACGGCGAAACTCATCGCACCACCCTCCTCCCGGGCTTTTTCGAATTCTCGTGTTCCGAGAGTCTCCTGTGCGCAGCGCTCGCATGCCCGGTGATAGGTGGCCAGGTTGGGGAACAGGATCGAGGAGCTACCTGCGGCCCGGCCCAGTGCTTCGGCAGCACCCATCAACACAGCGGCGCGGCGGACATCGTCGCGATCCGAAGCGATCCATGCGAGAGCTTCCAGACTGGTCGCAGCGATGAGTGGATCATCTACCGAGCGAGCATGACGAAGGCTCTCCTGCAACAGGTCCGTGGCTCGGTCGAGCGCACCCTGCCTCCAGACGGCCGTGCCCATTGCCCACAACAGCCAGGAGCGAAAGGACGTCTCTCCTCCGCGAGAGTCCGCGAATGCCAGCGTCTGCTCGTGACAGGCGACCGCGCGCCGGAGATCCCCACCGAGTTGGTATGCCCACCCCAGCAATAGGGAAGAGTCCATTCGCAATACGGGATCACTACAGCCTGTGACCAGTTCTGCGGCCTGCTCCAGGCGGGCGACTGCATGGCCGAGATCGTCGCTGACAAGCGCGGTGTAACCGTCGGCAACTGCCACCCACGTGGCGATCTCCGGGCCGGCCATCTGCCCGGCCAGCCCCCTGAGTTCTGCCACCCGCGCTGTCGCCGCCGCCAGGTCCGCCTGAGCCGCGGCAAGCATCGCGGCCGAGTAGAGCGCCTTGGCGCGATCTCGACCTTGTCCAACGGCCGAGCGGGCCAGAGTTCGGTCGAGCCAGCTGCGGCCCTCGGTGATTCGGCCACCCATGTACCAGAACGAGAACAGAGCTGCCGCGATCCTCATGCCGCCGGCACCGGCCTCGTCGAACTCCATTGCCCTGCGCAGATTCGGCAGTTCCTGCTTGAGGCGAGAATCCCACTCGAGTTGGCGGGGACTGATCCACTCGGCCTCCGCGTCGAACGCCAACCGCTCGTACCAATCCCGATGCCGGCGACCGATCTCCCGGTCCTCACCTGACTCCTCGAGCTTTCTCCTGCCGTAGTTCTGCACTGTGTCGAGCATCCGAAACCTGACCGCGCCACGGGATTCCTCCCGGATCAGGATCGACTTGTCCACCAACGCGAACAATGCATCGAGCAGGTCGGGGTCGGGTGTGGCGGTGCCGCACACCTGTTCGGCTGCGTCGAGGTCGAAGCTGTGAGCAAAGATCGACAGTCGCGACCACAGCTGCTGTTCGCGTGGTGTGCACAGGTCGTAACTCCAGCCGATGCACCACCACAGAGTCTGCTGGCGCGTCGGGACATCCCGATTGCCCGCTGTGAGCAGGGTGTACCGGTCGTCGAGCCGTCGGAGGATCTGATCGGCGGACAGCACGCGCAGCCGGGCCGTGGCCAGCTCGATCGCCAATGGCAACCCGTCCAGCCGGGCACAAATCCGGGCTACGGCAAGCCGGTTGTCTCGAGTCAGCTCGAACCCGGGTACCACCGCCGCCGCTCGTTCGACGAACAATTCCACCGCATCGTATCGGGACGCTTCCCCCAGTGTGGGCACGCTGGACGGATCCGGAAAACCCAGTGGCGTCACCGGCAACACGGATTCGCCGCCGATTCCGAGGACCTCGCGGCTGGTGGCCAAGATCGACAGGTCCACGCAGGCACGCAGTAGCGACTCCGCGAGGACCGCGACCGCCTCCACCAGGTGCTCGCAGTTGTCGAGCACCAGCAAAAGTTTGCGTGTCGACAGAAACTCGACCAGCACCTCCCTCGTCGGGCTGCCGGCCAGGTTCCGCACGCCGACGGAAGTAGCCACAATGTCGTCCACCAACTTCGGGTCGTCGATGTCGCCGAACTCGACCAATCTCACCCCGTCTGCGTAACTGCGGCGCAACTTGCTCGCCGCCCGCGCCGCGAGCCGCGTCTTGCCGACCCCACCGATGCCCGTCAGCGTCACCAGACGCGATTCCGACAGCGCCTTCTTCACCTCGGACAGTTGTGCCTTCCGACCGACGAAGCTTGTCAGTTCCAACCGAAGCGCACCCGTATCCCCGCTGCGACGGCACTGTCCCCGCGCCGGTACCTGCGCTTCCTGCACGTTGTCGGGTTCACCGCGGATGGTCATCTCATCGACGGAGTAGCCATGGTCGCGCTGGATGCGTTGCAGCTGCTTACCGACGGCGATGGCGGAGGGGCGCTGCGACGGATCGCGGTGCATCGCGGTCTCGATTGCCGCGCACACATCGTCGGGGATCCCGCCCGTGCGCAGATCCGGCACCGGATCGGTGGTGATCCGGAGAAACTGCGCAACGACCTGTTCCCCACTCCGGCGTTCGAAAGCGGCATGTCCGGTGAGCGCACAGAACAACGTGCTTCCCAGCCCGTACACGTCCGACGCTGGGCCGGGCGGATGGCCGTCGAGAACCTCGGGAGCAGCAAAAGCCGGCGACGCCATCACCGTTCCAGCCGTGGTCTCGAATCCGCCGGCGATACGGGCGACGCCGAAATCGCACAACGCCGGCTCCCCGTATTCGGTGAACAGGATATTCGCCGGTTTGACGTCACGATGCACGATGCCGAGCCGGTGCGCCGTCTCGAGCGCCCCGGCCACCTTGATCCCGAGCCGCAGCACCTCGTCCACAGAAAGCGGACCGTCCCTGCGGATCCGGTCCTCGAGGGATCCGCGCTCGTGGCACTGCATCACCAAATATGGTCTCCCAGAAGAGATCTCGCCGATCTGCAAAACCCCGACGATGTTCGGGTGGCCGGTCAGTCGCCCCATCGCGCGTTGCTCCCGCAGAAATCGCGCTCTGCTTTCCTCGTCCGGCTCAGCGGTGGTGAGCACCTTCACCGCGACGACGCGATCCAAGTCGCGCTGGGTGCAGCGGCAGACCACGCCGAACCCGCCCCGCCCGATCTCCTCGGCATCCTCGAACCCCACCGAACTCAGCTCCGCGACTGGTGGAGCCGCCATATCCATATCCCGGTGTGTTCTGAGGGGGTCGTCCTCGACCATGTGGGTCACCTGCGATTCACGCCCCCCCCGAAACCCCCATGATAATCCGCTGTGCTGCCGAAGGACCCGATCAGGTGAAGCGCTCAGGCGCGTTGTGTGCAAATGATCGGGCCGCTGGAGTAGAGGCGGTGCGGTTCCTCCTGCTCCAGCGGCAGCCGGCCTGCTCGCATGTCGCGATCAGGCGGTCCCGGCGATCACTCAGGCGCACGACTCGGTGAACGACGCGCTGCGAGCGTCCGGCGGTACGCCGACCACGTCGCCGGATTTCTTGCATCTCGCGGTCGCCACTGGATGCGTGTTCCGCTCCGTCTCCGGGTGCAGTCCGGGGTGGCATGGACGCTTCCCCATCAGGCGAGTGGGGTCGGCCGGCAATGGACAGGGCGGCGGATCGGGGTGGGGTGAGCGTGCCGGTTCGTCCACTGTGTCGTGGGTCTCCCATGCGGCAGATTGACTGCGGACGGACCCATCGCGCACAGGGAGTTGAACGGATGCATCGCGGAGCAGGCACCGGCACGCTGGACGAACAGCGGATCGATGCTGTCCCCCGGCTGGAATTCGAGCGGATCGCAGGTGAGCTGCCGTCGGCGCGATTGGTCTGGCATGGCACGCCGCCGCATCTCACCACGCTGATCGAGGTCTTCTCGGCGCTGGGATTGCAGGTGATCACCCATGAGGCGAGCGGCGATGAGCTGCGCGCCGTGCATCGGTTCACCTTCCGCCCCACCGCTTTTCCGCTGCACGAGCGAACCGCCGAGCTGATCGCGGACGCATTCCTGGCGGCCGTGGACACCGCCGTGGAGGTCGACGGGTTGATCGGGTTGATCGGCACGGCCGAGCTGGCGTGGCAGGATGTGGTCCTGGTGCGTGCCTCGTGCCGCTATCTACGGCAGGTGGGCCTGCGCCTGAGCGAGGTCACGGTCACCGAGATCCTTTCCGCCCATGCCGAATTCGTGCGCGCGTTCGTGGAGTTGTTCCACGCCAGGTTCGATCCGGCGCGCACTGCCGGGCGGGCCGGGTCGGTAGCCGCCGCCGATGCGGCGGTGCAGCGACGGCTGGAGGCCGCGGCCACGCTGCCGGAGGATCAGCTGCTGCGCGGCCTGTACACCTTCTGCACCGCGGTGCTGCGCACCAACTGGTACCTGCCGGGTCGCGTGGTGGCCGCGTTCAAGGTCGATCCGGCCCGGCTCTCGATCTCGGCCCCGGTCACGCCCTATCGCGAGATCTTCGTGCACGCCGCCGATGTGGAGGGCAGCCACGTGCGAGGCGGCGCGATCGCCCGCGGCGGCTTGCGCTGGTCGGATCGCGGGGACGATTTCCGCACCGAGGTGCTCGGGCTGATGAAGACCCAGACGGTCAAGAACGCGGTCATCGTGCCGACCGGCGCGAAGGGCGTGTTCGTGGCCCGGCGCGGAAGCGATCCCGCCACCGTCGAATCGGCGTACTCGGCGTTCATCGGCGGCCTGCTCGATGTCACCGACAATATTGTCGACGGCGTGACGATCCCGCCCCCGCACTGCGTGGTGTACGACGACCACGATCCGTATCTGGTGGTCGCGGCGGACAAGGGCACCGCGCGCTTCTCCGATCTGGCCAATGGCATTGCGGTATCGCGGGGTTTCTGGCTCGGCGACGCGTTCGCCTCGGGCGGTTCCAGCGGCTACGACCACAAGGCGCTGGGCATTACCGCGCGTGGCGTGTGGTGCTCGATCCGGCAGCATCTGGCCGAGCTGGGCATCGACGCCGACGCGCAGCCGTTCACGGTGGCGGGCATCGGCGATATGTCGGGTGACGTCTTCGGCAACGGCATGCTCGAAACCGATCGGATTCTGCTGGTGGCAGCCTTCGACCACCGCCACATCTTCCTCGACCCGGACCCGGATCCGCTGCTGTCGCACGCCGAGCGCCGCCGCCTGGCCGGTCTCGAGCGCAGCAGCTGGGCCGACTACGACCGCGCCCTGATCTCGGAGGGCGGCGGCGTCTGGCCGCGCACCGCCAAAACCATCCCGCTCTCCCCCGCGGTGCGTGATCGGCTGGGCGTCACCGCGACGGAACTGCCCGCACCCGAGATGATCCGGGCGATTCTGAGCGCCGAGGTGGACCTGCTGTTCAACGGCGGCATCGGCACCTATGTGCGCGGCGGCGACGAGCCGGACACCGCGGTCGCCGACCCGGCCAATGACGAGGTGCGGATTCCGGCGGCGCGGCTGCGCTGCCGGGTGGTCGGCGAGGGCGGCAATCTGGGTCTCACCCAGCGGGCCCGCATCGAGTTCGCGGTGGCGGGCGGCCGGGTCAATGCCGATTTCATCGATAATGCGGCGGGCGTGGCGATTTCGGATCGCGAGGTGAATCTCAAGATCGCGCTCGCGGCCGCGGTGACCGCGGGTTCGCTGACCCCGGCCGAACGCGATCGGCTGCTGGCCGACAATGCCGGCGCGGTGGTCGCCGCCGTGCTCGCCGACTGCGATCGGCAGGCGCTGGCCATCAGCCTGGCCGAGGCGCACGCCCCCTTCCTGATCGATCGGCACGGCCGTTTGATCGAGAACCTGGAGCAGGCCACCGGTCTCGACCGCGCCGCCGAATTCCTGCCCACCCCGGCGGAGCTCACCGCCCGCCGGCGCGCGGGAACCGGCCTGGTGCGCCCGGAGATCGCGGTACTGCTGGCCATGGCCAAGAACCTGGTCCGCGATGAACTCCTCGCCGCCGGAATCCTCGACGATCCGGTGGTGGCCGGGACCGTGTTCGGCTACTTCCCCGATTCGGCGCGCGCCCGGCTGGGTGAGGACGTGCTGCGCAAGCACCCGGTGGCCCGGGAGATCGTGGCCGTGGCGGTCGCGAACCAGGTGATCAACCGGGTCGGCCCCGGCATGATCCACCGCCTGGAGGAGCGCCTCGGCGCGGGCACCGCGCACATCGTGCTGGCCTGCACCGTTGTGCACACCGTGCTCGATATCGACCGCTGGTGGCGCGACGTCCTCGCCCTGCCCGGCGTCTCGCCGCGGGTGCGCATGAGCATCCTCAACGGTATCCAGGCGGCCGTCGAACAGGCCACCGCCTGGTTGCTGACCCAGCCCGGCTCCGGCTCCTGGTCCGAGGAGATCGACCGCCACGCACCGCTGGTCGCGGAATTGATCACGGTGCTGCCGCGACCCTGCGGGCATACCGGACGCGACCTGGCGAACCTGCGTCTGCTGGCGCAGGCGCTGCCGCTGAGCGACATCGCCCGGCGCGCACAGCTTCCGGTGCCGCTGGTTGCGCAGACCTACCGGGAGCTGGGCGATCTCATCGGTTTGGACTGGCTGGCAACGGCTTTCGACGCGAAGCCCGCCTCGGACCGCTGGGAGACCCTGGCTGCCGCCGTGCTGGTCGACGAATTGCAGTCGCGGTGGCACGCGCTCACGGTCGCGGTCCTCGCCGGGGCCGGCCCCACCGCCTCGGCCCGCGATCTCGTGACGGCCTGGGGTGACACCGATTCCGCCGCCAGGCTGCGGGAACTGGCCGGTGGTCTGCGCCGCTCCGGCGGCGTCGATATCGCCCGCCTGTGCGTGCTCAACGCCGGGTTGGCGGAGGCGGCCAAGGTCAGCGCCGGGCGATAACGGCCAGCAGCAGCTCGGCGCGCACCCGTGCGGTATCGAGCCGGCAGCCGAGCACGGATTCGACCTTGACGATCCGGCTGCGCAGCGTATGCCGGTGCACACCGAGGGCGTTGGCGGCGGCTTCCCATTGCCCGTGCGCCTCGAGGTAGGCGCGCAGCGAGTCCACCAGGTTGGTGTCGTGCCGCTCGTCGTAGCCGACGAGCGGCGCGAGCATGGCCTCCGATACCGCGCCGAGCACCCGCCGCGCCTCCGGGAAGGTCAGCAGGGAGTGCCCGGCCAGCGCGGAGAGCTCCTGCGGGCTCGCCCCGGGCGGCGCCGCGGACGCGGACAGCTCCGCGTGTTCGATGGCGGAGGCGAAGCGGCGCAGGGGATGTGGCGCGCTGATCCCGGCACGCACGGTGGCGCGCACGCTCGCGGGCAAGGACCCCAGCAGCTGCTCCGCCGATTCCTCGGTATCGGTTCCGGCCAGCAGGACGGCGGCCCGATCGTCGGCAAGGTGGGCGAACAGCTGCCTGCTCAGCGCCGCCAGCCGCGTGTCGACGGCCTCGACGACCTGGTCGGCGGTGTCCGCCGAGGGACAGCGCAGCACCAGCGCCCGCACGCGCCCGGCCCGGTCGGCGGCCGGAGTCAGATGCCCCCACACGGTGTCGAGCGTGGTCGGTTCCTCGAGCAGCATGGCGATGGCCTGAGTGTTCAAGCGGTTCTGCGCGATGCGCAGTCGCGCGGGTTTCTCGAAGTCCAGGGCGAGCAGTGAGCTGGCGTGCCCGAGCAGCACCTGGTCGACAGGGCTCAGCGCGGTCGTGGTCACGACGGCGAGATGCCCGTGCGCGGCGGGCCCGGCCGCGATGGCCTGCACGGCGATGAACACGTCCGGGGCCGTGTGGATCACTCCGCTGGCCGCGCCGTCGCCGCGGGTCCCGAGAAATTCGGTGATCTTGTCGATGATCTCGGCGGGCGCCGGCCCCGGATGCGCGTCGGTCACCACGCCATCGGCTCCGACGACGATCGCGGTCGCCGACAGCGCCGCCGACAATTCCTTGATGACGGCGGGCACGCCCTGGATCGCGGCGCGGGTCATGCGCGGCTGGCTGCGTGAGGCCCGCAGCACCTTCTCGTACTCCTGTTCGGCGAGCCGCTGCATGACCTTCTTGGTGATCGCGCCGAACGGCGTCGGAAGCGGCACCTCGAACAGCGGCAGCCCGAGCTCATCGGCGGCCTCGACCAGGTCCTCGGGCACGGCCGGGTGCGAGAGCCCGACCCCGAATCCGACGCCGACCACCCCCACCGAGTCGAGATCACGCAGGTAGCGCAGTCGATCAGGGCGACTGAGCGGCAAACCCATGCCGGTGGTGAGCACCAGTTCCCCGCCGGAGAGCCAGTGCTGCGGTTCGGTGAGTTCGGAGGTGAGCGCGAGCGCGATCTCCCGGCCCAGTCCGGCACCGCCGCCTTTGAGCACCAATCCCAGCTCGGGCTGCGACAGGATCCATCGGACCGGAATTCCCACACTCATAGCTCTCCCACAGCAACTGGACACAATGGTGAAACCCCACTCTCGAGTCACGCCGATCCGGCAGGTGACGCAGGGGTGTGTCGCGCAGCACACTCGGTGGCAATCGAGCAGCACTCCCACATCGCACGAGAACGGGCAGACATGACCACGGAGATACTTCGCAACTACATCGACGGCCAGTTTACGGCCGCCACCGCAGCGGAGTCGTTCGAGCTGATCAGCCCGGTGGACGAGTCCGTGACCGGCCGCAGCCCGATCTCCGGGCCCGCCGATGTGGATGCCGCGGTGACCGCCGCCGCCCGCGCCTTCCCGGCCTGGAAGACCGCCACTCCGCGCCGCCGTCAGGCCGCCCTGCTGAAACTGGCCGACGCCATCGAAGCCAATGCGCAGGCCCTGGTCGAGGCGCAGTCCCTCGATACCGGCCAGCCCAAGCATCTGATCGCCTCCGAGGAGGTCGCCGCGGGCGCGGATCACCTGCGCTTCTTCGCCGGGGCGGCGCGACTGCTCGAGGGCAAGTCGGCCGGTGAGTACATGGAGGGCTTCACCTCCTATGTGCGCCGCGAGCCGGTCGGCGTGATCGGCCAGGTGACGCCGTGGAACTACCCGCTCATGATGGCCATCTGGAAGATCGGCCCGGCGCTGGCGACCGGCAATACGGTCGTCCTCAAGCCCAGTGACACCACGCCCCGCAGCACCCTGGTGCTGGCCGAACTGACCCGCGACATCCTGCCCGCCGGCGTCCTGAACGTGGTGCTCGGCACCGCGGGCACCGGGGCCGCGCTGGTCGCGCATCCGGCCCTGGACATGGTGGCCATCACCGGTTCGGTGCGCGCGGGCATCGCGGTGGCCACCGCCGCCGCCCATCAGGTGAAGCGGGCGCATCTCGAATTGGGCGGCAATGCACCGGTCCTGGTGTTCGACGACGCGGATCTGGCGCTCGCCGCCGATCGCATCGGTGATGCCGCCTACTTCAACGCCGGTCAGGACTGCACGGCCGCCACCCGCGTGCTGGTGCACGAGTCCGTGCACGACGCCTTCGTGCAGGCCCTGGTCGAGAAGGCGCGCACGGTGCAGCCGGGCCTGCCCGACAATCCGGATGCCGCCTACGGCCCGCTCAACAACATCCGCCACTTCGAGTCGGTCACCGGCAAGATCGCGGCGCTGCCCGCGCACGCCACCATCGCCACCGGCGGTGTGCGGATCGGCGAGCGCGGCTTCTTCTTCGCGCCGACCGTGGTGACCGGTGTGCGCCAGGACGATCCGATCGTGCAGGAGGAGATCTTCGCCCCGGTGATCACCGTGCAGACCTTCGCCGACGAGTCCGAGGCCGTCCGCCTGGCCAATGACGTGGTCTACGGCCTGGCCTCGAGCGTGTGGAGCCGCGACCACGGTGTGGTGCAGCGGGTTTCGGCCGCGCTGGACTTCGGCGCGGTGTGGGTGAACTGCCATATTCCGCTCGTCGCCGAGATGCCGCACGGCGGTTTCAAGCGCTCCGGCCACGGCAAGGATCTGTCCGCCTACGGCGTCGAGGACTACACGCGCATCAAGCACGTCATGAGCGCACACGACTGATTCCGGCCGCACCGGCCCCCGAATTCCCTTCCGCAGAAAGACTTTCATGACAGAGATCAGCTACCGGATTCCGCAGCAGCGGGTGCTCCGGACCGCCCTGCCCGGCCCGCGCTCGCAGGAACTGGCGGCGCGCCGCAAGGGCGCCGTCGCCGCGGGCGTCGGTTCCACCGCTCCGGTGTACACCGCCGACGCCGATGGTGGCGTCATCGTCGATGTGGACGGCAATGCGCTCATCGATCTGGCCGCGGGCATCGCGGTCACCAATGTCGGGGCGTCGCATCCGAAAGTCGTTGCGGCGATCAAGGATCAGGCCGAGCGGTTCACCCACACCTGTTTCATGGTGGCCCCGTACGAGGGCTACATCGAGGTGGCCGAGCAGCTGGCCGCGCTGACTCCGGGCGATCACGAGAAGCGCAGCGTGCTGTTCAATTCCGGCGCGGAAGCGGTGGAGAACGCCATCAAGGTGGCGCGTCTGGCCACCGGCCGCCCCGCGGTGGTCGCCTTCGATCACGCCTATCACGGCCGCACCAACCTGACCATGGCGCTGACCGCGAAATCCATGCCGTACAAGCAGAATTTCGGCCCGTTCGCGCCCGAGGTCTACCGGATGCCGATGTCGTATCCGTTCCGCGACGGCGGCCAGGACGGCGCGGCGGCGGCGCGGGAGGCGATCACCCGGATCGAGAAGCAGATCGGCGCGACCTCGGTGGCGGCCATCATCATCGAGCCGATCCAGGGCGAGGGCGGATTCATCGTGCCCGCACCGGGATTCCTTCCGGCGCTGGCCGATTGGGCCCGTGCCAACGGCGTGGTGTTCATCGCCGACGAGGTGCAGACCGGTTTCGCCCGCACCGGCGACTGGTTCGCCTGCGCGCACGAGGGCGTGGTGCCCGACATCATCACCATGGCCAAGGGCATCGCGGGCGGTATGCCGCTCTCGGCGATCACCGGCCGCGCCGATCTCATGGACGCGGTACACCCGGGCGGCCTGGGCGGCACCTACGGCGGCAATCCGGTCGCCTGCGCCGCCGCGCTGGCCGCCATCGACGCCATCCGCGAGCACGATCTCACTGCCCGTGCCCGCCGCATCGGCGAGATCGCCTCGACCCGCTTGCGCGCACTCGCGCAGCAGGTTCCGGCGATCGGCGAGGTGCGCGGCCGGGGCGCGATGCTGGCGCTGGAGTTCGTCCGCCCCGGCGGCACCGAACCCGATGCCGCCCTGACCGCCGCCATCGCCGCCCGCTGCCTGGAGCAGGGTGTGCTCACCTTGACCTGCGGCACCTTCGGCAATGTGATCCGGCTGCTGCCGCCGCTGGTGATCGGCGAGGACCTGCTGAACGACGCCCTGGATGTGTTGTGCACCGCCATCGGTGATCTGTCCGCGTAATCGACTGGTGAGGAAATCTGTTGTCCGAGTTCGACTTCGTTCGCGCCCTCGTTCCCACCGGTGTCTGGATCGACGGAGTCGCGGCCCCCGCGTCCGGCGGCGGCACCTTCACCGTGACCGATCCGGCCACCGGTGACCTGCTCACCGAGGTCGCCGACGCCGGCCGCGAGGACGCCCTGCGGGCCCTCGACTCGGCCTGCCGGATGCAATCCGAGTGGGCCGCAACGGCTCCCCGCGAGCGCTCCGCGATCCTGCGGCGGGCCTGGGAACTGCTGGTGGATCGCACCGAGGAGATCGCGCTGCTGATGACCCTGGAGATGGGCAAGACCATCGCCGAGTCGCGCGGCGAGGTGGCCTACGGCGCGGAGTTCCTGCGCTGGTTCAGCGAGGAGGCGGTCCGGATCGGCGGCCGCTACACCACCGCGCCCGCGGGCACCGGCCGCATTCTGGTCACCCGGCAGCCGGTCGGCCCGGTGCTGGCCATCACACCGTGGAACTTCCCGCTGGCCATGGGCACCCGCAAGATCGGCCCCGCCCTGGCGGCCGGGTGCACCGTGATCGCCAAGCCCGCCGAGGACACCCCGCTCACCATGCTGGCGCTGGCCGCGATCTTCGCCGAGGCCGGTCTGCCCGCGGGCGTGCTGTCGGTACTGCCGGGCAGCGATGCCGCCGCCGTCACCGCGCCGCTGCTGGCGGATCCGCGGTTGCGGAAGCTGACCTTCACCGGGTCCACCCGCGTGGGCACGCTGCTGCTGCGGCAGGCCGCCGGCAATGTGCTGCGCACGTCCATGGAACTGGGCGGCAATGCGCCGTTCATCGTGTTCGAGGACGCCGATCTGGACCAGGCCCTCGATGGCGCGATGGCCGCGAAGATGCGCAACGGCGGTCAGGCGTGCACGGCGGCGAACCGTCTCTACGTGCACGATTCGCTGCGCGAGCAGTTCGCCTCCCGCTTCGCCGAGCGGCTGGCCGCGCTGCGCGTCGGCCCCGGCTACCAGCCCAACGTCGATCTCGGACCGCTGATCAACGAGCGGCAGCGCACCACCGTGACCGCACTGGTGGACGACGCGATCGCCTCCGGCGCTGTGCTGCGCACCGGCGGCAAACCGCTCGACGGTCCGGGCTGCTTCTTCGAGCCCACCGTGCTCGACAATGTGGCGCGCACCGCGCGGATGCACCGGGAAGAAATCTTCGGCCCGGTCGCCGCGATCTACGGTTTCGACACCGAAGCCGACGTGGTGGCCGCCGCCAATGACACCGAATTCGGTTTGGCGGCTTATATTTTCACGAAAGACCTCGATCGCGCTCTGCGCGTGAGCGACGCCCTGGAAGCCGGCATGGTCGGCATCAATCGCGGCGTCGTCTCCGACCCGGCCGCTCCCTTCGGCGGAGTCAAACAGTCCGGCCTGGGCAGCGAGGGCGGATCCGAGGGGATCCACGAATACCTCGACACCAAATACGTCGCGCTCACTCGCTGACGTCACCTCCCGGCACCCCGGCCCCTGCGCCGGATCTCGTGCCGAACCGGCCGTTCCCGGCCGGTGTCTCCACCGCGGCGCGGCGCCGGTGGGAGCGCGCTGATCGCCCCCACCGCCGCCAGACCCTCGCAAGAGGAGCTCTCATGCTCATCCAGAATTCTCCGGGGATCGAATCCTCCGCCTCCGGCGGCAAAGGATTGGCCACCAACAAGGTCGGCGTACTGGCCGGGGCCGTGCTCAGTATCGCGTCCATCGCGCCCGCGTACACGACGACGGCCAGTCTGGGTTTGATCGTCGCCGCCGTCGGCCTCAAGATGCCGGCGCTGCTGATCGCCGGATTCATTCCGATGTTCCTGGCGGCGTACGCCTATCGCGAATTCAATGCCGAAACTCCGGACTGCGGAGCCTCGTTCACCTGGTCGGCACGATCGCTGGGCCCCTACGTCGGCTGGATGGCCGGGTGGGGTTCGGTGATCGCCGTGGTGATCGTGTTGGCCAACATCGCGGCGGTCGGCGCGGAGTTCCTGTACCTGTTCGCGGGCAAGCTGGTGGGGTCGGAGACCATCGCGACCCTCGGTGACAACAAGCCGATCAATATCGTGACCACGCTGGCGTTCCTGGCGGCGGCCGGGTGGGCGGCCGGCCGCGGCATCACCTCGAGTGAGCGCCTGCAGTATGTGCTGGTCGGCTTTCAGCTGACGGTGCTGCTGGTGTTCGCCGGTATGGCGCTGTGGAAGGCACTGGCCGAGGACGCGCCGTCCGGACTGAGCTTCGATATCGACTGGTTCGATCCGTTCACCGGACTCACCCTGGGCGCGTTCGCCATGGGCTTGATCGGGTCGGTGTTCCTGTACTGGGGCTGGGATACCGCGCTCACCCTCGGCGAGGAGTGCAAGGATCCGCAGCGCACCCCCGGGCGGGCCGGAGTGCTGTCGATCCTGACCGTGCTCGGCACGTATCTGCTGCTGGCGGTGTCGCTCATGTGGTACGCCGGAGTCGGCGAAACCGGTATCGGACTGGGCAATCCGCAGACCTCGGACAATGTGTTCGGCGCGCTGGCCCAACCGGTGCTCGGCGGCAACGGCGAGATTCTGCTGTACCTCGCGGTGCTGGTCTCCACCATCGCCAGCCTGCAGGCCACCTTCCTGCCCGCGGCGCGCGCCATGCTCGCCATGGGCACCTACCGGGCGCTGCCCAGCCGGTTCGCCTCGGTGCACCCGCGCTATCAGGTGCCGCGGTTCACCACCGCGGTCGCCGCGGTGGTGGCGGGCGGTTTCTACGCGCTGACCGCGCTGCTGTCGCAGCACGTCCTGCAGGACACGATCGCCGCGCTGGGCATCATGATCTGCTGGTACTACGGACTGACCGCGTTCGCGTGTGTCTGGTACTTCCGCAAGCGGTGGTTCGCCTCGGGCCGCGATTTCCTGTTCAAGCTGCTGTTCCCGCTGCTCGGCGGGACCATGCTGCTGATCATCTTCGCCATCTCGGTGCGGGAGAGCCTCGACCCGGCAACCGGTAGCGGCGCCGAGATCTTCGGCATCGGGCTGGTGTTCTATCTGGGGTTCGGGATTCTGGTGCTGGGCGCGGCGCTGATGCTGGTGCAGCGCTGGCGGGATCCGGCCTACTTCCGGAGCCGGACCTTGCCGCGCGCGGTGTCGGGCGATCCGATGCTCGCCGTGCAGGCGCCCACCGTCTAGCGAATCCCACTGCGCCGCAATCCTATTCCCACTACAGGAGGAATCATGCACGTCGTCACCTGTTTCGAACCGCCCCGCTCTCACGCCCGGGTCGGCGAGCCGGTCCGCCCGCCGCTGCGGGTGGCCCTGGTACAGCACCGCTGGCAGGCCGACGCCGATGCGCTGCACGCCGAGCTGAGCGCGGGCATCGCCCGGGCGGCCGAGCTCGGAGCCAAGGCCGTGTTCCTGCCGGAACTGACGCTGAGCAAATACCCGGCGTTCGTGCGCGGCGGCGACAACCCGTGCGCCGAGGCCGAGGATCTGACGACCGGGCCCACCGTCACCTTCGCGGCGAAGGCGGCCCTCGAGCACGGCGTGTTCGTGCACGCCTCACTGTACGAGCGCGCCGATCAGGGCGACGGGCTGGGCTTCAATACCGCGATCCTGGTGTCCCCCAGCGGCGAACTCGTCGGTCGCACCCGCAAGCTGCACATTCCGATCAGCGCCGGCTACTACGAGGACACCTACTTCCGCGCGGGCCCCGCGACCGAGGAGTCCTACCGCCCGCACACGCATCCGGATCTCGGTGAAGTCCGCATCGGCATGCCGACCTGCTGGGACGAGTGGTTCCCCGAAGTGGCGCGGCTGTACTCGCTGGCCGGAGCGGAGGTGATCGTCTACCCGACCGCCATCGGCTCCGAACCGTCCTTCCCGGCCTTCGACACCCAGCCGCTGTGGCAGCACGTGATCGTCGGCAACGGCATCACCAGCGGCACATTCATGGTGGTGCCCAACCGTTTCGGCGACGAGGGCGAGATCACCTTCTACGGTTCGTCCTTCATTTCCGACCCCTACGGCCGGATCCTGGTACAGGCCCCGCGCGACGAGGCGGCGGTGCTGGTCGCCGATCTGGATCTGGATCAGCGCCGCGACTGGCTGACCCTGTTCCCGTTCCTGCACACCCGCCGGCCCGACACCTACGCCCGCCTGACCGCGCCGGTGGATCACCAGCACCCCTTCGGGCGGCCCTGATGACCTGGCACATGCCCGCCGAGCACGCACCGCATCGGCGCACCTGGATGGCGTTCCCGCCCGCCGGGTCGGAGATCACCGCGACCCCGCAGGCGGTGACCGAGGCCCGCATAGCGTGGACAGCGGTGGCCCACGCGGTTGCCGAGTTCGAACCGGTCACCATGATCGTGGACCCGGCCGATGCGGCGGCGGCCCGGACCTGCCTGTCGAGTGCCATCGAGATCGTCGAAGCGCCCCTGGACGATGCCTGGATGCGCGATATCGGGCCGACCTTCGTGCACGCCGCGGACGGGTCGGTCGCGGCGGTGGACTGGGTGTTCAACGGCTGGGGCCAACAGGAGTGGGCCAGGTGGGAACACGATGCGAAGATCGGCCGGGCGGTCGCGGCGGCGGCCGGGACGCCGGTGGTGGATTCGGCGCTGGTCAACGAGGGCGGCGGCATCCAGGTCGACGGCTCCGGGACGGTCCTCGTCACCGAGACCGTGCACCTGGACCCCTACCGCAATCCGGGCCTGACCAAGGCGGAGGTCGAGGCCGAGTTGCGCCGCACGATCGGCGTCGACACGGTGATCTGGCTGCCGCGCGGGCTGTGGCGGGACTCGCAACGATTCGGCACCCGCGGGCATGCCGATATCGTCGCCGCGCTGCCCGCACCCGGTGTGGTGCTGGTGCACGATCAGCGTGATCCCGAGCATCCCGACCATGCGCTCAGCCGGCAGCTCATGACACAGATGGCCGCCGAAACCGATTCGGCCGGAAAGCCTTTCGAGGTGGTGCCGGTGCCCGCCCCGCGAACGCTGCGGGACGAGGAGGGCTTCGTCGACTACAGCTACATCAACCACTACGTGTGCAACGGCGCGGTCATCCTGTGCGGATTCGACGACCGCACCGACGCCGAGGCCGCGGCCGTGCTGGCCGATGTCTATCCCGGCCGCGTCATCGTGACGGTCGACGCGCGGGAGATCTTCGCGCGCGGGGGCGGCATCCACTGCATCACCCAGAACGAGCCCCTGCCCGCCCGGTGACAACTCGGCCGGCACGCCGGAATGGCGATTGAGGGGCCGGCCGAGTCGCCGCAGTGGAGCGAGCGGGGCCGTCAGCGCACCCACATACTAGAAACAGCAACCCTCGGGTTATCTTCAGGAAAACTCGATGTTCAGCAAGGAGTTCTCGTGCCTGTCATCACTCGCGACGTCGTGATCGTCGGCGCCGGGCCGTCCGGCCTGACCGCCGCCACCGAACTACACAAGGCCGGTCTGACCGTAGCCGTGCTGGAAGCTCGTGATCGAGTCGGCGGACGCACCTGGACCGGCGACATCGAGAACGCGATGATCGAGATCGGCGGCCAGTGGCTGTCCCCGCATCACACCGCCGCCCTCGAGCTGGTCGAGGAACTCGGCCTGAAGACCTTCTCCCGCTACCGCGACGGCGAATCGGTCTACCTCGCCGCCGACGGCACCCGCCAGCAGTTCACCGGCGACGTCTTCCCCGCGCCCGCCGACACCGCCGCCGAGATCGACCGCCTCATTCGGCTGCTCGACGGGCTGGCCGCCGAGGTCGGCGCGGAGCAGCCGTGGGCGCATCCGCTTGCGGCCGAACTGGATTCGATCCCGTTCAGCCTGTGGCTGGAACGGCAGTCCGACAACGACTACGCCCGCGAGACGGTGGCGTTCTTCGTCTCCGGAGCCATGCTGACCAAGCCCGCACACACCTTCTCGACACTGCAGGCACTGCACATGGCCGCCGCGCAGGGGTCCTACACCGCGCTGGCCACCGACACCTTCATGCTGGACAAGCGGGTCATCGGTGGCATGCAACAGGTTTCGCAACGCCTGGCCGCCACCATCGGCGACGATGTGCACCTGAATTCGCCGGTGCGGAAGGTGCAATGGTCCGAGACCGGCGTCAGCGTCTTCGCCGACAGCGATCTGGAGGTGCGCGCCGACCGCGTGGTGCTGGCGGTGCCACCGAACCTGTACTCCGCCATCAGCTTCGATCCGCCCATGCCGCGTCGTCGCCAGCAGATGTACCAGCACATGTCGTTCGGTTTCGTGGTGAAGGTGCACGCGGTGTACCCGACCCCGTTCTGGCGCGCGAAAGGCCTGTCCGGCACCGGTTTCAGTGATACCGACATCGTGTCGGAGGTCTACGACAACACCAACCACGACGCCACCAACGGCGCGATGGTCGGCTTCATCGCCCACGAGCAGGCCGACGCCGTGTTCGAGATGAGCCCCGCCGAGCGCAAGCAGGCCGTGCTCGACTGCTTGGTCCGCTACCTCGGCCCCGAGGCCGCCGACCCGGTCGTCTACTACGAATCCGACTGGGGCGCGGAGGAATGGACCCGCGGCGCCTACGGCGTCAGCTTCGACCTGGGCGGCATGACCCGCTACGGCCGCGACCACCGCGACCCGGTCGGCCCGATCCACTTCTGCTGCTCGGACCTGGCAGGGCACGGCTTCCAGCACGTGGACGGCGCGATCCGGATGGGCCGCCGCGCGGCCGCCGCCATCGCGGCCGAACGCAGCCTCGTGTAGCCACACCGTCCCTCACAACCGGTCTGTTCTCGAGTGTGCGGCGGCTCCGGGCCGACCGCCGCACACCGAGACCGAACACGGTGGGGACTTCGCCCTCACCGACGGCCGGCCGGATGTTGGCGGCGTGCTCGATCGCGCAGGCTCAGCCCTCGTCGCCTTCCAGCCTCGCCCGCACGACTTCCTGCGGTCGGCCAGAGCAGCCTCCTGAAGCGGGCGCTGTCGATCTCATCCGGATAAGCCCAGTCCTGAAGCCGATGAAACCCGAGCCGCAGCTGACTGACCATGTCCCCCATGACTGAATTGGCCACGACCTCACCTCCGCCTGGATGGGCAGCAAAATCACAGCCATCCGGCTGTAGCGCCGCTGGAACCTCGCCGGAACCGATCACCACTTCCGAACACCACCCCCGGGGAGGGTGGTCTAGGACCGACTGCTCGCGGTTGAGGTGGTGTGTTCGCTGCGCCAGATTGCGGATTGGCCCGAAAGCCGGGGGTGCGCGGGCTGCGGGTGCTGCTGGAGTCGATCGAAGCGGTCCAGGTCGTGCATCGGTACCAGGCCGGTCACCGTGAAGTTCCACATCTGGCGGATGAGATTCCCTGCGGTACGCCGGGTTTCCGGGCGGGTCGCGTAACGGCGGGCGATGGTGAGGAAGTCTTCGGGTTCGACGCCGGCGACATCGCGGACATGGGTGGTGGGGCCGCCCACCTCCCAGGTTCCCAGCGCGGCCTCGAGCGCGTAGTAGCGCAAGCCGGACTCCAGGTACAGGTCGAAACCGAGTCGTTTCGCGTTCACGCGCACGGCCTTCATCAGCATCCGCGGGGGAACCTCGAGGTGGCGTACCCGTCGGCCCAACGCCGCACCCACGGCGTCGGCGATCTCTGCTCCGGTCAGCAGCGTGGGCCCGGTCGGGCGGTAGGCCCGACCGTCATGACGGTGCGGGTCCAGTAGCGCGCCCACCGCAACCCGGGCGATGTCTTCGTTGGAGGGGGGCGCATTGCGTCGGCCCCCGGTCGGCGCGGGCAGCACGCCCAGCTGGGCGGCCACACCGATGAACTGCAGGTAGTTGTCGGCGAACCAGCCGGGGTCGACCGCGACGTGGGCGGTATCGGGTAGCAGCTCGAACAGCTTGTCGATCAACCAGTGCTGGCGGGTCATCAGCGAGGGATGCTCGGGGCTGGCCAGCCACTGCCCCAGCGCCACCACCGCCTCGACACCCGAGCACCGCGCGGCCACGGCGAAGGAGACCGCACTGTCGAGTGCATAGGGGTGGTACGGGGGGTTGAAGAACAGCCGGTCGACCCCGTCCATCGCGGCCTGTACCTGCTGGATATCGAAAATGTCGGCGACGACCGTTTCGGCGCCCAGGGCCCTCAGCCGTGCGCTGCGCGCATCGTCGCGATGCACCAAAGCCCTTGTCGGCACGCCCTTCTCCAATAATTGGGCGGCGACGGCGCCGCCGATCTTTCCGGTGGCGCCGGTTACCAGCACACGAGTGGTTGTCATCGGAGTTCCTTTCCAGGTTTGCGTCTCGGTTCGCGGACCTGCGGCTCCGACAAGTTGCCACTGGTCACATCTCCGAGTGTGGGACGAAATGTGACCATTGTCAACATTGGGGTGGCGTGGCAGCCGAAAGCCATGAGCAGCACTCACCTACGCTGGGTCGACGCCGAGCCGCGCTGGGGGCGACAGCGAGCCGCCGCGGCGGAAGTCCTACCGCCACGGCGCGCTGCGCTCGGCCTTGATCGAGGCGGGCATCCCCCGACCCCGCCCCTGGTCGTTAATTCGTCACAGTGGCGTATTGATCTGGGCTGGTTGGATGGTGGAATCTGTTGCTATCGTGGCGAACTCGCGCCCGGATCAGCTCTCCGGTGTCGCGAGACGGGGGTGATTTCATGCATCCCGACCTCGCCCTGCGGTAAGCGCCGGGATGGGCCTCAGCCCGCGGGCTGGGTGCGCCGGATGCCTCGCCAGCCCAATGGGAGTTGGACGCGGCCTGCCCGGATATCGCCGATGAGGTGGGCGTAGCCGTCACGAACTTCGCCGAGATGGACCCACGCGGAGTGCCGAAGCTCCTCGCAGTCGCTGTGCAGCACCGTCCACCACGCCTCGGCGTAGGTCTTCGCCACGTGACTGATCACCTCGCCGAAGGTATGCGTGTGGCGGCGGGCGCACCGGGTGTGGCGTGTATAGGACGCGGCCCAAGAGTTGATCTTGTCGATGACCTTCGCGATATCCGCGCACAGCGCCGCCTCGGTGACCTCCGGTGCATTCCTCCGCGGATTCAGAACCGCCGAAATCAGCGCGGCATGCAGGTCGCCGAGTTCTCTCGCCCACGTGATGAGCGGGAACGGCTCGGTGAGCCGCCCGGCGATCGCGGCCAATAGTTGGTCCGGCGACAGCAGGGATACCGCATCCGTCGCCTGATCCCCGTACGCGGCTACATCCGCATTCATGGGTGACCACACGTTGTGCTGCCAGTGAAGCCGGTCATGCGATATGTGCGAAGGCTCGTCGCTCAATGACGGCATCGGCGGAATGGAGGTGCTGATACATGGGCGGTAAGTCAACTTTTCGCGCTGAATGGTTGATGTAGAGAACGCGCCACTGCGACTCGGGGGATTATGCTAATACTGACTGCGCACTCAGTCAACGACTGGTCGAGCAGTCGGTCGGTGCGAGGGTGTCCGGAAATTTGGACGAGGAGGGGCGGGATCAGTGAGTGAACATGCGGTGGGACCGGGCAAGTCGGGCGCGATTCTCGATATTTTCACGCGCCATGTCGCCGAGAAGGGCTATGACGGAACGAGTTTCAGCGGTGTCGCCAGCGAACTGGGCATCTCGCAGGGCTTGATCGTGCACCATTACGGCACGAAGGCGCGCTTGATGGAAGCTCTGCACGTTTCCTATATGCGGCGCCGTGTCGATGAGGCGGAGCGAATCGTGTCGACCTTCGCCACACCGCCCGAGCAGCTGGCCGGGCTGTTGCACGCGGCCATGCTGTATCAGGTGCACGACCGAAACGGGACCGTCGCATTCCAGCGCGAGGTCGCACGACTCGCGCAGGAGGATGCGGATTCCGAAGGGCGCAAGCTGCGCAGGCATTACATCGGAATCCTGCTCGGCGTCCTCGACGCGGGCATCGCGTCCGGTGACTTCCGGCCCGTCGATACCAGCATCCGGAGCCTGCTCATTTTCGGTGCCGCGCAATGGGCGTGGACGTGGTTCGAGCCGGACGGGCGCAGATCTGCCGAAGAGGTCGGTGCCGAACTGGTCGATCTCGCTCTCGGATCTCTGTTGGTGGACAGGGCATCGTTGTCGCGCCTCCGCGATCCCGAAGGCCAAATCGTCGCAACGGTGATCGGCATCATCTCCACTGCTCCGGCGTCTCGAGCAGCGTTGGGGGAATGACCGGCGCCGACCTGAACCATTCGGGTGCGCGGCAGCTCGAAAGGGGCTAGTCGAGGCGGGTGGCGACCACGGCCCACACGGGCACGTGCACCCGGTTGTTCTTCAGCAACGGCCCGATGATCTGGAGTTGTTCCATCATCGGCTTCATCCGATCAGCCCATCCGGAGTCGTCGCTCATCTCCTTGGTCATGTAGGCGAACGTCTCCGCGCTGAAGTTGGCCTGGTAGGTGGTGGTTCCCAGGTGGTCGATGACCCACCCGGCCGCGGAGAGCACGCGGTCGAAATTCTCCGCCGGCAAACCTTCGAGCTGAAGGCCGTTGACGTTGTGGCGGCCGAATTCGAACATGAACAGTCGCGCCCCCCGTCTCGTGGCGCGGTGCAGGGCCTGCGCGTACCGGATCTGGGTTTCTTCGTCGTCGAGGAACACGTGGTAGAAGGCGCTGTCGATGACGGTGTCGAACCGATCCTCCAAGCCCTCGAGTTTGGTGGCATCGGCCACCTCGAAGTTCACCGTCACCCCGGCGCGCTCCGCGTTGCGCTTGGCCCGCTCGATGGCCGACGGCGACGAGTCGATACCGGTGACCGAGTAGCCCTTGGATGCGTAGTAGATCGCGTGATGTCCCGGGCCGGTTCCGGGGTCGAGCACCTCGCCCCGCACGGCGCCGTAGGCCACCAACTGCTGCACCGCCGGCTGTGGGCCGCCGATGTCCCAGGGGATCAATGCGGGAGGTCCCTGTTCCGATGCCGTGTCGTGGTACAGGGCTTCGAAGTCCATCTGATCGTCGTGGTTCGGTTCCGTGCCCATGACTCCTCCTTCGATTGCGGATGGGCAACACATGAAGGGTCGTGCCAAGCGATGAGGCGAATTGTTCCGATGATGGGGCGTCGGTTCTCGGATCATCAGTTTAGTTGTTGCACCACCGACGGTTGCCCGGTGCTGTTGTTCATTCCGTGCCCGGTGCCGAACATGCTGATCTGAGGAATTGAAATCCTTTGGTGTATTTGGCTTTTGGTGAAAACGTCTGATTCGACCGAAATTGGCGATGGCCGATGCTGGATGGTGTGGAAACTGTTGCCACCGGAGCGAGTTGGTTCGGGCTGCTAACAGTTCCGCTCAGTGGGACACGGGCCGGTTGCCGTCCCGAAGGCTGGGTTACTGTCCGGTTGGTTCGATGATCAGCATCACATTCCGGGTAGCAGGGCTATGAAACTGACGTATTTGCTGTGGGGGGCCGAATTGAAGACGAGCCTGCATGATGGCGAACTGCGGCGGGCGCTGTCCTGCTGCGGTGTCAGCGAGCTGCAGGTGAATATCCGTGACGAGTACGTCGCTGCGGCCGAGCTGTGGATGTGTACCTATGACACGCCCGTCGACGCCGTGGTGACGCTGCGCGGGGTCGAGGATCCCGATCAGATCACCGCGCTGCTGCGGCCGCTGGCCGATCGGCTCGACGGGTTCGTCGTCGACGAGCTCACCCCGTTGCGCCCGCCGTGCACCGACAGCGGTGTCCGCGCTGACGCATTGGCGCGCATCGCGGTGATGAGGATTCCGGCGGGAATGACCCGGGCGCAGTGGCTGGAGAACTGGATCGGCGACCACACCCAGGTCGCGCTGGACAACCAGGCCAGTCTGGGCTACATCCAGAATCCCGTGCTGGGCTCGATCACCCCCGGCGGGCGGGTCGACGCCGTCGTCGAGGAACTGTTCCCGATGGCGGCGATGTCGGATCCGCACGCCTACTGGGGAAGTGGTGGTGACGACGCCGAACTCGAGCGGCGCTGCACCCGCATGCTCGACAGCATCGCCCGATTCGGCGCCGACCGCGACCTCGACGTCATCCCGACCAGCCGCTACGTCTACTCGCTGCGCTGACCGGTCCGCCGACCCGCCCCGGCCGCCTTGAAGGCCTGAGCCGACGCAGGGGGCCGAACCGGTCGGGCAGGTGGTTGTTCATGACTGCCCCTCGCGGTCGATGAGGACGCCCGGGTTGAGGATCCATGCGGGGTCGAGGGCGTGTTTGGTGGCGCGCAGGGCGGTGGCGAACGGGCCGGGTCGTTCCCGGTCGTACCAGGGCCGGTGGTCGCGGCCGACGGCGTGATGGTGGGTGATGGTGCCGCCGTTGGCGGAAATGGCTTCGGAGACAGCGGTTTTGATCTCGTCCCACTGTTCGGCGGTGCTCCCCCACCGGCCGGCGGCGTACACGCCGAAGTAGGGTGCGGGCCCGTCGGGATAGACGTGGGTGAACCGGCAGGTCAGCACGCCGGTGACACCGGTGGATCGGAACGCGTCGGCGGCCGCGGTCTCGATGGCGGCGCGCAGCTGGTCGAATCGGTCCCAGGTGCAGGCGGTTTCGAAGGTTTCGGTGATCATCGACTGGGCGGCGAGGGCGTCGCGCTGATAGGGCATGCGCAGGAACGACGAGCGCCAGGTGTCGGAGGGGTCGGCCTCGGATGCGGTGGCGGGTGCCTCGTCGCGGGTGCGGCCGCCGAACCCGGCGCAGATCTCGACGGCGCGGCGCAGGGATTCATCGACGGGGTGGTCGGCGGATTCGAATCCGAGGACCAGGACTCCCCCGGCGGCGAGGACTCCGGCGTTGAGGAACGCTTCGGCGGGGTCGAGCAGCCGGCAGTTGGCCGGGTTCAGCCCGGATTGGGCCAGGGTGCGGGTGGCGTCGACGGCGGCCCGGTAGTCGTCGAACAGGACCGAGGCCTTCGCGCGCCAGCGGGGCCGATCCTGCAGCCGCATCCACGCTTCGGTGATGACACCGAGGGTGCCCTCCGAGCCGAGGAACAGCCGGTCGGGGGCGGGTCCGGCACCGGAGGCGGGTAGCCGCCGCGATTCACCGACCCCGACGGGGGTGACGACGCGCATCGATTCGAGCAGGTCGTCGATGTGGGTGTAGAGGGTGGCGTAGTGTCCGCCGGCGCGGGTGGCGAGCCAGCCGCCGAGGGTGGAGAACTCGAACGATTGCGGGAAGTGCCGCAGGGTCAGGTCGTGGGGTCGCAGCGCGGATTCCAGTGCGGGCCCGAGGATTCCGGCCTGGATGCGGGCCGCGCGGCTGGTGCGGTCGATCTCGAGGACCTGGTCGAGCGCGGTGAGATCGAGGGCGACGCTGCCGGGATAGTCGTGGCAGTCGCGGGGTTCGACGCCGCCCACGACCGAGGTGCCGCCGCCGAACGGGATGACCGCGAGTCCCGCGCCGGCGCACCAGTCGAGGACGTCGACCACGTCCTGCTCGGTGCGCGGCCGCACGACCAGGTCGGGGACATCGCCGATGCGGCCGAGCAGGTTGCGCACGATGTCGCGGAAGGCCTGGCCGTGGCCGTGCAGCACGCGGTCGGCGGTGTCGTAGGAGGCGATCCCGGCCAGGGCCTGCGGGGCGCGGGTGCGAGGTTGCGGGATCGGGAGTGCGGTCAGCTCGGGTGGCTGGTGGATGGTGAGGTCGGCGTCGGGCAGCAGGGCCGCGATCCGCTGGGTGAGTGCGGTGCGTTCGGCGCCGGTAACGGCGTCCTCGACGGTGCCCCATCCCCACCACGATCTGGTTGCCATGGTCGTATCCTCCACTCGCCACATTAATGACCGATGGGTAAATTACTACATGGTCAATAACGGTGGCGGCAAGAGGCAACATCGCGGACACCGCTGCGCGGACACCGGTTTCGGGTCAGGCGAACGCGGCGATGAGCCGGCGGGTCCGGGCCGCCATCTCCGGCCCCGGCACCTGCGGATGCCGCTGCCACCAGTGGATCAATGCGGTCACCGCACCGATCCACACCTCGGTGAACGCCGCCAGATCCACCGGATCGGTGATCGCACGCGCGGCCATGAACGCCGACATCCCGCGCGCGGCCTGCTCCTCGATCCGCGTGCGCGCCGCGTTCGCGGCCTCGGCAGCCGGGCCGTCGGCGGGATGGCTGCGATCCAGCAGCACATTCCAGTCGTGCGGGCGGTGCTCGAGCGCGCCGAAGATCGCCCGCAGGGTCTGCTCGGCCATGGTCAGATCCGCGGTCCCCGACAGCACCGGCTCGACCGCCTCGGTGACGGCCCGGGCGGCCCGGTCCACACACGCGGCATAGAGCCCGTCCCTGGTGTCGAAACAGGTGTGCACCAACGTCTTCGACACCCCCGCCTGCTTGGCGACGGCCGCCATCGACAGACCCGCGTAGCCGACCCGCGCGATCTGCGCGGCGGCGGCGTCGAGGATCTGCTCCTCGCGTTGGGCGCGCGGCACATTCCTGCTGCCCGCGGTGCGTGCCATCTCAGCCCTTCCCGGATGCGGCGGTCACGACAGTGCCGTGATCAGGCGGCGGCTGCGCGCGATCATCGCCGCGGCGGATTGTTCGGGATGGCGGATCCACCACGACACCAGCGCGGTGACCGAACCCATCCAGATATCGGTGACCACCGACAGATCCTGCGGATCGCCGACCCCGCGCGCCCGCATCACCGCGCTCGCCCCGTGCGCGGCCTGCGCGGCGATCCGCCGGCGCGCCGCCCGGGCGGCGTCCGCGGCCGGACCGTCGGCGGGATGACTGCGATCGAAGAGCACATTCCAGTAGTACGGGCGATGCTCGAGGACCCCGAAGATCGCCGCGAGGGTGTTCGCCGCCATCTCCAGCTCGGCCGGACCGGCGATGACGGTGTCGATCGCGTCACCGATCGCCGCGGCGGCCCGCTCCACGCACGCCGCGTACAACTGGTCCTTCGTGCCGAAGTAGGTGTACACCAACGGTTTCGACACCCCGGCCCGGGCGGCGATCTCACCGGGATTCAACCCGGCATACCCGACCGCGGCGATACGTTCGGCGGCGATCTCCAGGATCTGGTTCTCCCGCTCGGCGCGCGGCACACCCTTGGTTCCCGCCGTCCCCATTCCACCGTCCTCGGTCACACACCCTGTCACCAGAAACTTACCGAACCGGAGACCACGCCCGGCCCACCCGCAGCCGCGCCGCCCGGGCGGTGATCCAGCGCGACCGGACACGAGAGGGCCCCTCCGGACAGGTGCCGGAGGAGCTCACACACTCCGTCTCGTCAGCGGATGGTGCCGACGCCCGGGATCAGTGGCAGATCCAGCGGGGTGACCCAGCCCGGCGGCAGGGCGTTGACCGCGGGCACGGCGTTGAGGGCGCGCATGCCGGTGGCCAGGCACCCGGCGACGGCGGGGGTGCGGCCGGAACCGTCGGTGAAACGGAACGAGGTCTCCTGCGAGATCGACGGGCTGCCGAGAATGTCGACCCGGTAGACGTCGTCCTTGGTGCCCGCGGGCCAGTCGGGGGCGGCGTCGAGGCCGATGCGGTTGACGTGTTCGAGGGTGATGACCTCGCGGCCGCGATACACGCCGTTGATGGTGAAGCGGATCGCGGCGACCGTGCCGGCCTTGATGATGCCCTTGGCCGAGGGCCGGTCCTCGGGCGTCACCCACTTGTCCCAGGTGGTGGTGATGGCCTCGAGTTCGATCCCGGCGGCGGTGGCGATCATGGGAACCGTTGCACCCCAGGCCATCACGAGCATGTCGGGGTGTTCGAGCAGGGCCGTGAACTCGGGCGGGTGGCCGATGCCCATCTCGAATTCGTAGTCGCCCTCGTAGTCGGTGTAGTCGAGCAGTTCGGAGGCGCGCACGGATTCGACCTCACCGCACAGCCCCATCAGGGTCATGGGGAACAGGTCGTTGGCGAAGCCCGGGTCGATGCCGGTGGTGAAGCACGACGCCCCGCCGGCCGCGCACGCCTCGGTGATCGGGTCACGCCAGAACGCGGGCAGCTTGTCCATGTGCGGCCACACCCACGGGGTCATCGCGGTCGAGCACACGTCGATGCCCGCACGCAGGAACGACCCGATGACGCGCATGTTCTCCTCGGCGAACGCCGCCGTGGGCCCGTAGTGCACAACCGCGTCCGGGCGCAGCGCGATCAGCTCCTCGACCGAATCGGTCGCGAGCACACCGGTTTTCGCGGCCCCGCACAGGTCCCCCGCGTCCTTGCCGACCTTGTCGGGATTGCTGACGCCGACCCCGACCAGCTCGAAGCGCGGGTGGCGCAGGATCTCGGCCAGCACCATGGACCCGACCACGCCGGTACCCCACAGCACGATGCGCTTGCTCACGGTTGCTCCTGTACTCATCGGTGGAACTCGCCGCAGTCGACGGTGAGCATCTGGCCGGTGACGGCGGTGGCGAGATCACTGGCCAGGAACAGGGCCGCGCGCGCGACCTCCTCGGGTCCGGCGAGGCGGCCCAGATCGGTGGGTGCGGCCTTCTGCCGGTAGATGTCGTCGTGGGTGACCCCGGCCTGGCTGGCCAGCCAATCGAAGTAGGCCTTGTTGATGTCCTCGTACACATACGACGGTGCAACGGAATTGACACGGATGCCGCGCGGCCCGAGCTCGGTGGCCAGCGACGAAGCCAGGTGCGCGAGTGCGCCTTTGGACAGTTTGTAGCCCGAGTACTCAGGTTGCGAGCTGTAGGACACGCACGAGTTGAGCATGATGACCGACCCGCGCGAGCGTTCCAGCGCGTCGGCGAACAACGCCGACAGTCGCAGCGGCGCGAACACATTCGTTTCGTTGGCGTGGCGCAGCGCCTCCACCTCGATCTGGGTGATCGGGTACATGGGCGGGATGGCGAAGGCGTTGTTGATCAGGCAGTCGACCCGGCCCATCTCGGCCAGCGTGGTCTCGACGAGCGCGGCGCGCTGGGATTCGTCGGTGATGTCGGTCTTGGCGACCACCGCGGCGCGGCCCAGGGCGCGGACCTCGTCGGCGTATTCGTGCAGGCGTTTCTCGGTGCGTCCGGCCAGCACCAGATCCGCGCCCATGCGGGCGGCTTCGATGGTGAGCGAATGGCCCAGGCCCGGTCCGACACCGGAGACCACGATGACCTTGCCGGCCAGCAGCGGCACCGGCTGGTAGGTGTCGGCGGGGGTGACCTGCGGGGCAGCTGACACGACTCCTCCTCGAGTCCTCAGCGGTTACAGAATGTAACGACTTTGATGTGACAGACTGTATCGACTCCTGCCCGCAGCGACAAGGACGGATTTCCGTGACCACCCGCCATCGACTGGGCCCGCACCGCGACCCCGCGGTGGACGCCGCGGTCCTCGACGCCACCCGCGCCCTCGTCGTCGAACAGGGCTACGGCGCCACCTCCATCGACGCCATCGCCGCCCGCGCCGGTGTCAGCCGCCCCGCCATCTACCGGCGCTGGCCCTCCAAGGCCCACCTCATCGCCCAAGCCGTGTTCCCCGACGTCGGCTCCGCGGTCGTCGCCCCCGATCTGCTCGCCGAGATCCGCAAGGTCATCCGCGGCACCATCCAGCTGTTCGGATCGGCCGAAACCCGCGCCGCCATGCCGGGACTCATGGCCGAGATGCGCCAGGACTCGGGCCTGTACGAGAAACTGTCCGCCCGCCTGGACACCCCCACCCGCGACGAACTCGCCGACTACCTGCCCGGCGACGCCGAACGCCCGGGCCTGGACCCGAACACCGTGCTCGACACCATCGCCGGAGCCGCCCTGTTCGCCATGTGCATCCGCGACATCGACGACCTGGACGGATTCGCTACCTCCCTCGAGGACCTGCTGCTCTACGGCATCCTGGGCACCCGCCCCGACACCGAATGACCAAGTGCGGCCACACATCTCGGCGAGACTGTCCGCCGCCACCTCGTCGAGCGCCGAGGCGGGCACACCGCCCGCCGAAATGGCGTCGGTCGTCGAATAGAACTTACGCACAACAGTTTTCGGATCAGCAGCCATGGTCCGACCATGGCCCTCCCCATCGCCGCAGCACCGGAACTCTCCCGCCCCCGCACCGCCGACCCGCCAATCCTTCCCGGATGCCGTCCGCCGGAGCGAATTTCGGTGGGCGGAAAGGTCTTTCGGCGGTAGCGTGCCCGCCATGGCGGCGAAGAGCAACAGCTATCTGGATCAGGTCGTGGCACAGCAGGCCGAGTTGGAGGAGGATCTGCAACCAGCGTTCATGCGGCGGAAGCACAGCGCCACCCCGCCGGCGCCGAGCGCGCCGAGCCCATCCGGTGCGCTGGCCAAACGCGCGGGACGGGTCGGCGCCACCCGCGAGCACACCCCGCAGGGCCCGGTGGAGGTGCGAGTCACCGGATTCTGGCGCTGGCAAACGGTTCTCGTGCCGCCCAACGCGTTCGTCGTGCACACCCGCCGTGGCGCGGCCGAGCCGCTGCACATCGGGCTGGGTGTCTCGTTCCGGTTCAACCCGGCCACCGACTCGTATCTGGTGGTGCCGGGCGCGATCCAGACGATCCTCATCAACGCCTACTGCATCTGCCGCGAACTCCAGGGCGTCCTCGTGCAGGGCTACGTGCAGTGGATCATCGACGATTTCGCCACCGCCTACCGCAAACTCGACTTCTCCGACCCGCAGGACCCGATGCGGCTGGTCAATGTGCAGCTGCGCGAGCAGGCCGAGGCCGCGATCAAGGACAAGGTGTCCACCATGGCGGTGCGCGACGTACTCTCCGACAAGCAGCCCATCATCGAGGAACTCACCGCCCGGCTGCGCACCGTCGCCGAAGGCGCGGGCGAGGCCGGGGCGCGCGGCGGCCACGGGCTCGGCCTGTCCATCGTGACCGTGCAGATCAAGGAGGCGGTCGTCTCCTCCAACACGCTGTGGGAGAACCTGCAGAAGCCCTACCGCAGCGAACAGAACCGGGTCGCGCGCCTGGCCGAACTCGATGCCCAGGAAGCGGTTTCGGCCCGCGAGGCCGCCGCCGGCCGCGCCGGGGAGGAACGCCGCATCGAGAACGAGCGCGAACTGGCCGAACTGCGCGCCCGCAACGACGCCGCCCGCTTCGACCGCGAATCTGCCGAACGGCTGCGCCGCACCGCCCGCGAGCACGACGTCGACCGCGAGGTCGCCGACCTGGCCCAGCAGACCGCCCTGCACGCGCTGCGCCTGGAACGCGACAAGCACGCCGAACAACTCGAGAACGTTCGGCTGCAGCAGGAGCTGTCCCGCCTGCAACTCGAGGCGGAACTGGCACTGGCACAGGCCAGGACACGCGCCGCGCACGAGGCGGCGCTGCTCGACCTCGACCGCGAACGCGCCGGCATCGACAACGCCAACGCCCGCACCGACACCACCGTGCACGCACAACTGATCGAGACCCTGCCCGCCATCGTCGCGGGCCTGCCCGCTCCCGCCGAGCTGAAATCGGTGCAGATCGGCGGCGACACCACCGGATTGGCGGGCGTGGTCGCGCAGGTCGGCGAGATCGTGGCCGCCCTGCGGCCCGCCCGGGACTCCTGACCTGCCGCATTCGGGCCCGCGACACCGACTCCGCCCCTTACCGTCTGAGAAGGCTTCGATGGTGAGTGGAACGAGAATTGTGATGAGCGAACCGAATACGTCCCCCGCCGCATTCCAGGCGACCGCCGCGATCGACCCCGGCGCGGTCGCGGTCCGCGATATCGGCGGCACCCACGCCCTGACCTGGGCCGACTACGTCACCCAGGTGCGTGAGGTCGCCGCCGGGCTGGCCGCGCTGGGGGTGGGGCGCGGGGACACGGTGGCGTTCATGATGGCCAACCGCGTCGAGTTCTACCCCCTCGAGGTCGGCGCCCAGCACACCGGCGCCACCTCGTTCTCGGTGTACAACACGCTCTCGGCCGAACAGCTGCACTACGTGTTCAGCAACGCCGGCAACCGGATCGTGCTGTGCGAGGCCCAGTACGTCGACCGCATCCGCGCCTGCGGGGTGCCCATGCAGACCATCGTGTGCGTCGATGAGCCCGCCCCCGGCACGCTGACGGTCGCGCAGCTCAAACAGTTGGGGCGCACCGATTTCGACTTCGACGCCACCTGGCAGGCGATCCGGCCCGACGACATCGTCACCCTCTGCTACACCTCCGGCACCACCGGCAACCCCAAGGGCGTGGAGATCTCCCACGCCAACCTCGCCTTCGAATGCCGCGCCTATGCCTCGGTCATGCCCGTCGAGTTCGGCGACCGCATCACCTCGTTCCTGCCGACCGCGCACATGGCCGACCGGGTCACCAACCTGTACCTGCACGAATACTTCGGCACCCAGATCACCGCCGTCCCCGACCGCACCCAGCTGCCCGCCGCCCTGGCCGACGTGCACCCCACCATCTGGGGCGCGGTCCCGCGCGTGTGGGAGAAACTCAAAGCGGCCGTGGAATATTCGGTCACCGCCGAAACCGACCCCACCCGCCGCGCCGCCCTCGTCTGGGGGCTCGACGTCGCCGCCCGCAAGGCCGCCACCCAGCTGGCCGGGCAGCCGATCGACACCGACCTGGCCGCCGAATGGGACAAGGCCGACGCCGCGGTGCTGCGGCCGCTGCGCGCCAAACTCGGCCTGGACCAACTGAAATGGGCACTGTCGGGGGCCGCGCCCATCCCGCCGGAAACCCTCGGATTCTTCTTCGGCCTGGGCATCCCCATCTCCGAGGTGTGGGGCATGTCCGAACTGACCTGCATCGCAAGCGTCTCCCCGCCCGCCGAAGCCCGCCTGGGCACGGTCGGGCGGCTGCTGCCCGGACTGGAATCCAAGATCGCCGACGACGGCGAGTTCCTGGTCCGCGGGCCCCTGGTCATGCGCGAATACCGGCACGAACCCCAGAAGACCGCCGACGCCCTCGACCCGGACGGCTGGCTGGCCACCGGCGACATCATCACCTGCGACGCCGACGGCTACCTGCGCGTGGTCGACCGCAAGAAGGAACTCATCATCAACTCCGCCGGAAAGAACATGTCTCCGGCCAACATCGAGAACACCGTCAAGGCCGCCACCCCGCTCATCGGCGCCCTGGCCACCATCGGCGACAACCGCGCCTACAACACCGCCCTCATCGTCCTCGACGCCGAATCCGCCGCGCCCTACGCCGCCCAGCACCGGCTACCCGACGCCTCCGCGGCCGTCCTCGCCACCGACCCCGGCGTCATCGCCGAGATCGCGCGCGGCGTCGCCGCCGGCAACGCCAAACTCTCACGCGTCGAACAGATCAAACGCTTCACCATCCTGCCCACCTTCTGGGAACCCGGCGGCGACGAGATCACCCTCACCATGAAACTGCGCCGCACACCCATCGCCCGCAAATACGCCGCCGACATCGACCGCATGTACACACCCGCCCTCACCGACGGCGTCCACGAACCCACCACACCCTGACCCACATCGGGCATCCGATCCAGCCGTCTCCGCACCCCGTCGCGGAGACGGCCGGATCGTGTTCGCGCCGGGCTCGATTCGTGACCGGGGGAACTGACCCCTTCATAACAGAGCACTTGCTCTGTTATGGTCGGTGCCATGCCCCGCCCCCGCACCCACGACCCCGACCTCGTGCTCGACGCCGCCGAGGCCCTGGCCGTGCGATCCGGGCCCGCCGCGGTCACCATCCGCGCGGTCGCCGCCGCCACCGGCGTCTCCAACGGAGCGCTGTACCACACCTTCGGGTCACGGGCGGAACTGGTGGGGCGCACCTGGATCCGGGCCGCCCACCGGTTTCTCGCACTCCAGGCCGCCATGGTCGCCGAGGCCGGCGACGGCGTGGCAGCGGTCATCGCCGCCGCCGAGGCGCCCGCGGAATTCGCCGCCCGCCACCCCATGTCGACCCGGCTGTTCTTCACCGTCCGCCGCGACGACCTGCTCGGCGACGACCTGCCCGAACCCGTCCGCGCCGAACTCGCCGCCACCCAGGCCACCCTCGTCGAGCTGATGAAAACCCTCGCCCGCCGACTCTGGGACCGCGCCGACGCCGCCGCCGTCGACACCCTCACCCTGTGCCTGGTCGACCTGCCGACAGCGATCCTGCTCGACCGTGACCGCCTCGCCAATCCCCTTGCCCGCGGGCAACTCCGGGCCGCCGTCCGCGCGGTCCTCGACCTCGGGCCCGCACCCGCGCGACCGAAAACCTCCTGAGGAAGGACACCCCATGCCCACACTCACCTACCACGACAAGATCGCCGTCCTGGACCTCGGCGGCGACGAGAATCGCTTCTCACCCGAATTCCTCGACCAGATCGGTGCGCACCTCGACACCGCCGTCGCCGACGGCGCGCACGCCCTGCTCACCACCGCCTCCGGCAAGTTCTACTCCAACGGCCTGGACCTGGACTGGCTCTCGGCCAACGGTGAACGCGCCGAATGGTATGTGGCGCAGGTGCAGTCGCTGCTGGCCCGCGTGCTCACCTTCGAGCTGCCCACCGCCGCCGCCCTGCCCGGGCACGCCTTCGGCGCCGGCGCCATGCTCGCCCTCGCCCACGACTTCCGGGTCATGCGCGCCGACCGCGGCTACTTCTGCTTCCCCGAAGCCGACATCCGCATCCCCTTCAGCCGCGGCATGGCCGCGCTCATCCAAGCCAAACTCACCCCCAAGACCGCGGTCGCGTCCATGACCACCGGACGCCGCTTCGGCGGCCCCGACGCCCTCGCCTGCGACCTCGTCGACGCCACCACCGACCTCGACACCCTCACCGACACCGCGCTCGGGATGCTCGCCCCGCTCGGGGCCAAGGACCCGGCCACCCTCGGCGCCATCAAGGCCACCATGTTCGCCGACGCCGTCGCCGCCCTGAACAACGCCTGACCCGGCTCACCGGATGCGACCGGCCACCACCACCGCAGGCCGCATCCGGTTGTCGCACGACGAGCACTCCATTCCGATGGGCGACGTGCCCACGGGGACACAGGATCCGGCCCCACGGCGGCCACTGGCCTATCCGGTGTGCGCGCCGGCTGCCCGTAGATGCGGCAACAGCAACTCCGCGACCGCATCCGGGCGTTCGGCCTGCAGGAAATGCCCACAGCCGGGTAATTGCGCATGCTGGACCTGTGCGTGCTCTGCCAGTACCCGCTGCAGATCCGGCGACATGCAGCCATCGCGCAGCCCGGCCAGCGCGAGCGTCGGCAGCGGAGCGGCCTCGGCCATCAGGATGTCGCTGAACTCGCGAGTCGCCCTGCGCTGCACCGTGAACAGCGACCGGTAATACCGCGTCGCCGCCCACGCCATCACCGGATCGGTGAAAACGGCTGCCACCGGCGCGAACTCGTCGTCGGTGAACGCCCACCCCGGCGACCATCGCCGCCACAGCGCTTGCACGAACCCTGCACCCCGGCGGGTCAGTAACCGCGGCGACAGCCCCGACTGCATGACCGGAATGTACGACGACAACACCAGCTGCCGCGGCAGATACCGCCACATGCCCGGCGCCACCCCGCCCCCGAACGGCGGAATCGCCAGCAGCGTCAACGACTCCCACCGCCGCGGATCCTGCTTGGCCAGAATCATCGCCACGAACGCACCCCAGTCGTGCCCCACCAGATGCGCGCGCGGCTCACCCAGCTCCGCATGCCAGGCCGCCACATCCGCACTCACCGCCATCAGGTCATAGCGCGCCGCCCGCGACGCCGACCCCGGCGTATACCCGCGCAACCACGGCGCCAGCACCCGATACCCGGCCTCGACCAGCAGCGGGATCAACCCGTCCCACGTGTGCGGCGTATCCGGAAACCCGTGCAGCAGGATCACCAGCGGCGCGTCGTCCGGACCGAAATGACGAGCGGACAGTTCCAGGCCGTCACGGCGCAATGTCAGCGTGCGCGCAACAGGATGATCGAACGGCATGCACACACCCTCTCACTAATGTCGATCGTCGAATTCCTCGACACCTGAACATATTCGGCCCCACGGCACGAAGGCTCGACCCGGTGGCGGGTGCGCCGGCGGCCACCAGCCGAACCCGCCACCGCGGTCAGCGGCCCTGCCAGACCGGCGGACGCTTCTCCACGAACGCGCGCATACCCTCCCCGGCGTCCTGCGACGACAGGGCGGCCGCGGCGACCTGACCCTGCTTGCCGAACGCCTCGGCCACCGACCAGTCCGGGGCCTGCTCGATGATCTGCTTGCTCGCATCGATACTCAGCGGAGCGTTCACCGCGATCCGCTCGGCCAGCGCCAGCGCCGCCTCGAGCGCCTTGCCCGGCGCGGCGACCTCGTTGATCAAACCGAGCTCGGCGGCCCGGGCCGCGGTGATCGGGTCACCGGTCAGCGCCAGCTCCATGGCGATCGCCCGGGGTAGGCGCTGGGACAGGCGCAGCACGCCACCCCCGACGGCGACCAGGCCGCGTTTGACCTCCGGGATGCCGAACGTCGAATCGCTCGCCGCGACAATGAGATCGGCGGCCAGCGCCAGTTCGCAGCCGCCGGCCAGCGCGGGACCCTCCACGGCCGCGATGAGAGGTTTGCGCGGGGGCTGGGAGACGATGCCGAGGATGCCGCGCTTCTCGGTGACCGGCACCTCGCCACGAGCGGCCGCCTTGAGATCCATACCGGCACTGAAATATCCGCCCGCGCCGGTGAGAATCGCGATGCGCGCATTCGAGTCGCCCTCGTAGGCGTCGATCGCGCGTTCCAATCCCAGCGCGGTGGCCAGGTTGATCGCATTGCGCACCTGAGGCCGGTTGATGGTGATGATCATGACGTGGCCGCGACGCTCGATGAGCACCGGCGCGGGCGGCGGAGGCGGCAGCGCGACCCGGGGCAGACCCGCCGTGCTCAACCCATGACCAGGCGTCGCCGCCACCGTCGTATCCGGAGCCGTGTCGGTGGATACACCGGTATCGGTGGCGATCGCCTCGGATTCCACCGCGCCGGACTCGGAGGTCACCGGACCGGTATCGGATTCCCCTGTGCTGGACTCGGATTCGGTGACCTGCGCGGGCCTCGGGGCGATCACGTCCCCGTCCACGGTCACCGGCAGGCCCAGCCAGTCGTCCTCGGTGAGGGCGGTCAGCAGGGCGGAATCGGTGGAGCGCACCAGGACCCGCTCACCCTGCGGGGTCAGCACGCTCACGATCGCGGCCTCGGGACGGCCGTCGCGGCCGTAGGGCAGCGTGTAGGCCTCCACCACGGCCTCGCCGGTGTAGCCGGTGCGGGCCGGGCGGGCCGGGGGATGCTCGATGACCGGGGTCAGATGCCGATAGCTCTGCCGCGGCGGGGTCGCCGAGTACACCCCGAGAGCGTGCTTGGTCAGATACCAGCCCAGAGACGTTGCCAGACCGAAGGATTCCGGCTCGGCGCGCAACCGCTGCACCAGCGTCGCCACCGCGTGACCGCCGTAGTTGTTGCCCGGCCCGCCACCGAAGGTCAGGCCCCCGGTCACCGACAGCGGCCGCTTCGGATCCTCCACCGGCAGTCCCAGCTCACGGGCCGCGATCTGCACCGCCACCGGGAAACACGCATACAGATCGACATGGGCCAGCGCATCGGCGGTGATGCCGGCATGGTCGAGCACCGCCGCACCCAGCGTGCGGATCGCGGGAGACGCCGCCAAATCGCTGCGCTCACTGACGAACCACTCGTCGGTGCCCGAGGCGCCCGCGTGCAGGAACACCCACCTGTCCTGCGGGATACCCGCCGCCTCGGCGGCCGCCGCGCTGGCCACGATGATGCCCGAAGCCATGTCCACCGTCAGGTTCGCGCACTCGAGTTTGGTGTAGGGCGCCGAGATCATGCGATTGGCCTCGGTCACCGTCGCGATCTCGGGGGCCGGGAACTCCTGCGGCTGCCAGGCATTCGGATTGGCCGCCGCCACCGTCGAGAACCGCGACCACAATTCGGCCACCGCCGCCGCATGCTCGGCCGGAGTACGGCCCAGCCGCCCCCGATTGGCCGACTCCAGCAGCGCGTACATATTGATCGGCGCCTGCAGCCCGGCCGCCGACTCGGCCGCATTGTTGGCCGCCTTGTCGATCCCCACCGTGCGCGTCGGCGCCACCGCCGGATCCTGCACCGGCCAATCCAATTCGATCCCCGCGCGCTGCGCCGCCGCCTGCGTGGCCCCGGCCTCGGCACCGGTCACCAGCACCAGGTCGTAATCGCCGGCCGCGATCGCCGCGGCCGCCTCGTTGAGCACCAGCTGCCCGCCGTCACCCCCGAACGGGCTCGACTGCACCGTCTCCGCGGCGCCCGCGCCCACCGCGCGCGCCACCAGCGCACCCAGATCCCGGTACTGCCACGACGTCGGCGACACCGCGAACACCGCATTCGCCTGCGCCAGCAGCGCTTCCCCCGCCCCGGCATCGGCGGCCGCCGCGCGCAACGCCCGCACCGCCAGCTGCGCGGGATCACCGTAGGACCGGTCGGGGGTGCGCTGCACCACCTGCCCGACGCCCACCAGCACCGGCGTGCCCGGCGCCAGCAGCGTCCCGGATGCCCGGTGCCGCACCGCCTTGTGCGCCGCCCGCTCCGTCGAGCTCGACTTGGCCGCCGCCACGGCCGCGGGCAGCGCCGCCAGGGAATCGCGCAGCGCGTCACCGAGGGCCCGCGCCACCGTCGCGCCCAGCGGCCCGTCGACCGGCTGCCCCGACAGACCCGCGTCGAGGTACACACTCGACCCGGATTCGTTGGGCGCCACCGTGATCCACAACCCCAGACCCAGCCCCTGCGGCCCGCGCCCGCGCATCGCCAGCCCGCTGTCGCCGACCTCGGTCACCGTCCACGCCACATCCGCCGGGATCCCCATGAACCTGGCCACCTGCGTGTACTCTACGCCCACCGCGGCCGCCCCCGGCGCCTCCCCGCGCCAGCCCGCATGGAACACCACCCACTCCGGAAGCCGTTGCAGCTGTGCCAGATACGCCAGCGTCGCGGCCGGACCGGTCTCGAGATCGTGATGGGCGTGCGCGGTGCGCGGGTAGTCCGCCAGCCCCGCCGGCACCGCGTGCTCGGCCGGGACCGCCGCCGCGCCGGTACCGCCGTGACCGGTCAACTCGGCGATCAGCTCCCGCACGATGCGCGGATCGCGGCGCACGCTGTCGACCAGCTGCCCACCCGCCCGCAACTGTTTGCGCACCGACGCACTCCGATCGAGCCCCTGCCCGACCACCGCACGCAAACGCTCGAAACCCGGCACCGCACTCACGGCCCACCTCCTCACTGAGGGTCCACACCATCCGGCCCTCACGGTATCGGCCGCCCACCGGCCGCGGGAAGGGCGACGGCGACTTCGCACCCCCGCCAACCGGATTCGCCACCACCCCTTCCGCTGCCCTGTGCGTAAGCGTAGACTTACGGTTCGTGGGTACTTACCAAAGCGCCGCTCTCGACGCCCTCGGTGACCCGACCCGGCGAGCCATCTTCGAACGCCTCGGCCGAGGCCCGTGCGCGGTCGGCGAACTCGCCCAGGAGCTTCCCGTGTCCCGGCCCGCCGTCTCCCAGCACCTCAAGGTGCTCAAACAGGCCGGCCTGGTCCGCGACGAAGCCGTCGGCACCCGGCGCGTCTACCGGCTCGACCCCAGCGGCATCGACGCGCTGCGCGCGTACTTCACCCACTTCTGGTCGACCGCGCTGTCGGCCTTTCGCGACGAAGTGAACCGCCAAGCCCAGCAGGACCACACCCAGGAGCAGTCATGACCCAGCACACCGACACCGTCACCGTCGAACTCACCGTCGAAGCGCCCATCGACAAGGCCTACCGCGTCTTCACCACCGGCATGGACACCTGGTGGCCGCGCGAGCACCACATCGGCTCCGGCCCGCTGGCCGAAGTCGTCGTCGAACCCCACGTCGGCGGCCGCCTCTACGGCCGCGAAGCCGACGGCACCGAATGCCCGTGGGGCCGGGTGCTGGAGTGGTCACCCGACACCCACTTCGCCTTCTCCTGGGACATCGACCTGAGCTGGAAACCCGAATCCGACCCGGCCCGCACCAGCCGTGTCGATGTCACCTTCACCGCCCTCGATCCCGGCCGCACCGCCGTCACCCTGGTGCACTCCGGCTTCGAAAACCACGGCCCCGGCTGGGAATCCATGCGCGACGCCGTCGGCTCCGCGGGCGGCTGGCCCGCACTGCGCGACAACTACGCCAAGGTCGTCGCCGCCTGAGCAGGCACCCTCACAGCAGGCGGGTGAACCACACCTGATCCCGCAACCGGATCCCGTCCACCACGATCTCCTGCGCATACCCGGCCGCGGCGGTGAACACATCGGGCACCACCCGCGTCATCCGGAACCCGCACCGCTGATAGAACCGCAGATTCCCCACATCGGCGGTGGCGGTGGCCACCTCCAGCCGGCGCACCCCGGCATCGGTGGCCACCGCCACCACCCGATCGATCAGCCGCCTGCCCACCCCGGTGCCCCGCACCGGTTCCGCCACAGCGGTATTGACGATCTCCCAGGTCGATTCCCCGGCCCCCGGCGCAGCCTGGATATGGCCGACCACCGCACCGGAGTCGTTGCGCGCCACCCACACCCGCCCCCGGCCGATATACCCGGCCAGCGCCTGCTCGGAATCCTCGGCCATCCGGAACGACCACGCGATCTCGGCGCGATCACCGAGGAACTCCTCGATCCGCACCCCACCCGCCACCTCCGGCACCACGATCAGCATCCACCCCTCCGGATCCAGCACCGCGAACGCCCCCGCCGCCACCCAATACGGATTGTCCGGAACCACCTCGGCCACACCATGATCGGCCAGCCGCGCCCGCAACCGCGCGAACCCCGACCGCAGATACAGCACCACCGCATGCTCGGGACCCGGCGGTGCGGGTGGCGGCGCGCCCGCGCGGCGCACCAGCTCCAGCTGCGCCGACGCGTCCGGCAGCCCGAACACGAACCCGCTGTAGCCGGCATGATCCTCGAACACGAAAAGTTCGGTCAGACCGACGATCTCCCGATAGAACGCCGCACACTCCACCAGCCGATCGGTCTCCCGCGCGAAACGCGCCGCGGCCAGCGACCACTCGCCGCGACCGGACTCCGAGGCAACCACAGGCACATCCTCCTCACAGACAACGACACCCGCACGCCAGCATGCTCGGCCCGGCACCGAGCAGTCGACCCATTTCTCTCCAACCGCCCGCCCGGCCCCGCGAGGCTGCACACCGTCGCCGAACACCGACCGCTCGAAACACGAACGCGCGAGCCCGGATCCGGGCTCGCGCGTTCGACTCACGCCCTCGTGCGGCTCAGAGCGCGACACCCAGCAGGGCGTCGACGGTGTCCTTGATCAGACCCGGCGCCACGGTGTCGGGTCCGCCGTAGGCCAGCGCCTGCTGTGCCCACGCGTCGATCGCCGCGATCGCCTTCGGCGTGTCCAGATCGTCGGCCAGATGCCGCCGCACCCGCGCCACCGTGTCACCGGCCTCGGGACCCGACTGCAGCGCCACCGCCGCCCGCCACCGCTCCAGCCGCGAAAGCGCCTCGGCCAGTACCGCATCCGACCACTCCCGGTCGGCGCGATAGTGGCCCGCGAACAGCCCCAGCCGGATCGCGGCCGGATCGGTGCCCGCGCGGCGCAGCTTCGACACGAACACCAGATTGCCGCGCGACTTCGACATCTTCTCGCCGTCGAGCCCGATCAGGCCCGCGTGCACGTAGTGGCGGGCGAAACGGCGTCCCTTCACCAGCGCCTCGGCGTGCGCGGCCGAATACTCGTGGTGCGGATAGATCAGATCGCTGCCGCCGCCCTGCACATCGAACTCGGTGCCGATGCGGTTGAGCGCGATCGCCGCACACTCGATGTGCCAGCCGGGACGGCCCGCCCCGAACGGCGCCGGCCACGACGGCTCACCCGGCCGCTCCGCACGCCACAGCAGCGCGTCGATCGGATCCCGTTTGCCCGGCCGCTGCGGATCCCCGCCGCGCTCGGCGAACAGTCGCTCCATCGTCGCCCGGTCGTAGCCGGACTCGTACCCGAACTGCTCGGTCGCGTCGTAACGGAAGTAGATGTCGGCGTACTCCGGATCGTCGACCACATACGCCGCACCGGAGGCGAGCAGCTTGTCGACCAGCTCCACCACCTCCTGCACCGACTCGATCGCCCCGATGTAGTCGCGCGGCGGGATCACCCGCAACGCGGCCATGTCCTCACGGAACAGGTCGATCTCCCGGGTACCGAGCTCGCGCCAGTCGATGCCGTCGCGCTGCGCGCGCTCGAACAGCGGATCGTCGACATCGGTGGTGTTCTGCACGTAGTGCACCTCGTGCCCGCCGTCGCGCCACAGCCGGTTGACCAGATCGAAGGTCAGATAGGTGGCCGCGTGCCCGAGATGGGTCGCGTCATAGGGGGTGATGCCGCACACGTACATCGTCGCGGTGGCGCCGGGGGTCACCGGGCGCACCTGCTTGTCGGCGGTGTCGAACAACCGCAACGCCGGTCCGGATCCGGGGACGGTCGGGACAGCGATATCGGACCAGGACTGCATGAATCGAGGTTAACGCTGTGATCGCGCGCCATCCCCGCCGCCCCCGCACCGGTGTGCCGCGCGACACCCACCCGCCCTGGCCGACCAGCACCCTAGTCGCGAGCGCGAGGGTGTCAAGAGTTGCAATCACGACGAGGTAAACGTCGCCGCCGACCGGGTCAGAACGCGGGCCAGGGAATCGGGCGCTGACTCACCGGCATCGGCATCACCGGCTCCTCCAACAGGGCCCGCCCGCGCGCCTCGAGCGCCTCGATCTCGGCGTCGGTGAGGAACTCCGCCAGCCGCTCACCCAGCTCACCGGGCAGCGCCTTGACGAAAACCGTGATGTCGGTGAGCAATTCGTCACCGATCGGCTCACCGGCCCAGCCCCACAACACCGTGCGCAACTTCGGCTCGCGGTGCAGGCAGATGCCGTGATCGACACCGTAGACCCGCCCGTCGAGCCCGACGAGAGCATGACCGCCCTTGCGGTCGGCATTGTTGAGCAGCACATCCAGCACCGCCATCCGAAACAGCCGCGGATCATCGGCGTGCACCAGCGACACCGGATGGCCACCCGGATCCAGCGCCCGCAACACCTCCCGATACCCCTCGGGCACCGCATCCACCGGGCACAGATCCACCAGATCCGGGCCCGGGGCATCCTCGGCGGTCTCGATCCAGCGCTGCACCATACCCGGCCCGAAAGGACCCTCCCGCAACACGGTTTCAGGGATCACGCCCCAGCCGATCGCCTCCGACACCAGATACGAGGCCACCTCCCGCCCGGCCAGCGTGCCGTCGGGGAAATCCCACAGCGGCCGCTCCCCGCGCACCGGCTTGTACACCACCCGCAGCCCCGCGCCGTCGATCTCGCAGACGAGCGTGACATTGGAGGCGGTGGTGACCTGCCCGATCACCGTCAGCTCGGCGGTGCGCAGCCCGTCCTCGCTCACGCCGTCATTCCTCGAGTTCATTGGCGCCGAAGATGTCGCCGCGCTTGTAGCCGTTGGTGCGCACGCACATGTGCCCCTTGGACGACAGCGGCTCCCCGCACAGCGGGCACGGCGGGCGTCCGGCGGCGATCACGCGCGCCGAGCGCAGCGCGAACTCGCGTGCCTGCACCGGGGTCAGGAACACCCGCACCGCGTCGGGACCCTCCTCGGTGTCGTCGAGCACCACCGATTCGTCCACCTCGGTCTCGGTGATCGCCAGCAGCTCCACCACCACCGCGCCCGCGTCGGCGTCCCAGCCCAAACCCATGGTGCCGACCCGGAATTCGGCATCGATCGGGGTGATCAACGGCGCGGTGTCGGCCACATCGGAGGCCTGCGGCGGCACGGTGGTGCCGAAGCGTCGTTGCACCTCGTCCAGCAGCAGACCCATCCGATCGGCCAGCACCTTCACCTGCTGCTTCTCCAGCAGCACGCTGATCACCCGCGGGTCCTGCACGGCCTGCAGGTAGAACGCGCGGTCGCCCGGCTCGCCGACGGTGCCGGCGACGAAACGATCGGGGGTGCGGAAGATATGGATTGCCCGGCCCATTGCACCTCCATTCGGTTCACTCACACTTATGAATCGGGGCGTTCCGCTACCCCATTATCCGTACTGATGGTGGTACCCGTTTCTCCGCCGGGAACCGGCCCCGAGCGCGATTCGCCGCCGGTTCGCGGTGAAATCGCCGCCAACGCGGACAGGTCCGTCCCGGTGTCGTTGACCCGCCACACGTACGGGGCGGTCGGGGTGTAGCGGATGACGCTGATCGACGCCGGCTCCACCACGATGCGCTGGAACCCGTCGAGGTGAATGCCGAACGCGTCGGCCAGCACCGATTTGATGACGTCGCCGTGCGTGCACGCAATCCACAACACATCGCTACCATGCCGGGCCGCGAACTGCCGATCCCGTTCGCGGACAGCGGACACGGCCCGAAACTGCACCTGTGCCAAGGACTCTCCGGAGGGGAAGGTCGCGGCCGAGGCGTGGCGCTGCACCACCTTCCACAACGGCTCGCTCATCAGGTCCGCCAGGGCCTTGCCGGTCCAGTCGCCGTAGTCGACCTCGAGCAGGCGTTCGTCGGGTTCGGGTTCGAGCCCGAGCTTGTCGGCCAGGGGGGCGACGGTGCGCTGGCAGCGCAGCAGCGGCGAGCACACGATGTGTTCGATGGGCAGTGATCCCAGCCGCTCCATCAGGCTCTGCGCCTGTTCGCGTCCACGATCGGTCAGATCGACGCCCGCACTGCGGCCGGCCAGGGTGCGAGCGGTATTCGACGTGGACACGCCGTGCCGCAACAGGATCACCGTCACCGGGACAGCCTACTGGCTACGTCGCCGACACGACGCCGGTCGTCAGCAGCACCATCACCGTCAACCCCAGCAGGATGCGGTAACCGACGAACCAGTCCAGCGAGTGCCGCGCCACGAACTTCAGCAGCCACGCCACCGACGCATACCCCACCGCGAAGGACACAATGGTCGCCACCAGCAGCTGCGGACCCGACGCATTGAGGCCCTCACCGGCGGGTTCGAACGCGTCGGGGAGACTGAACAGGCCCGAGGCCAGCACCGCCGGGATCGCCAGCAGGAACGAGAACCGCACCGACGCCTCCCGGGTCAGCCCGCAGAACAGGCCCGCCGACGAGGTCGCGCCCGAACGCGACACGCCCGGAATGAGGGCCAGGCACTGCGCCAGCCCCATGATCAGGCCGTCGCGGGTGGTCAGCAGCTCGATCGGGCGGCGCCGGCGACCGTAGGCCTTACCCGAGTAGTACTCCGCGGCCGCGATCACCAGAGCGAACACGATCAGCATGATCGACACCAGCCACAGATTCCGTGCGCCGGTACGGATCTGGTCCTTCAGCAGCAGACCCAGCATCCCGATCGGGACGGTGGCGATGATCACATACCAGCCGATCCGATAGTCCAGCTCGCGCTGGACGTCGGGATCGGGGCCGAAGGAGAAGCGCCCGTCCTCGGTCAGCACCGGCAGCCGGGTGGTCGCACGCTCGGACACCGGCACCGAAACCCGTTGCGGCGCGGCCACCTTCGACCACATCGTGGTGCACCAGGCGACCAGGATGCGCCAGATGTCCTTGGCGAAGTACACCAGCACCGCCGCCTCGGTGCCCAGCTGGGTGACCGCGGTGAACGAGGCGCCCGCATCGTCACCGAAGAACACCGCCGAGGTGATCCGCAGATGCGCCGAGGAGGAGATCGGCAGAAACTCCGTCAGCCCCTGCACCAGGCCCAGCACCAGCGCCTGCACCCACGTCATCGACTCGCCCACACACCCTCCAGTCCCGAATCGTCGGCTCCCGGTGCGGATTTCGGCGCCACATCGCGCCCGAACCGCCACCGCCCTGGCGCATCCGCGCCGCAACACCGCAGCGACCCTACCGGGCGAGTGTCCGAATTCGGACATGCATGCGCGAAATGGGCGGAGTTGCCCGCTACGGACGTCGACCCGCCGCACTCGCTGCGGGCCGTAGCCCGGCAGATGCGACAGGTGGGCCTAGGCTGACGCGTGTGACGAAAGTGCAAGCGCGGTGATGGAACAACGGACGGTCGGCCGCAGCGGACTGCGGGTCTCGAGGCTCGGGCTGGCCACCCACACCTGGGGCAGGGAAACCGACGCCGAGGACGCGGCCGCCCAGCTGATGGCGTTCGTCGAAGCGGGCGGCACCCTGGTCGACACGTCCCCCGCCTACGGGGACGGCGCCGCGCAACACATTCTCGGCGAACTGCTCTCCGAGATCGGGCGCGAGGACCTCGTGCTGTCCGGAAGTGCCGGATACACACCGATACTCAGCGATGCCGCCGCCGAAGCGCCCGCCGCCGTGCGCTGGACCGTCGACGCCTCCCGGCGCACCATGCGGCGCCAGCTCGACCACACCCTGCGCCAGCTCGGCACCGACCACCTCGACCTGTGGACCGTCGCGGCCTGGGACCCGCACACCCCCCTCGAGGAGATCGCCGACACCCTGTCGTGGGCAGTGCGCTCGGGGCGGGTGCGCTACGCGGGCGCGCGCGGCTACGACGGCTGGCAGCTGGCCACCCTGGCGGCCGCGGCGCCCATCACCGCCGCGACCACCCAGTACTCGCTGCTCGCGCGCGGGGTCGAGCACGAATTCGTGCCCGCCGCACAGCATCACGGCATCGGCCTGATCGCCACCGCGCCACTGGCCGGGGGCATTCTCACCGGCAAATACCGCGACGGCGTGCCCGCCGACTCGCGCGGCGCCGACGAGGCCACGGCCGCCGAGATCACCGCCCACCTCGACGATCGCGCGGTGCGGGTGGTGGACGCGGTGGTCACCGCCGCCGACGGGCTGGGCACCTCACCGCTGGCGGTGGCGCTGGCCTGGATCCGCGATCAGCCCGCGGTGGCGACGATGCTGGTCGGGGCGCGGGATATCGGGCAGCTCACCGGGATTCTGGCCGCCGAAACCCTCGAGCTGCCGCGTGCCATCACCGCGGCACTGGGAGACGTGAGCGCACGCACAGAATGAGCAAGGCTAACCTTACCTGCATGAGGTGTCTCGTGAATGCCCGCTCGGCCGCACGCACGCTGCTGATCATGCTGCTCGGCATCGGCCTGGTCGCGGGCGTCACCGCCTGCAGCAGCGGCACCTCCGGCACCGGTGGCACCCACGGCCCGGTGACCGCCAGCGTCGGCGACCTGAACCCGGTGGCGATCGGACCCGAACCCACCCCGGTGCTGCCCGCGACCGTGAAGTCCTTCGACGGCAGCGACGTCACCGTCACCGACGCCAGCCGCATCATCGCCGCCGACCGCTACGGCACCCTCGCCCAGACCGTCGTGGCGCTCGGCCTCCGATCAAAACTGGTCGGCCGCTCCAACTCTGCGGCGTTCCCCGCCGTCGAGGACCTGCCCACCGTCTCCAGCGGCGCGGGCACCCTGAGCGTGGAATCGGTTGCGGCACTGCGGCCCACGGTGTTCCTCACCGACACCACCGCCGTCACCCCCGCCCTGCGCGAACAGCTCAAGGCCCTCGGCATCACCGTGGTCTACTTCGACCCGCAACGCACCATGGACGGCGTCGTGCCCCAGATCCAGGCCGTCGCCGCCGCCCTCGGCGTCCCCGACGCCGGCAAGGCCCTGGCCCAGCGCACCCGCGACGAGATCTCCGCGGCCACCGCCTCGGTGCCGCACCAGGATTCGAAGCCCAAGATCGCGTTCCTGTACCTGCGCAGCACCGCCATCACCATGATCGCCGGACCCGGCTCGGGCGCCGACTCCCTCATCACCGCCCTCGGCGGCATCGACGCCGGCACCGCCTCGGGCATCACCCAGGACTTCCTGCCCATCACCAGCGAAGCCATGATCGCCGCCGCCCCGGACGTCTTCCTGCTCATGAGCGACGGCCTGGCCTCCGTCGGCGGCATCGACGGCCTCGAGAAGATCCCCGGCGTCGCCCAGACCCCCGCCGGACGCGACCGCCGCGTCGTCGACATGTCCGACGCCGTCCTGCTGTCCTTCGGCCCCGACACCGGCCGCGTCCTGGCCGCGCTCGTCAAGGCCGTCTACGGCACGAGCAACGCATGACCGACCCCCAAAACCCGCAACCCGATTCGGCCGGCCCGCCCGGCGCTGCCGCCACACCGGACGGCGACGGGACGAACCCGGCCGTCGACCGCGCGGCGAACCGTCCCAGGGCACACGAGACGACCTCGCCCACGGGCAAGCGCGACGAGGCCGATCGGGCGATGGCCGAGCGGGCGAACCCGGCTGCCGCCGCGGAGTCCGGCAGCCCGGCCACCGGTCGCGGGGCAGTCGAGGTCGCCGAATCGGAGATGGAATCGGTTGCCGCACACCGTTTGCCGGCGAGTGTGGACCCGGCTCCGGCCGGTCGGCGCAGCCGGCCGCGCACCATGCTGATCTTCGCCGCGGGCCTGGCCGGGCTGGTGGTGCTGGCCCTGGTCTCCGCGGCCATCGGGCAGGTGCCGACCAGCCCCGCCGAGGTCGCGGGCAGCGTGTTCCACCGCATCGGGCTCGACTGGGGGCCGCTGCCCCACCATCCCGCCGGCTACGTGACGTTGTGGGAGGTACGGTTCCCGCGCGTCGTGCTCGCGGTGCTCGTGGGCGCCGCCTTGGCCACCGCGGGCGCGCTGCTGCAGGGCGTGTTCGCCAACCCGCTCGCCGAACCCGGCGTCATCGGCGTGTCCGCAGGCGCGGCCGTCGGGGCGGGTGCGGTCATCGTGGTCGGCGGCGCGTTCACCGCAGCCTGGTCGGTGGCGGCGGGCGCGTTCGTCGCCGGGCTGGGCACCACCCTGCTGGTGTATCTGCTCTCGCGCTCGGGCGGGCGCACCGAGGTGGTGACCTTGATTCTCACCGGCGTCGCCATCAACGCCTTCGCCGGCGGCGTCATCTCGTTCCTGCTGTTCAAGGCATCCCCGGCGGCCCGCGATCAGCTGGTGTTCTGGCAGATGGGCAGTCTCAACGGTGCCAGCTGGCAGGCGGTCAATGTGGTGTGGCCGCTGACCCTGCTGGGCATCGCGGCCGCGATCTGGATGGCCCCGCGCCTGGACCTGCTCGCCCTCGGTGAATCCGCGGCCCGCCACCTCGGGGTCGACGTGGAACGGTTGCGGCGCAACATCATCATCGTCGTCGCGGTGCTCGCCACCGCCGGTGTCGCCTTCACCGGCATCATCCTGTTCGTCGGATTGATCGTGCCGCACCTGGTGCGCATGCTCGTCGGGCCCGGACACCGGGTGCTGATTCCGCTGTCGGCGATCCTCGGCGCGGCGGTGCTCGTCGCCGCCGACATCGGCGCCCGTGCCCTGGTCCACAACGCGGACCTGCCGCTGGGCATGATCACCTCGCTGGTCGGCGGGCCGTTCTTCTTCTGGCTGCTGCGCCGCACCCGCGCACGATCGGGAGGCTGGGCATGAGCGGCCTGCGCGAGCTGGCAACGATTTTCGGACGTTCCCCCGCACTGCCGGAGACACCCGAACCGGGCACGGTCACCTTGCGCGCCCGCAACGTCAGTGCCAAGCGCGGCGACCGCACGGTCCTCGAGGGCGTCGACTTCCCGGTGATCGCCGGGCAGATCGTGGCGCTGGTCGGCCCCAACGGCGCCGGGAAGTCCACACTGCTGGCCGCCCTCGCCGGGGAACTCGAACTCTCCGGCGGCAGCGTCGAACTCGACGGGCACGCCCTGACCCACTGGACCCACCTGGACATGGCGCGCCGCCGCGCGGTGCTGCCGCAATCGCACACCGTCGGATTCCCGTTCCGCGCACGTGAAGTGGTGGCCATGGGCCGTTCCCCGTGGGCACGCACCGGCCGCCAGGACGACGACGACGAGGCGATCGCCGCCGCCATGGCCGCCACCGACGTCGAACGCTTCGCCGCCCGCCCCTTCCCGGCCCTATCCGGCGGTGAACGCGCCCGCGTCGCCCTGGCCCGGGTACTGGCCCAGGACACCGCGACCCTGCTGCTCGACGAGCCCACCGCCGCACTCGATCTCGGCCACCAGGAGCAGGTGCTGCACCTGGCGCGCGAGCGGGCCGCCGCGGGCGCGGCCGTCGTGGTCGTGCTGCACGACCTCGGTGTCGCCGCCGCCTACGCCGACCGGGTCGCCGTCCTGGAAGCCGGGCGCATCGCCGCCGACGGCCCGCCCCGCCAGATCCTCACCCCGGAACTGCTCTCCCGCGTCTACCAGCACCCGGTCGACGTCTTCGACCACCCGGTGACCGGCGCGCAACTGGTGCTGCCCGTCCGCGGCTGATTCGCCGAAAGCCGTGCGGGCCAGGCACATTCGCCCCGCCCCGCACGGCGGCAGCGCCGATCAGAGCTGCTGCTGACCCCACAGCAGCCGCAGTGCGCCGTTGCCCAGCCACACCGCGAACATCGCCACACCCGCGACCGGAGTCCAGGCCAGGCCCAGCAGCACCGACGCCGCTCCGAACCACACCACCTCCAAAACCACGCGCCGCCAACCGGTTTGCGGGAACCGGGGATCCTTGGCCGCACCGAACAGCGCCCACACCACGATGAACACCGCCGGGGCCGCCAGCCCCAGCACGATCCGCGCCGCGAGCGGCGCCGACACCGTGAACCCCCACCACGCGGCCGCACCCAGCACCAACAGTTCCAGCAGGAACATCACCAACAGGTTCGCGCCTTTGAGCACGCTCATCGCCAGACCAACTTCAATACCGCAGGAGTCAACAGCATGCGGATCACGGTGGCGTCCAACACCAGTGCCGCGATCATGCCGTAGGCAATGTATTTCATCAGCACCAGATCCGAGAAGCCGAACGCCCCGGTCACCACGATCAGAATCGCCGCGGCCGAGGTGATCACACCGCCGGTGTGGGCGATGCCGTAGCGGATCGCCTCGGGCGCATCGGCTCCCGCCGCGCGCGCCTCGGCCATCCGCGACTGCAGGAACACCTCGTAGTCGGTCGACAGGCCGAACAGCACCGTCACGATCAGCACCAGCACCGCGAACATGAGCGGGCCCGGCGTGAAATCGAACAGGCCCGCGCCGTGGCCCTGCACGAAGATCCAGGTCAGCACACCCAGGGTGGCGCCGAGGCTGAGCGCGCTCATCACCACCGCCTTGATCGCCAGCACCAGCGACCGGAACGCCGCGTACATCAACGCGATCGCCGCCACGACCAGGATCGCCGCCAGCAGCGGCAGCCCCCTGATCAATCCCTGGATCGAATCCCGTTCCAGCGCGGGCACACCCGCGACCATCACCTGCACCCCGTCCGGTTGCGGGATCGAGCGCAGCGCCGCGATCACGCTGTCGGCGTCGCGTTTGTCGCGCAGCCCGCTGGCCAGCACCGTCACCCGATCCTTGGTCGGCGCGGCCGGATCGAACGGCCCCGTCATCTCCGGGCCGACCATCTGATTGGCGGCGTAGCGGATATCCGAGAGCTGCTGCGGATTCGCGCCCACCACCACCAGCTTCAACGGCTCGGTCCGGAACTGCGGGAACATGCGGTCGAAGTCCTGCTGCGCCACCCGCGCCGGATTGTCCGAGGCCAGATATCGCTCGCTCAGCCCCCCGAACTCGATACTGCGGAACGGCAGGATCAGCACCAGCAGCATCAGCACCACCGGCACGATCACCCGCCACGGCTTGCGCATCGCGAAAACCGCCAGCCGCGAGAAGAATCCGGCATCGATCTGCTCGGCGGTGCGGACACTGGCCAGCCCGTGCCATCCCCACAGATCGATGCGCCGCCCCACGATCGACAACACCGCCGGCAGTGCCGTCACCGAGAGCACCGCCGCCAGCAGCACCGAAGAGATACCGCCCAGCGGCACCGACCGCAGCACACCATTGGGGTAGATGAACAACGCGCCCAGGCTCACCGCGATGATCGCCGCCGAGAACAACACCGTCCGCCCGGCCGTCGCCACCGTCCGCGCCGTCGCCTCCTCGACACTGCGGCCGGCCGCCAGCTCCTCCCGGAACCGGGTCACCGCGAACAGCCCGTAGTCGATCGCCAGCCCCAGGCTCACGAGCGTGACCACCGCCGAGGCGAACACGTTGACCTGCAGATGATTCGTCAGCAGCCGCATGATGCCCTGACTGCCCAGGATCGTCATGCCGCCGATCAGCACCGGCAGCAGCGCCCCCAGCACCCCGCCGAACACGAAATACAGCAGGATCGCCACCAGCGGCAGCGCGATCAGCTCCGCCCGGTGGATGTCGTCCTGCATGCCGGTGTTGATGCCCTCCACCACCGGCTGCAATCCGGCCAGCTGCACCGTCGTCCCGCCGGGCCCGGAACCGGTTGCGCCCGCGTGGAATTCGCTCTTGATGGCCAGATAGTTGTTCACCGTGTCGGTGCCGCCGGCCCCGCGCAGCCCGATGCTGGCGAAGGCGTGGGTGCGCGAGGCGTCGGCGAACTGCCCCATCAGCGCGCCGTCCCAATACGAGTCGATCTTCAGGATCCGATCGGGATGCTCGGTGCGCAGCCGGGTCAACTCCGCCGCCACCGCCGAACGCACCGGCTCGTCGTCGACGGTCAGCCCGGGCGGGGCGGTGTAGATCGCGATCAGATCCGCGTCGGTGTCGCGCCCGAAGGTGGCATCGGCCAGCTTCGACGCCGCCACGGACTGACTGGATTCGTCGAACCAGCCCTCCTGGGTGAGGTGATCGGCCAGGTCCCGCCCGTAGAACCCCGACGCCAGCACCACCAGCCCGAACACGGCGAACACCACGAACCGGAAACGGTGGATCAGCCGCCCCCACCGCAGGGATCCGGCCTCGAGCATCAGCCGCAGGCCGCGGTCTTGTAGTCGGCCGAACGCAGAATGCCGCACAGGTCGGTGCGCGAGATCTTCCAGCGCCCGTCCTTGTACACGAAATGCACCACCGTGGTGCGCACATCGGTGCCGGTGCCGTCCTTGTCCAGGCTCAACGTCGCGGTCAGGGTGCCGTCGTGATTGTCGAACACCGGATCCTTGACCCCGTACACCGCGCGCGGATGATCGGCCAGCGCCTTGTACATGTCCGGGATCGCGTCCTTGAACGCCTGCCCGTCCTCGATCAGCGCGGTCCGGTCACTGTCGGGCAGATTCGGATCCAGCGCGCTCTTGATCTGCGCGTCCAGCTCCTGCGCGGTCGGGATCGTCGGCTTGTTGGCGCTGCTCTGCGCGGCCGCGACCGCCGAGGACGAACTCAGTGCCGCGTACGCCGAGGACCGTGCCTGGGCCACCTTGGACTCGTCGTCGCCCCCGCCGCACGCGGCGATCGACGCGCCGAGCACGGTCAACAGGAGCGCGGCGGCGGCCGGTCGTCGAAGTCGCATCAACATCCTCGTCAGCTCGAACTGCGGTTGTGTGCCGTTAGTTTGTCACGCGCCGCGCCCGAGGGTGATTCCTGTGTCACAGACACCCGGTTCCGCGCGAGCGGCTCACATGCCGTCGATGACCGCGCTGAGCCGGCCCAGCAGCGCCCGCACCGTGATGGCCTCCCGCAGCTGCGCGGCCGGCACCGGCGTGGCCTGCGGAATCAGATCGCGCACCAGCGCCACCACGCTGCGCTCGTCGTCGAGATCGATATCGGTCACCGGCGCCAGCGCCACCGCTTCGACGTCCTCGGGGCCGGGTACGGCGGTGGCCAGCCCGAGCCGGTAGATCTCGAGGGTGAGGGTCGCGCGGTGGGTGCGGAAGGCGAAGGACCGCCCGTCCGCGGTGACCCCGAACCCGTGCGCGTAACGACCCACCGTCACGTCTTCGACGGTGAAGCCCGAAGTGCGATCGGCTACCAACAAATCTCCCTGATACAGCACGCTTTTGCCTTCCACGGTAACCGCACCGGCCAACAGCGCCACCGAAAGCCCATGTCACATCATGCAAATCGGCCCGGGAGGCGGGCGGCACGCCGCCGCGAAGACCCCCGCTTGTCGGGTGTGGTGACGGATCATGGTCAGATAAGAGAGCACGCATGATTTCGTCGGTCAGTTCGGTCAGTAAGGAGTTCGCTGCATGCGCCGTCGCGGCTGGATCGGTTCAGCCCTCGCGGGTGTGACCGTGGTGACCCTGCTGGCGGGCTGTTCCTCCCAGGAGAACAACGCCGACAACGCCACTCGCGACCCGGCCACCCCCGCCGCCGCGCCCGCGGCCACGGCGGCCCCCGCCGGGGAGGTGACCCCCAGCACCCCGATCTCGCTGCTGGTCTCCGAACCGGCCACCGGAATCCTGGCCGCCGCGACCACCGTCGGCGACAAACCCGTGCTGCGGCTCACCGACACCGCCACGCCCGGCAACCACCGGACCACCGATGTCCCGCTGCCCGGCAAGGCCGCCACGCTGGCCCTCGGCAAGCCCGGCGAGATCCTCGTCGCGGTGCCCGGCAGGATCCTTCGCGTCGACGCCGCCTCGGCCAAGGTCACCGAGATCGCGATCGACGGTGACGTGCACGCGGTGGCACTCCGCCCCGACGGCTCGCTGGTCGCGGGCCTGGCCAACGGCAAGGTGCTGCTGCTGGACGCGGACGGCACTGTGCGCCATACCATTTCGGGTCTGTCCTCCGCCGATGCCGTCGAAGCCGGCGACGGCGCGGTGGTCGTGCTCGATCGCCGCCAGACCGCCATCGTCCAACTCGACGGCACCAGCAAGCTCGGGCTGTCGCTGCGCGCGGGAGACGGGGCGTCGAACATGATCGGCGACCACTTCGGCCGCCGCATCGTCACCGACACCGCCGGGCAGGAACTGCTGGTCTACACCGCCGATCCCTTGGTCCTGCACCAGCGTTTCCCGGTAGGCTCTTCGCCCTACGCACTCGCCTACGATCAGCGGTCCGAGACCGTGTGGGTGACGCTGACAGGCAGCAACGAAGTCGTCGGCTACGACCTGTCGACGGGTATACCGGTAGAGGTGGGGCGCTACCCGACGGTGCGCCAGCCCAACGCGGTGACCATCGACGGCCGCACCGGTGACATGTTCGTGGGATCCGCGACCGGTGACGGTCTGCAACGGATCGGCGCGGACCAGCGGAAGAGAGGGCAGTGATGGCTCGGGCCTCACGATCGGCGCACCAATCGCGCACATTGCCGGAGGGCTGGGAGGAATCCAGCGACGAATGGGAATACGTGCCCCTGCGGCTGCCGCCCGGCATCAGCAGGGTCACCGCCTCCATGCGACTGTCCATCCACGCCGAATACGGTGGCTGGGAGTTGTCGCGGGTGCGCGCCTACACCGACGGCAGCCGTCGGGTGTTACTGCGCCGCCGCAAGACGACCCCCCTGCTATCCCCGACACCCGAGGCGGTGATGTAACCCCCCATGTACGAGCGCCTGTACAGCCTGTTGCTGAAGGTGATGTTCCTGCTGTCGCCGGAACGCATCCACCACCTGGCCTTCGCCGCCATGCGGCTCGCGACCCGCTTCGCCCCGGGCCGCGCGCTGACCGGCAGGCTGCTGGTGGCCGACGATCCGATCCTGCGCACCCGCGTGTTCGGCGTGGACTTCCCCGCGCCCCTGGGTCTGGCCGCCGGCTTCGACAAGAACGCCGACGGCGTCGACGCGTGGGGCCCGCTCGGTTTCGGCTACGCCGAGATCGGCACCGTCACCGCCCAGGCCCAGCCCGGCAACCCGGCCCCCCGGCTGTTCCGCCTGCCCGCGGACCGGGCGCTCATCAACCGCATGGGCTTCAACAACTTCGGCGCGGCCGCCGCCGCCGAACACCTGGCCCACCGCCTGCCCGGCGGCGTCCCCATCGGCGCCAACATCGGCAAGACCAAGATCGTCGAACCCGAGGACGCCGCAGGCGATTACGCCATCTCCGCCGAACTGCTGGGCCCGCTGGCCGACTTCATGGTCGTCAACGTCAGCTCTCCCAACACCCCCGGCCTGCGCGACCTGCAGGCGGTGACCTCGCTGCGCCCGATCCTGCAGGCGGTCCTCGACACCGTCTCGGTCCCCGTCCTGGTCAAGATCGCCCCCGACCTGTCCGACGAGGACATCGACGCCGTCGCCGACCTCGCCGTCGAACTCGGCCTGGCCGGCATCGTCGCCACCAACACCACCATCCGCCGCGACGGCCTGCGCACCCCCGCCGCCGACGTGGAACCGATCGGCGCAGGCGGCCTCTCGGGCGCCCCCGTCGCCGACCGCTCCCTCGAAGTCCTGCGCCGCCTCTACAGCCGAGTGGGCGACAAGCTCAACCTCATCTCCGTCGGCGGCATCGAAACCGCCGACCAGGCCTGGGAACGCATCCTCGCCGGCGCCTCCCTCCTCCAGGGCTACACCGGCTTCATCTACGGCGGTCCGTTGTGGGCCAAACACATCCACCGCGGCCTGGCCGCCAAACTCCGCGCCCACGGCTACACCACCCTGGCCGACGCGGTCGGCGCCGAACACAAAACCCGCGCCTGACAACCGATCCCGGCCACTGACCTCGCATGGGCGGCGGCCCCACGCGTCACAGGACCGATCGGGTGCGGCGAATCGTCGTGCGGGTCAGGTCGTTCAGGCCCACAGGTGGCGGGAGCGAGCGCCTGTCGTCGAGGGACGGTGGGTGGTGGCTGCCCATCCTGCGAGGATCGATTCGGGTCGTTCGTCCTCCTCGTCGGTCTCTCGGGGAGTGTCCTGGCGGTACATCCGTTCGGCCAGGCGTTGCGCGAGCAGGAGTACCGCGCGTTCGACGCAGATGCCGACTCGGGTGGCCAGGTCGGCGGCCCACAGGTGGGCGGCTTCGTCGTAGACGACGGCCGGATCGGACAGGATTTCGTCCAATTCCATTCCGGCGCGGGCCTGTTCGTGGGTGAGCCGGTGGGTCGGAAGCCAGCTCAGGCGCCAGACCGCTTCGCTGCCCCGGCGCTCGCGGATCGCATACTCGGGGCTGATGGTGCTGGTCATGGCGGTGGTGGTGATGTCGATCATGGGGCCCTCCCTCGGCCGTGCACGCGAGCGGCAGGATCGCTGCCCGTTCGCGCTGTGGTGCGCTCGGTCGCGGTCGATGTCCCGCGCCGGGCTGTTTGCTCCCTCATCGAATGCTGGTCGGTCGCAATGTCATCGAGTCTCCTGCTCCCGCCCTGAATGTCGGCTGTGCCAACTCCCTTCCCGTTGTCGACCCACGGGCGGTACCGCAGTCGAAGATCGTCACGACCCCGTTTCCGGCGTCGGTTGTGCTCATGCCGACCGCCGGCGCAGCAGAAACATCGCCTGCTCCACCGGAATCCCCAGTTCGCCCGCGCTGGCGATCAGGCGGCCTTGGACGATTTCGTCCCGCGGATACGGATCGACGGCGACGATTTCGGCCAGCACCATGGCCGCCAGCGCCTGGGCGCGGGTCAGCAGCCGATCCGGCAGCCAGCTGCACCGCCACGCCAGGGTCCACCTGTCGGCGACCCGCACGGCGTTCTCTCCGGTGACGTCGCTGGTCATCGTCCAGTCGTCGGTAGCGTAGATGGTCACGAGTCCCCCCGTTCCTGCCGGCGCCTGCGCAGGATGTCGCAGGCCGCTTCGATATCGATGCCGAGTTCGGCGGCGATGCTCTGCACGCGCTGCCACACCGTGTCGGAGCCGACGAGCGGGGTGCACAGGATTTCGGTGAGTTCCATTGCCGCCAGCGCTTGTTCGCGAGTCAGCAACGGCCGAGACCGCCAGCTGAGCTCCCATGCCGGTTCCGGGCAGTCCGGGCGTCGCTGCGCCCATTCGAAGACTGCGATGCTGCTGGTGATCGAGTTGACACTGGGATAGATCACGGTGGCCCCCGGGGCGGAAAGTGTGTCGCCCTCGCGCGGCCGCTGGATGCCGGTACCGGCCGACCCTCGAAAGGCGACCGGCCGGTGGGCCGTCGCCTGCGAATGATGGTGTCGGCCAGAGCGATTGGCGACGTGGATGGATGGTGTCGGTCGCGGCGCGGACGGATTCCGTCCTAGCCCACCGCGACATCGATCTCCGGCTCCGCATCGCACTCGCTGGTCGCCCCGCGTCTGTGCCGGCGGATGTGTCGAATCAGTAGAAGCACTCCGGACACCGGACCTCCCGAACCTGCCTGGTGGGCACGGTACTTCGCCACCATCAGTATGGCATTTGCCCGGGCTCTGTGGTTTTTGCCGCTGGTACCCGGCATTTGCCGCTGCGACAACCGAATTGACGTTTTGGCTGTTCACTAAACATGTTCGGCGGTATTCTTGGGGTCTGATGGCCACCGACAATATTCCTCACGGCCCGGGAGCCGCCATCGTGGCGCCGGACAACGCTGTCTTCGCCGTCGTCGCGGTACTGAAGAGCCTGCGCACGCGGGCGGGCCTGCGCTCCGGGCGGATCCAGAAGACTCAGGTCGACACCCGGAGTCTGCTGCGGCTCAGCGTGGTTCGTCGCTACGCCCATCTGGGTGGAACCACCTCCGAGGGTGCGCTGACCGAGGCGCTTCGGCACGCGGCATGCAAACTGGACAGCACCGACCGATTGATCGTCGACGCCGAGCTGTGCCTGGGGTTGTTCGGTGAGGCCAATCGGCCGCGGGGCATCGATCTCACCAAGTTGTACGGCGAGAAACTCATGGACCGCCGCCGCTACCTCACCCTGCACTGGCGCCTGCTGCACGAGGCGGTGGGTGCGACATCCATTCCCGCCGCGCCGAGCGTCCGCACCATCCGCGATGCCCCGGAGGAGAGGGCGTTCACGGCGCTGGCGACGCTGCTGACCTCGGAATCCGATCCCGAAGCGGCGGAACGGCAAACGGTGACGATCATCGGTGACGCGGTCATGGACATGGCCGTCGAAACGGACCACTTCCCCGAGCCGGGCATCGATATGTGGGGAGACTTCCGACGGCGCCCGGGCGGGAAGGGGCTCACGCGAGCGGTCGCGCTCTCCCGACTCGGGCTCGATACCCGCCTGCTCACCGCGATCGGTCAGGACAGCGAAGGCGCCGAGATTCTCGAATACCTCGCCCAGGAGGGCGTCGATACGAGTCTGATCAAGGTCGTCCCGGGCGCCAGCACCCCGGTGACGGTCGTGATCACTCCTCAGGACGGCGAGGACTACACGAATATCGCGGCCAAGGCCGGTCGCACCCAGCTCGCCTCCGCGGACCTCGAGGTCGCGTCGAATCTGCAGGCGATCACCGACGTCACCGCGGTCGTACTGACCTTCGAACAGTCGGTGGCGGTCATCGAGCGGGCCCTGGAAGCGGTCAGCGCGCAGAACAACGCTGTCGATGCGGCGAGCTCGCCCTGGCTGATCGTGAACGCGACTCCCAAGCGCCCACTCACGCACGCGATGAGCGTCAATCTGTCCGCGATCGACTATCTGGTGGGTTCACCCGAGGAACTCGCGGCACTGCGGCCCGACGAGCCGCCGGAGACCGTCGCGGCCTGGTTGCTGAAGCGTGGTGTGGGTGCGGTCGTCGTCATCGAGCGATCGCGATGCACCATCCACCACCCGGGCGCACGGACCGTGGAGGTGTCGCGCTTCGACAACCCCATGCCGGGTGTCACCGGTGCGGCCTCGGCCTTCTCCGCCGCTCTGACCTATCGGCTGGTCACTCATGACCGCTCCGCGGAGACCGCCGATTTCGTCTGGGCAACAGCGGCCATGGCGGACCTCATCCGGCGCGCCGCGCGCGTGCCGGCCGGTCGTCCCGCCCCGGCCGCCATGCCGTCCGCGGACGCCATCGACGCCGTCGTCGCAGGCGAACCGGACGCCGACGCGTCGACACCGGAATGATCCCGCGTGAAACAGGGCGCGGTCCCCGCGGCCGATATACGATCGCTCGCGGCTCGTCGTGTGCCTGTGATTCGTGATCGCCTCACCACTGTGCATCTCATCCCTGACCGGAGGATCGCTTGACGACAGCGAACGTGCAGTCGCTGCATGACGAGACCGAGCATGTCTTCACCCGCTACGGCCGCACCATCACCTTGCGGGTGATTCCGCTCGATTCCGACGAAAGTCTCGGTCACGCGCTGGTTTTCGGTCGAATCGAACCGGACTGTCTGGTTCGTATTCATTCGCGTTGTCTATACGGTGACGCCCTGCATTCGGACGACTGCGATTGCGGCCCCGAGCTCGACCTGGCCATGGACATGATCCAGGCCGAGGGCCGAGGGGTGCTGCTCTACCTCGAACAGGAGGGCCGTGGAGCGGGCCTGGTCGGCAAGGCTCGCGGATATTCGCTGAGTCAGCGCGAGCAGCTGAACACGTTCGCCAGCTATGCGCGGCTCGGGCTGTCCCCGGACTCACGCACCTACACCGTCGCCGCGAAGATGCTGCTGAACCTGGGACTCGCCTCGGTGCGCTTGCTGACCAACAATCCCGACAAGGTCGAGCAATTGCGTGCCGTCGGCGTGAAGGTGCAGCCGGTGCCGCTGCTCATCCTGCCCCGCAATCCCTGGGTGTATCAGTACCTTCAGGCCAAGCGCGAATACCGCGGGCACAAGCTGCCCCAGGGCTGGGGCGTCCTCCGTACTCTGCGCGCATTGTCGAACGCGGCATTCGCCACGGCGTTCGGCGCCACCTGCGCGGCCGTGGCCGGTGTTGTCGGGCACGGCACCGGAGTCGAGTGGATCGTGCCGGTGGTGGCTGCCTCTGCGGCCATCGCCGGACTGGCGGTGGGCTACTGGGCTCCCCAACGCACTCGGCTGCTGCGTGCCCGGGCCCGCCTGATACGGAGTCGCCTCTCCGGGTTCTGAGCTCTTCGGACAACTCATGTCCTGAAATCGACCGCTCGGCCATAATTGCCAGAGGCAGGGCGGCAGGTGGAGCAGGCGTGAAAGAGCTTCAGGCAACCGCACATTCGTTGCTCCGGAAGGGGCGTGAGTTGCGGGTGCGGGTGAAGGAAGTGCACGACGAAACCGGTGTCGGGCACATGCTGATCTTCGGGGAGCCGGCGGATGACTGCCTGGTACGCATTCATTCCCGGTGTCTCTACGGCGATGTGCTCGGCTCCCAGGACTGTGACTGCGGGCCCGAGCTCGAGCTGGCCATGGACCTCATCCAGGGCGAAGCCGGGCAGGGCGTGCTCATCTATCTCGAGCAGGAGGGCCGCGGCGCGGGCCTCGAGGTCAAGGCGATGGGATTGCATCTCGGCGAGGAGACCGGGGCCGACACCTTCGATGCCTATCGCCGCCTGGGGCATCCCGATGACTCGCGCACCTACGACCATGCCGCCTACGCGCTGGCCGCGCTGGGCCTGCGGTCGGTGCGCCTGATGACCAACAACCCGGACAAGGTTGCCGCGGTACGCGATGCGGGGCTGATCGTGACGGCGGTGCCGCTCGAGACCGAGCCGCGCAGTCCGCAGGCGGCGCTGTACATGGCGGCGAAAGCCAAGCGCCGCAGCGCGTATCCGGGTCACCCCGGGATCGTGCGTGACGCGGCGATCGCGCCGTGTGGGCGCACCTTCGATTCCGCCGCCCGCCACCAGGATCGGTAAATTCGGCCACCGACGTGGCCGTGTAGCCCACGACACAACTGTGATGATCTGGTTACGATGAGTGAGCCGCGCCACAGACGGCGCGTGGCCATCGCGTGATCGGGTTGGTCGTTCTCTCGGACGTCGGAGTTCGCGCAGGTGGGTGCGCGTGTGGCGGGTGAAGCGAGAGGCAATCGGGAAAAGGGTTATGACGACTGACATCGGGTATGCGCACGCATCTGGGAAAACCGTTCACACGATTCCGCAGGCGTTCCAGGAGACATTGACGCTGCGGCCGGGGCAGGTGGCGTTGCGGACCGTCGGGGGGACACAGCAGATCACCTGGCGCGAGTACGGGGAACGGGTGCGCGCCATCGCGGCGGGTCTGGCCGGATTGGGGGTGGGGCGCGGGGACACCGTGGGGATCATGCTGACCAACCGGCCGGAATTCAATCTGGTCGACACGGCGGCGTTGCACGTTGGGGCGACGCCGTTCTCGATCTACAACACCAGCTCCGCCGAGCAGATCGCGCACCTGTTCACCAATGCCGAGAACAAGGTCGTGATCACCGAGCCCGCGTTCCTGGACGTGGTGCGCGGGGCGGGCGTCGAGCTGGAACACATTGTGCTGGTGGAGGGTTCGGCGGCGGGCACGCTGACCCTGGCCGAGGTGGAGGCCGCGCCGAAGGCGGACTTCGACTTCGATGCCGCCTGGCAGGCGGTGCAGCCCGACGATGTCGCGACGCTGATCTACACCTCGGGCACCACCGGCCCCTCCAAGGGCGTGGAGCTCACCCACGCCAATGTGGTGGCCCAGATCGTGGGCCTGGTCGAGGGCCCGCTGACCGTCGGCCTCGACGACCGCTCGGTGTCCTATCTGCCGGCCGCCCATGTGGCCGACCGCATTTCGGGCCACTGCGCCAACCTGTTCACCGGCGTCCAGATGACCTGCGTGCCCGACCCGCGCGAGATCGCCGCCGCCCTGCCCGACGCCCGCCCGACCGCGTTCTTCGGCGTGCCGCGCGTGTGGCAGAAGATCAAGGCCGGCATCGACGCCAAGCTCGCCACCGAGGCCAGCCCGGTGAAGAAGGCCCTGGCCAACTGGGCGCTCGGGGTCGGCGCGCAGGCCGCCCGTGCGGATCTGGCCGGCAACGGCCGCGGCCCGCTGCTGGATGTGCAGCACAAGCTGGCCGAGGCGCTGGTGCTGTCGAAGCTGCGTCACGCCCTGGGCTTCGACGAGTTGCGCGTCGCCGCCTCCGGCGCGGCCGCGATCCCGCCGGAGACCCTGGAATACCTGCTGGGCCTGGGCTTCACGGTGACCGAGGTGTGGGGCATGTCGGAGACCTCCGGCGTCGGCACCTACACCCCGCTGGCCAAGCCGAAGCCGGGCACCGTCGGTGTTCCGTTGCGCGGGCTGGAGATTCGCCTGGGCGAGGATGGGGAGCTGCTCGTCCGCGGCGGTATCGTCACCCACGGCTACCGCAAGATGCCCGACAAGACCGCCGAGGCCATCGACGGCGACGGCTGGCTGCACACCGGTGACGTCGCCACCATCGACGGTGACGGCTACGTCAGCATCGTGGACCGCAAGAAGGAACTCATCATCAACGAGGCGGGAAAGAACCTGTCTCCCACCAATATCGAGAACACCGTCAAGGCGGTGTCCTCGCTGGTCGGCCAGGTGGTGGCGATCGGTGACGCCAAGCCGTTCATCTCCGCACTCATCGTGCTCGACCCCGACACCGCGGTGGTGCGGGCCAAGGCCCTGGGCACCCCCGACGCCGAGTTGAAGACCCTGGCCGCGCACCCGGAGATCGTCGCCGAGATCAAGGCTGCGGTCGCCGAAGCCAATGCCAAGCTCTCGCGGGTGGAGCAGATCAAGCGCTTCACCATCCTGGATCTGGGCTGGGAGCCCGGCGGTGACGAACTCACCCCGACCCTCAAGCTCAAGCGCAACCCGATCGCGGCCAAGTACGCCACCGAGATCGCCGCGCTGTATCTGACCCCGCCGCCGGAGGGCGTGATCAACATGAGCTGATCCGGGGGCGCGCGGCCACCGCACGCCACTGGAACAGAGGTGGGCCTGGACGACTCGTCCAGGCCCACAGCCGTTTTCGCGTCCGCTGCTACGGGCGCCGCATCGCCGGTGGCGTCACCCGCGCGCAGCGGCCGTCCGGGTCACCCGGGCCAGCAGATCGCTCATCGACTCGGCGATCCGCCCCATCTGGCGGTGACTGTGCTCGGCGGTGTCGTACTCCACCTGAATCGTCAGCCGATCTCCGACAGTGAAGATCGTCATCTTCGGCGGCATGCCGGCCGCCATCGCGAACACCTCGTCCCGCACGAACTCCAGGCCCGCCGGCATCGGATGCGCGGGCAGCCGGCCCATATTCGACAGTGCGATCGCCGGCGCACCCGACAGTATCGCCGCCACCTCCGGCGTCAGCGCCCGCTGCGAGGCCCGCATGAACAGCGCCGGGAACCGTGTGTCCAGCATCTGCCGCATGGTCGCGTCGACCACCGCGCCCAGCGCCCGCGGATCGGCATCCCGATCCACCAGCGCCGGGGTTCCCGCCCCCGAGGCGCAATTGAGCATCGTCGAGACCGGCAGTCGCGGCGACAGTTCCGGCCGCAGATCTGCGGCATGCCCGCACATCAACGGCAGCGGCCCGTCCTCGGCGAGCTCGGCGCGCACCGCCGCCAGGGCGGCACCGGCGAGCAAGCTGTTGACCGAGATCCCCTGTCCGCGCGCCACCTCCATCAGCTCGCCGGTGTGCCGGGGCGACAATTCGATGCGGCGCAACGCCAATCGCCCGCCGGGATCGCCCGACCCGTCGCCGTCGTGCGGCAAGGTCCGCGGCGCGCCCTCGGGCCCCACGGTCGCCGCCATCTCCCGTACCTGCGCGAGGAATCCGTCGACCTCGGCGTCGGTGGTGACCCGCGCCAGCAGTCGATCGACCCCGTCGAGCAGGTCCCGATCCGAATCCTCCAGCGGCAGTACCGTTCCCGCGAAGTGCGCGCTGTAGCGCCGCCACATCTCGTCCAGCAGCGCGAAAGCCGAACGCCCATCGCTGATCCCGTGATGGATGACCAGCACGATGTGGTTGTCCACGGGCCCGCGCAGCAGCACCGCCCGGAACAACCCCGCACTCCAGTCCGGGCGGGTGTTGACCAGTTCCCAGTACTCGTCGACCTCGCCGTCGCGCACCTCCAGCGGCGGCACATAGGCCTCGTCCACATCGAACCGCGACACCCCCGCCACGGTGACGGCCCGGCTGCGCAGCAGCACATGCCCGGCCGCGAGCTCGCCGAGCACCCGCCGCAGCACGGCGGGATCGATCGCACCGCGCACGGTGGTGCCGATGAACAGCGGCATCCCGCCGATCGGCACGCTGCCGAGGCGGGTGTCGGTGGCGAAGTAACTGGTTTCGAAGGGGGACAACAGTCTCTGCTGAGTCATATCCAGGCTCGTACTTCCGTGTGATGGATCGTGCCGAACTCGACCATACACACGTTTCAAACATACGTACAAAACATCTGTTTTAAACGGCTGTTACAAACGACCGTTTCACCCGGTGCTAGGCTCTACCGCCGTGGGAACCCGAGAAGATCTCCTCGCCGCGACCAAGCAGTGCCTGGCCGACCGCGGCTACGCCCGCACCACCGTGCGCGACATCGTCGCCGCCTCCGGCGCCAACCTCGCGGCCATCAACTACCACTTCGGCACCCGCGACAAGCTGCTGAACCAGGCCATGCTCGAGGCCACCGCCGCCGCAGTCCAGCAGATCCTCGACTCCCTGCCCGCCGATCGGGCCGGCGACCCGGCCGCCCGCCTGAACACCTTCTGGCACAAACTGATCGACTCGTTCACCACCGACCGGGTGATCTGGACCGCCAATATCGAATCCACCGCCCAGGCCCTGCACTCCCCCACCCTGCGCGCGGAAACCGGTGCCGCACAGCAACAAGCCCGCGCCGGCCTCACCGAAGCCCTCGGCGCCGGCGACCCCGCCATCGGCGCACTCCTGCAGACCCTCATCGGCGGCCTGCTGGTCCAATACCTCATCGACCCCGACCACTCCCCCACTCCCGAGGATCTCGCCGCAGGTCTACGCGGCTTGGCCCAGCTCTCGACCCCCGACTAGCCACCTGCACCCGGCGGTGGGCACGGCCGGCCGAGCCGCGCCGCTGCCACACCGCGACGAACCTCGGGTGTCCGAGTCGGGCGACCGGCCCAGTCTCGTTGGACCCCAGCGCCGTCCGGGTGCTGTCGGATGTCTCCGCGGTCGGGACAGGGGTCGTGTTGCCCGGACATGACTGTGGCCCCGAGCGAATTCGCCCGGGGCCACAGTCGTTTCGGCGTGGACGCCTACTTCTGCTCGTGAGTGCCGATGATGGTGGCGCGGCCGATGGCGTTCATGAACAGGTTGAAGCCCAGGTAGGCGGGCGAGGCGTTCTCGTCGACCTCGAGGCGCTCGACGCCGACGGCATGCACGACCACGAAGTAGCGGTGCGCGCCGTGCCCGGCGGGCGGGAACGCGCCGGTGTACTCGTGCAGGCCCGCGTCATTGCGCAGGTGGATGGCGCCGGCCGGCAGGGTGCCGCCCTTGCTGGCCTGCCCGCTGGTGAGGCTGGTGGTGGTGATGGGGACATTGGCGAGGACCCAGTGCCAGAAGCCCGAGGCGGTCGGCGCATCCGGGTCGTACATGGTGACGGCGAAACTCTTGGTCTCGGCCGGGAAGCCCGACCAGCTCAGCTGCGGGGAGATGTCCTGTCCGCCCGCGCCGCCCAGCGCGCTGACCTGATCCAGGTGCAGGGGCTTGCCGTCGCTGATATCGGTGGAGGTCAGGGTGAACTCGGGCAGCTGCGGCAGCGGCGCGTAGGGATTGTAGGAGTAGTCGGGCACGAGCAGTCCTTTCGAATCGTCAGCTGTGCAACAGGAAGTGTTCCAGTACGCGGGTACCGAATTCGAGCGATTCCACCGGAACCCGCTCGTCGACCCCGTGGAACAGGGCAGAGAAGTCCAGTTCGGGCGGCAGCCGTAGCGGTGCAAAGCCGAAGCAGCGAATCCCCAACTTGGCGAAGGCTTTCGCGTCGGTGCCGCCGGAGAGCATGTAGGGCACGGTGCGCCCGTTCGGATCGTGGGCCAGGATGGCGTCGTTCATGGCGTCCACGAGGTGCCCGTCGAAGGTGGTCTCGTAGGAGTCGAGCTTGGTGATCCACTCTCGTTCCACATCCGGTCCGATGAGCGCGTCCACCTCCCGCTCGAATTCGGCCTGCCGTCCCGGCACCACCCGGCAGTCGACGACGGCCTCGGCGGTCTGCGGAATCACATTGGCCTTGTAGCCCGCCCGCAGCATGGTCGGGTTGGCGGTGTCGCGCAGGGTCGCGCCGATGATGCGGGAGATGGTGCCCAGTTTGGCCAGCTGACCCTCGATATCCGGTGAGCCGGGATCGAATTCGAGCCCGGACTCCTCGGCGACGGCGGCCAGGAACTCCGCGACCGAATCGGAGACCACCAGCGGGAAGGTGTGGGTTCCCAGCCGCGCTACGGCCTGCGACAGGATCGTCACCGCGTTGTCCTCGTGCAGGAACGAGCCGTGCCCGGCACGGGCCTTGGCGCGCAACCGCATCCAGCCCAGGCCCTTCTCCGCGGTCTCGACCAGATACAGCCGCCGGTCGCTGCCGTCGGGCCGCGGCACGGTCAGCGAGAATCCGCCGACCTCGCCGACCGCCTCGGTGACGCCCTCGAACAGGTCGGGCCGATGCTCGACCAGCCACTGGCAGCCCCAGCGCCCGCCGTTCTCCTCGTCGGCCACGAACGCCCACACGATGTCGCGCGGCGGCACCGTGCCCTCGATCTTGAACTGGCGGGCCACCGCCAGCATCATGCCGACCATGTCCTTCATGTCGATGGCCCCGCGGCCCCACACGTAGCCGTCGCGCACCGCGCCGGAGAACGGGTGCACACTCCAGTCGGCGGCCTCGGCGGGCACCACGTCCAGATGCCCGTGCATCATCAGGGCCCCGCGCGAGGAGTCCGCGCCCTGCAGCCGCGCGAACACATTGCCGCGCCCCGGCGCACCCGATTCGACGTATTCAGTGGTGTACCCGGCCTCCTCGAGCTGTGCGGCCACCCACTGCGCGCATTCGCGCTCGCCCTTGGTGGTTTCCAGTTCGCCGGTATTGGAGGTGTCGAACCGGATCAGCGTGCTGACCAGGTCCACCACTTCCGACACGGCGCGAGGGGTGCGGGTTTCGGCGGTTTCGGACACGTCACCTTTCCTACCACCTCCCCGGCACCCCGTCGCCCACCGCCGCCCGCACGACCCGCCCCGCCGCAGGTCGACCGACGACCGGGAGTTGGAATCATCCGTGGCACAAGGGTTCCCGTACCCGGCGGGAAAGCACCCCGCGCACACCCGATCGACGACGGCGGCGCGCTCAGCGCAGGAAACGAATCGTGTTGGTCAGCGTGGCCAGCAGCGAATCCAGGTGCTGGTCGGCGATGCGGCGTTCGAGGACCTCGAGGTCCAGGCGGGTGGCGGTGGCCCACAGCTCGCCCACCCGGGCCTGGACCGCGACATCGGTCGCGGACAGCACCCACAGCAGCGGCGGCCACAACCGGGCGGCCTGGGCCAGCGCGGGCAGCATGAGCAACGTGGGGGCGTCGAGGGTGGCCAGGCGCAGGCCCGCCCGGCGGCGCACCTCGGAGGGAGTGCGCGCCAGGGGTTCGAGGACCCCGCGCCACACCGCCAGGTCGCTGCTGCCGTCGACGGCGTCGACGAGCGTCTCGGCGATCTCCGGCAGCACCGGGTTGAGGGCCAGCCGGGTCAGGGCGTTCGGGCTCAGCCGGCCGAAGAAGCGCAGCATGTCGTCGGTGGCGTCGGCGGCGATATACGTGGCGATCAGGTCCGCCACCGCCGAGGGCGGGGCCACCTCGAAGAGGATGTCGCCCACCGCGGCGATCACATCGGGGCCGCAGCGCGCGAACACCGACAGCGCCGCGAGCCGTAACTCCTTGGAACCATTGATGACCGTGCCCAGCAGCCGTGGCACCCGCTGACCGCTGCCCGCGAGCAACTGGCGCATCACCGCACTGAGCGATTCCCCCGAATACGCGTAGGCGGCCGAGCGGATGAGGCCCTCGTCATCGGGTACCCCCTCCTCGACCGCCTGGATCAATTCCGGTGTCGCATAGGCCAGGAACGGCCCCGCGGTGATGTAGTCGCGCCGGGCCAGCAGCTCGTTCAGGATCGCCACCACCGGCGCGGGCGGCGCGTCGTAGGCGAGCTGGCCGACCGTGCGCGGATCCAGATACGGCGCACAGTCCGCGGCGTATCCGACATCGAGCCGCAGCAGCGCCTCGATCGCCTTGGCCGGATACTTCACCCCGATCGCGCCGGCCGCGCGCCCGGTCATGGTGGGCGGCACCAGCCGCTGCACGATCGGCAGCGAGATGCTCAGCGGGATGACGGGGACCAGCCTGGCGATGCGCTCGAACACCGGCGCATGCTGGTCTAAGAGGTTGCCCGCCATGCGTTGTTGCAGCTCGTGCAGGCGATGCGGGCCGAGCCGTTCGAGGTGGGCGAGCCGTTCCACCGGCACGTGCAGGGTCCGGGCCAGGAGGACGAGCTGGGCTCGCGTCACCAGTTCGGTCATAAGCCCGGCCGCACCGTGTACGCGTGGCAACCCGCGAATTCGACTGTGGCGGACATACTTTCCCCGTTCCCCCGGGTGACCCGAGCTGGGCCTCCGGATGTCGACCGCCCATCATAGAGGTGACCGCGGGGCGAAAAGTGCAAAAAGTGCAGAGTCCCTGTACACCGTTAGGATGCGGCCATGAGTCAACCCGCGGGGTGGTACCCCGAGCGTCCCGGATCTCCAGTGCTCCGGTGGTGGGACGGCAGCCAATGGACGAATCACACTCAGCCCCAGCAGCAACCGGCGCCGGCGCCGCAGCAACCGGATCGACCCCGGTCCGACCAGCTCGCGCAGCAGCCCCGCCCGCAGCACCCGAACCAGCCGCCCGCGCAGCAGTCGCAGCCGCACCAGGTCCAGCAGCAGTCCGCGCCGCAACAGCAGCAGTACGGCCAACAGCCCCAACAGCAATACGGCCAACAGCCGCAACAGCAGTTTGCCCAACAGCCGCAACAGCAATACGGTCAGCGCCCGCCACACCCGCAGCAGCCGGGCCAGCCCTATGGCGCGCAACCGCAGCAGTTCGGTGGTCGCAGTGAGGCCAGCCCCTGGGAGCTCGAGGTCGGCAGCGCCAACAACCCCGGCGACATCCAGCGCCAGGTGCAGCAGCAGGCCGGGATCGCCCCCGCCCAGGCCGGTGGCGGCACCGTGTTCACCGAACCCGTGCTGGTGGTGAACCAGAAGGTCAAGTTGATCGAAATGGTCAACGAGTACAGCGTCTTCGACCAGCACGGCCGCCAGATCGGCGCGGTCGCCGAGGTCGGGCAGAGTGCGCTGAAGAAGGCCGTGCGCTTCCTGTCCAGCTACGACCAGTTCATGACCCACAAACTGGAGATCCGCGACGCACACGGCCAGTGCCTCATGCGAATCACCCGCCCGGCCAAGGTCTTCAAGTCGAAGTTCCTGCTCGAGCACGGCAATGGCGCGCCGATCGGTGAGATCATCCAGGAGAACATGATCGGCAAGATCAACTTCGCCTTCGTGGTCAACGGTCAGCAGATCGGCGGTATCCGCGCCGAGAACTGGCGGGCCTGGAACTTCGCCATCCACGACCACACCGGTCAGGAGGTCGCCCGCATCACCAAGACGTGGGAGGGCCTGCTCAAGACCATGTTCACCACCGCCGACAACTATGTCGTGCAGATCCACCGCCAGCTCCCCCAGCCGCTGCTGTCCATGGTGGTGGCCTCCGGCCTGGCCATCGACACCGCCCTGAAACAGGATTCGCGCGGCTGGAACTGACCGCGCAAGCGGCGCGCAAGCCGACGCAAGCGCCCGGTGATCGGCCACCACCACAGTGATTCTCATGAACGAGACGCGAGATGTCGTGGTGGCCGGGGCCGGACCGGTCGGGCTGATGCTGGCCTGCGAGCTGCGGGTGGCGGGAGTCGACGTGCTGGTCGTCGAGCGCCTCGCCGAACCGGATACGACGATCAAGGCGGGCGCGATCAATGTGCCCACCGCCCAGGCGCTGGGCCGGCGCGGTCTGGTGCCGGAGCTGCGTGCGGCCCACGAGGCGGCGCTGGCCCGCATGGGCCGGATGTTCGCGGGCGCAGCGGTTCCCACCGCGCCGCGGCGTACACCGGCCGGCGCGCACTTCGCCGGGATCATGCTGTGGGCCGACAATGTCGACGGCGCGGATCCGGCCTTCGCCGATCTGGGCCCGGCGGCCGAATACCGCTTTCTCGATCAGCAGACCATCGAGGCCGTCCTGGCCCGCCGCGCCGCCGACCTCGGAGTACCGGTGCGGCGCGGGGTCGAGCTGACCGGATTCGACGACGACGGCGTCGGTGTCACCGTCGACTGCGGCGGGCACACCGTGCGCGCCGGCTGGCTGGTCGGCTGCGACGGCGGCCGCAGCACCGTGCGCAAACTGGCCGGATTCGAATTCCCCGGCCTGGACCCCGAAATCACCGGCCGCCAGGCCCTGGTCGAGATGACCGGCGCGGAAAACGTGCCCCTGGGCTGGCACACCACTCCCACCGGCATCTTCGTCAACGGCCCCCAATCCGGCCGCATCCTGACCGTGGAACTCGACGGCCCGCCCGCCGACCGCACCAACCCGGTCACCGCCGGGGAGCTCGAGGACAGCTTCGAACGCGTCACCGGGGTGAAAGTGCAGATCTCCAGGGTGGTTTCGGCCACCCGCTTCACCGACAACACCCGTCAGGTCCCCGACTACCGCAGGGGACGGGTCCTGCTGTCCGGCGACGCCGCCCACGTCCACTCGCCGTTCGGCGGTCAGGGCCTGAACCTGGGTATCGGCGATGCGGTCAACCTGGGCTGGAAGCTGGCCGCCGTGATCCGCGGCCGATCCCCGGAGGCGTTGCTGGACACCTACACTCGCGAACGCCACCCGATCGGCGCCTGGGTGCTGGACTGGACACGCGCGCAGATCGCGCTCATGCGCACCGATCCGCGCAGCCGCGCGCTGCGCGCGGTCACCACCGACCTGCTCGATACCCCGGCGGCCACCACGCAGGTGGTGAAGAAGCTCTCCGGCGTGCTGCACCGCTACGACCTGGGCAGCGGTGACCCGCTGGTCGGTGCGGCCACACCCGATTTCGAGCTGTCCGACGGCACGAGCGTGTCCGGTCACTTCGCCGACGGCCGTGGCCTGCTGCTGGATCCGAGCGACTCTCCCGCACTGCGCGCCCGGGTCGAGCCGTGGGCGGATCGCATCCGGATCGTCACCGCCAAGCCCGCCCAGCCGCGCGAGCCGCTGTCGCTGCTGATCCGCCCCGACGGCATCGTCGCCTGGACCTCCGCCGAGCCGCAGGGACTCGAACAGGCCTCGAGCACCTGGTTCGGCAGCCCGGCGTGACCGGCCCCGCGGCGCCGGCCCGCGGTGGGCAGCTCACTTCACCACCGCGGCCGACGGCGGCAGTTCCCGTGGCTGCGTCGGTGGTATCCGGTGAGTGAGACAGGCCTTTTCGGTCGGCGCGACGGGCTGGGACCGTTCGCGGTGGACGAGATGGAAGGACGGTGCGGTCATGGCCGACTCGGGTGTGGTGTGGGATGTCGAGGCCGATGTGGTGGTCGTGGGATTCGGCGGGGCGGGCTGCGCGGCCGCCGCCGCGGCCCACGATGCCGGGGCGCGAGTGCTGGTGCTGGACAAGGAATCCGGTGGCCGGGCCGGTGGCAGCACCCGAGTGTCGGGCGCGGTCTGGTTCGACAACCGGGATCCCGAGCGGGCCGCGGTCTACCTGCGCAGCCTCAGCGCCGGACGGCCGATCCCGGAACCGGTGGTGCGGGTGTGGGCGCAGGAGACCGCCCGCAACAGCGAGTGGATGGAAAGCCTCGGCATCCCGGTCGGTCTGGCGGTGCCCGCGCCACCGGAATTCCCCGACCTCGACGGCAGCGACGTCATGTGCGGCTGGATCGGCGTCGATGGCCGCATGGGTGACGGACTGCTGTGGGCGGCCCTGTCGGAGGCGGTCCGCGCCCGCGGCATCGAGGTCCGGTTGCAGACGCCCGCACGTGAATTGATCACCGGCGACGGCACGGTGCTCGGCGTCCTGGCCACCGCACCGGACGGGAGCGCCCTGCGGATCCGCGCCGACCGCGGAGTCGTGCTGGCCACCGGCGGATTCGAGGCGAACCCGGAGATGGTGCGCGATCACCTGCGCCTGACCGACCCGGTGGTCTGGGGCACGCCCGCCGCCACCGGCGACGGCCTGCGCATGGCGGTCAAGGCCGGAGCCGACCTGTGGCACATGTCCAACATGATGACCCTGCCCGGATTGCGTGCTCCCGGTTACGAAGCCGGGTTCTACACGGCGTTCCCCAACACCAACAGCTTCGTCTACCTCGGCCTCGACGGTCGCCGCTACTGCAACGAACGGGTGGCCCTGGGCCACGGCCATGCCCGCATCAACGGCAGCTACCAGCTGTTCCCCACCACCCCGATGCACATCGTCTTCGACGAATCCGCCCGCCGCGCAGGCCCGATCGTGCCCGGACGCGAGCGCCTCGCCGTCGGCTGGGCCAGTCTGATCGAAGGCTACGACTGGAGCGCCGACAACAGCGCCGAGATCGGCAAGGGCTGGATCCACCGCGCCGGCACCCTCACCGAACTCGCCGCCATCCTGCACGTGGACGCCGACGTCCTGCAGCAGACCGTCGACCGCTACAACGCCGCCTGCGCCGCCGGGAACGACGACCAGTTCGGCCGCCCCGCAAAGACTCTCGCACCCCTGTCCGAGCCGCCCTACTACGCCTTCACCGCCGCCCCCATCCTGGCCTGGAGCAACGGCGGCCCCCGCCGCAACGAGAACGCCGAAGTCCTCGATCCTTTCGGCGCGGTCATCCCCGGCCTCTACGCAGCGGGCAATGTCAGCTCCACCTACTCCTGGTGCAAGGACGGCGGTTTCCACATCGCCGACGCCCTCGCCTTCGGCCGCGTCGCCGGGCGGCACGCAGCCGAACGCGGCGGGAGCGCGTAGCGCCGAGCGCCGGGAGGCGGGACTGGCAAACTGGCCAATATTCAGCAACCCCGAGATCTGACCTCCGAGACGAACCTTTTCGTAAGTAGCTGAGCTATTTGTGCGTACTTGTGGGACGACTCCCTAACCGGCAGCCTCGAATTCAGCGCGCGCCGGAACCACTCGCCAACGAGCGACAAGGAGTTGCCCTGTAATGACGAACATCCAGCACAGCCCGGTGACCGTACTCGGCCTCGGTGCGATGGGGCGGGCGCTGGCGGCCGCGTTCCTGAAGGCCGGCGTGGCGACCACGGTGTGGAATCGGACGCCCGGGAAGGATGCCGAACTGGTTGCCGCGGGCGCGGTTTCCGCTCAGACGGCCGGGCAGGCGGTGGGCGGCGGTGAGCTGGTCGTCACGGTGCTGCTCGATCACGCGTCCGTGCACGAGACGCTCGATCCGATCGCGGCGGAGCTCCGCGGCAGACACTGGCTCAATCTCACCAGCACCTCACCCGAACAGTCGCGGGAACTGGCGGCCTGGGCGGCCGGGCACGGCATCGATTTCCTCGACGGCGGGATCATGGCGGTCCCGGACATGATCGGGGCGGAGGGCTCGAGCATTCTCTACAGCGGGTCGCAGACGATCTTCGACGCCCACCGCCCCACCCTCGAATTACTGGGCTCGGCCGAATATTTCGGCACCGACGCGGGCCTGGCCGCGCTCTGGGATTTCGCGCTGCTGTCGACCATGTACGCCATGTTCGGCGGGTTCTTCCAGGGCGCGGCCCTGGTCGGCTCGGCCGGAGTTCCGGCCTCGGAGTTCGCGACTCGCGCGGCGGCATGGGTGACCGCCATGTTCCGGACGCTGCCCGCCTACGGCCGCATCATCGACACCGGCGACTACACCAGCGACGTCTTCCAGGACCTGGTCTTCACGAAGACCGCCCTGGACACGTTGCGTCAAGCCGCATTCGATGCCGGAATCACCGCCGAACCGCTCGACGGGATCGCCTCCCTGGTGGACCGTCAGGTCACCGATGGACATGGTGCGGCCGCGTTCGAACGCAGCATCGAGGCCCTGCGCGGGCAGTGACGGACCGCGCGCCCGGGCGGTGACCGCGTCGTCCGTCAGTACCGAAAGCCGCTGCGGCCCCCAGCGACTCGAATGTCGCCGGGGCCACAGCGTCGGCGACATTATTGCGTGAGCTGCAATGTTGCGATCAGTGTCGTCAACTGCTCGCCCAGGCCGAGATCGGCGATGCGCTGCTCGATCTCGTTGCGCTCCAAAGCCGGCAGCGGCGACCACAGTTCCCCGATCCGCGACTGCGCGTCCGGCTCGGCGGTGGCGAGGACCTTCAGCAGCGGCGGCCACAGGTGCGCGGTCGCCGCCAGCCCCGGGAGCCCGGTCAGCGTCGCGGTGTCGAAATGCGAGATGGCCCCGCCGATCCGGCGCGCGATGCCCGGCTCGGTGCGCTCGGCCAGCTCCAGCAGACCCCGCCAGACCGCGGCCTCGCTGCTGCCGTCGGCCGCGCCCGCGACGGCGTCGATGGACTCCGGTTCGGCCAGAATCGGATTGGCCGCGAGCAGGTCCAGCGCCGCAGGACTCAGCTGCCCGGCGAAGCGCAGCGTCTCCGGGACCGCCCCGGCGGAAATGAAGGTCTCGATCAGATCGGCGATCTCGTCGGCCGAGCCCACATCGAAGAGGATGTCGCCGATCGCCACGATCACATCGGTGTCGCAGCGCGCGAACACCGACAGCGCCGCCAGCCGCAACTCCTTGGAGCCCTGCAGGATAGTGCGGGCCAGTTTCGGAACCCGCCGCCCCTCGCCGGTCAGCAGGTGCCGGATGATCACGCTGATGTTCTCGCCCGAGAACGAGTAGGACGCCGACCGGATCAGGCCCTCGTCGTCGTGCACGTCGCGCTCGACCGCGTGTACCAGATCCGGTGTCGCATAGGCCAGGAACGGTCCCGCCGTGATGTAGTCCCCGCGCCGCAGCAGCTCGTTGATGATCTGCATGACCGGCCCGGCCGGCGCGATATCGGCCAGCTGTCCGACGCTGTGCGGATCCATGTAGGGCGCGGCCTCGGCCGCATAGCCCGGATCGAGCATGCCGACCGCTTCGGCTGCCTTCCGGGGGTGATCCACCCCGATCGCACCCGCGGCGCGACCGGCCATCACCGGCGGCACCAACTTCTGCACCAGCGGCAGCGAAATACTCAGCGGGATGATCGGCACCAGCAGCGACAACCGCGAGAAGATCGCATTGTGCTCGGCGAACATCACCTGCGCCATGCGTTCCTGCAGTTCGTGCAGGTTGGCGGCGCCGAGCTTCTCGAGATGGGCGAGCTTGTCCTCGGAGACGTGCAGCGTCCGCGACAGCAGGGTGATCTGCGCGCGGGTGACCAGGTCGCTCATCGCCCCTACCCGAGCTTGTTGCCGAACATGATCTTCTTGGCGGCCGTGCGCAACGGCCACGGCAGCGCGCCGACGGTCTTGTCGACGGCCTCGACCATGGCGATGTTCTCGGTGCGCTGCGCCTGCTGGAAGATCGCCAGCAGATCGGCGGTCTCGGCCTCGGTCAGCAGATCCAGCGCGGCCAGCGACCCACCCAGTTCCCGTTCCAGTTCGGCTCTGGCACCCATTGATTCGTCCCCATCCTCCGGAATGATCCGGATCACCCCTTTTGTGCTTACACCAATCTCTACCAAGATCACAGGTGGTGCGCCAGAGGGGTGACGAGGCGAATCCGGTCAATTGAGGTCGGCTGCAATCAGATCGGCGGCGCGCAGCGCGAAGGCCATGATGGTGACCTGCGGATTGACCCCCAGTGACGTCGGGACGACCGAACCGTCGGCGACATACAGACCGGTTGTGCCGAATACCCGATGGCCGAAATCCACCACCGCCGTCCGGGCATCACGACCCATCCGGGCGGTGCCCAGCGGGTGCGGGCCCATCATGCGGAATTGCCGCGGACTCACCCGGATCTCGGCGACCGTGCGGGCCTGATCGAGGGTGCGGATCGGCGGGGTCCCCGCGATCGGCAACGCCACCGCCTCCGCCCCGCCGCGCAGGAACAGCTCGGCCAGGCTCGCGCAGGCGTGCTGCAACGCGGCCTGGACGCGCGGGGTCAGGTGATAGCGGATCAGGGTCCGCCCGCCCGGACCGTGATGCACGCTGCCGGTGCCGGTGTCACGCACCATTGCGCCGAACTGCTCGGTGTGGGTCCAGCGGTTCATCCATTCGGTGAGCCGCGCACCGTGGAACGGCAGCGTGCCGGCCGCGAATTGCGGTGGGATGGCCACGCCTTCGAAGGTGACCAGCGGATCGCCCAGTCCTTCCACCTGATAGCCCTGCGGGATCCCCGACCACGGCGTTCCGGGCGTCGGCATCATGGCCACCGCGCCCAGGGACGGATGCACCGACAGGTGGCGTCCCAGCGCGGGCAGGGTCAGGCCGTTGCGGCGCAGCAGCAGCGGCGTCATGAGCGCGCCGGCCGCGATCACCACCGCGCGGGCGCGGATCTCCACCGTCCGCGGCGCGCCGTGCGCGTCCTGGCCCTCGGCCAGCACACCGGCGGCATGGCTGCCCGACAACAGGATTCGGGTGACGGTCAGATTCGTGAACAGCTGCGCACCGTCCTTCAACGCCCGCGGCACCCAGCTGACATTGCTCGAGCGTTTGGCCTCGGTCGGGCAGCCGTGCACGCACTGGCCCTGCCCGTCGCAGCCCACCGCATTGCGCGGCAGCGGACCGTGCGCCGCGCCGAGGGTGTCCGCCCCCGCGCCGATGATCTCCGCGACCCGGCCCAGATAGCGGGGATCGGCGGGGCCGATACCCAGTTCGGCGGCGACCTCGTCCAGGTACGGCGCGAACGCCTCGGGGGTGAAGTCGCCGGGGAAGCCGAGATCCAGCCATTCCCGCAGCACCGCGTCCGGGGTGCGGAAGGCGGTGCCGGAATTGATGGCGGTCGTCCCGCCCACCAGCCGGCCCGTGCTGACGCCGAGCACCGTATTGCCGAGTGCCAGGTTGTATCCGCCATCGCGCCAATACTTCTGGGTGCGCTCTCCCAGATCCCCGCGGAACTGTGCGCGACCGGCGTAGTCGCCCTCCTCGACCATCACCACTCCGAGGCCGTGCTCGGTGAGCCGGGCGGCCGCGGCCGCACCGCCCGCGCCGGTGCCGATCACCACGACATCGCAGTCGATCGTCTCCCGCTGCGACAGCTCGGTCGGGGTGGTGACGTTGGCCATCCAGCCCGGCCGCTGCTCGAGCACGGGCTCGTCATAACGTGGCGCGCCGATCGCATCCAGATAGCGGCGGTCACCGAAATGCGCGATCCGCAACGGAGTCTCGACGGCATCGACCGCGTGCCGTAGGGCGCCGGCGCGCCGGGCCTCCTCCACGAGGGCCCGGCGTTGCGGAACCGTCAGCGTCGCAGCGCGTTTGCCGTGCCTGGCGCGCGCCGCCGCATCGAGGCCGCGCAGTGCCGCCCGCAGCCCGGATTGCATGAGCGGGGTCATATTGCCGATATAGGTGTCGACCCTGTCGATGGTGGCGGTGCCGACGGGTGGCACCGACCCGCCCGGTTCGATCAGCACCTCGGCCAGCGCTGCGAGAGTCTCGCGATGGCCCGGGCCGAGTATCCCCTCCGGATGGCGACCCTCGGGTAGGTCGGCGCGCAGCGACACCCATGGCTGGAACGAGCGCAGAAAACTCGGATAGTCGTTGGCGAAGAACTGCATTCGCCCCTGCGCGACCTGTTCGCCCTCGCACGACAGGGTGGTAGCGAGGTTGGTCAGGCCGGCGTGCGCGCCGCGCAGCCAGCGCACATCCTTGCGACCGCTCAGCTGCCAGGCGCGGCCGTCGTCGTCGCGGAACTCGAGTTCATAGCTCATCAGCCGCTTGGTCACCGGTAGCGCGATGAGGGTGCCGAGCACCGCCGCGCCGTCGGCCCACGGCAGCGCCCGGATGGTGCCGGTGATGCGGGCGCGCCCATTGGTGACGAATCCGCGCGCGTGCCCGGATTCGCAGCGCAGATCCATGGCCACGTGATGAGCCAGCCCGTCGGCATCGTAGAGCTCGCCGCGCATGGTCTCGAAGAAGGTCAAAGGCATAGCGAGCTCTCTCAGACGATCGGGGACACCGACGCAACCGGGTGCGGGACAAGGAATTCCAGCGCACCGCCGTGCGGGCTGCGCAGCTCGAAGGCATTGCCGTTGATCGGGGCGACATGCACGGAGACGGCGGCGGTCTTGGAATTGAGGCAGTAGCTGGTGTCGCGCGCCGGGTTCCGGTAGGCCAGGCACACCATCTGCTCGGGCTCGGCGTGCATGCGCAGGTCCGCGGTGCCGTGGCGGCCGCGCATGCGCAGGGTCCATGCGGGGAAGTCGAGCCGGGGGCGCTGCCGCCACAGGTCGACGATCCGGTCGAACCGGAATTCCTCGTCGCCGCGGCGGATGACCAGCATGGACAGCAGCGGCGAGGTGCGGCCCGCGATACGGGTGCGGCCCGAGGCGGCCTCCATCACGGCGAAGGGCTCGCCGCCCCCGGCATCGGTGAAAACGCACTGGCCCCAGGCGTATTCGGGGCTGTGTTCGCGGCCCCAGTTGTGGCCCTGCATCCCGTGCCAGCCGCTCAGGTCCCAGCGCTTGCCCTGCCACTCCAGCCGGCCCGTGCAGGTCAGCACTGGAAACGGGGTCACCAGTTTGTTGTTCGGCACCGGAGTATCGAGCAACCGGTCGCTGGGCAGCAGCGACATCGGCTCACCCAGGCCGGCCACCTTGCTGAACCCCAGATCCCAGGCGACGGTCTGCGCGGCATCGGACAATGTGCCGCCGGTCGTACCGCCGTTCCCGGTCAACGACAGGGTCAACGGACCCACGGTGACGTCCTGCCCGATCGCGTGCGCCTCGAATCGCGCCGCCGCCAAGGGAATATCGAGACACCACGCGTGCGTGCGCTGCCCGTCGAAGACGCTGCACCACGCCTGCGCCACCGCGGTCCCGTCGCGCGCGGTGAGCACGGTCGCCTTGATCCACACCGCGCGCGGCGAATGCGGGTCATTGGCGCGCACGAACCACGATTCGACGTGATCGGCCCCCGCCCGCAGCCGCGGCACGTTCTGGGCGATCGCGGTCATGACTTGGTTGTTCACCGATTCCCGTCCTTCAGAGTTTCGGCTGCCGGCTGAGCATGCCCAGCAGCAGGTGACCGGCCCGCCCGTATCCTCGCAGCCGAGCCGCTGCCCGCGGCGTGACCGCGCCGGAGGCCAGCGCCCGCATGGCGTCCTCGAGTTCGGGCCCGTACGGATACCACCAGGGCCGCTTCGGCCCGAACGCCGGGCCGCGCGGCAGCTCCACCACCTGCACCCAGCTCGCATCCAGCAGCGCGTCGACCCCGTGCGAGCGGCCGAAGCCCGACCCGCCGACCCCGCCCCACGGCAGCTCCGGTGTCGAATACATGGTCGCCGCAACATCATTGATCGACACCGCGCCCGCCCGCAGCCGCTGCGCCAGCGCGCGGGCGCGCCCGACATCGGCGGAGAACACACTGGCGGTGAGCCCGTACTCGGTCGCATTGTGCAGCGCCACGGCCTCGTCGTCGGACCCGAACCGGGCGATCGCCGCCACCGGCCCGAACGTCTCCTCCCGCCACACCTCGGCCGTCGTGACACCTGCACCGCTCACCAGCGCGGGCGAGATTTGGCGATCCCGCAACGGTTCTCCGCCGCGCACCTGCACGCCGCCCTGCCGCGCCGCCGCGAGATGACGCTCCCACACCCGCTGCTGGCGCTCATCGATGGCCGGCGCCAGATCCCGTCCGGTGTCGATGCGCCGCACCTTGTCCTCGAGCCGGACCAGGAACGCGTCGTGCAGCGAGTCGTGCACCAGCACTCGCTCGATCGAGCAACAGGCCTGTCCCCCATTGAAATTCGCGCCCCAGGCCACCGCCGAGGTGGTGAACTCCAGGTCGGCATCGTCGAGCACGATCGCGGCGTCGATCCCGCCCAGCTCCAGCCCGACCGGAATCGGGAAGCGCGCGGCCGCCGCCATCACCGTCCGCCCGGTGGCCACCGAACCGGTGAACAGCACCTTGTCCGGCCGCCCGGCGATCAACTCGGCACCGACCGCCCCGTCTCCGACCGCCAGTCGCAGCACCCCCGCGGGCAAACCGCAGTCGGAGATCAGCTCGACGAGCGCCTCGGTGACCCGCGGCGTGAGCTCGGAAGGCTTGAGCACCACCGCATTCCCCGCGATCAATGCGGGCAGCACCTGACTGAACGGAATCAGGAACGGCAAGTTCCAGGGCGCGATGGCGACCACGACCCCGTAGGGCCGATGGGTGCGCAGCGCCTTCCGATGCGGCACGGTCGCCGAGCTGATGCGGGTCGCGTCCAGGGTGGCGACGGCACTGTCGAGGTGATGGCGAGCCAGGGCGATCGCCGGGACGACCTCGTGCGCCAGCGCCTCGGCCAGTGGCTTGCCGTTCTCGGCGACGATCTCCTCCGCGATCCGGTCCATCCGGTCGAACAGCAGCTGCGGCAGCGACCCGAGCGCCTGGACCCGTTGGGCGACCGTCAGCGCAGCCCACTCCGGCTGCACTTCCCGCGCCTGCTCGAGCAGCACGGCCGGGGCAACCACCGCCAGGCGCTCGGCGCGATCCTCGCGTTCCGATTGCAGAGGGGGCGTCATAGAGGTACCGCCTTGTCCAGACAGATGATCTTGGCCTGATGGCCAAGTGGTCAGACCAATATATCGATCCAGTGTCGAAACACAAGACCGTCGTCCGGATCTGTCAGCTGTGCCCAACGGTCGCCGGGTAGGGCTCGGTACGCGCGACGATCTACACGCGGCAGCCGGGCAAGTGCGGGCGGGTTCCTACGCGTGGGCCGGGCCGGCGCGAGCAGGTTCCTACGCGTGGGCCGTCCCGGCGCAAGCGGGCTTCCTACACGCCGGGTCGAGCCTGCCGCAGAAATGAGTCGAACGACTCCGCCGCGATCGCCAGGAGGGCATCGGCCGCCGCCCGCGCCTCCTGGGCGTCGCCCGCGATGACCGCCTCGGCCAGCCCGCGGTAGCGATCGATGCTGCCCACCTCACCCGCCATCACCCCCGCCAGCGCCTCCACCGCGGGTTCGTACACCGCGCGCAGATCGTTGTAGAGCAGCCGGTACACGATCGAATCCGCACCATCCACCAGGTGATCCCAGAAGGTGACCGCCGACATCTGCTGTGTCACCGGATTGCGTTCCGCCGCAAGCGCTTCCACCGCCGCGTGCAGCGCCTGGGCCAGCCCGGCTCCGGCGCGCTCGGCGGCCAGCCCCGCCACCTCCCGCCCGAGCACCCGCCGCGTCTCCAGGATCGACCGCACCACCGCGTGGTCCAGCTCCCCCTGCCGGATCAGCAACCGCGGCAACATCTCCAGCCCCGCGTGCCGCCGAAAGTCCTGTACCGTCGTCGACCCACCCTGCCGCACCTCGACCAGCCCCGTGTGCGCCAACCGCTGCAGCGCCTCCCGCACCGTCGGCCGCGACACCCCCAACGTCTCCGCCAGCGCCCGCTCGGCCGGCAAGGCCGCCCCCGGCGCCAACTCTCCATCCAGCACCTCGCCCACGAGCTGCTCGAATACAGTGTCCGGCACCGTCCGCCGATCGATCCGCTTGAACGCCATCCCCGAACGCTAGATCCGCCCACCCAGCAGGTCAAGCGGCCAGACCAGTCGCGGCCAACTACCTCATACCCAGGCCGCCCGCGCGGCAACATCGGCGACTACAGGGGTTCTGTAGCAATCGCCGAATTTCGGGCGGATATGGCGTAATCGCTGGTCAGGTCACCGGCGGCGATCTGCACCTGGGCCGATGAAGCTGGTGAGGTCGCGCATGGCCTGGGGTGACGGCTTGAAGTAGCGGCGCAGGTTTTCCGGCTTGCGGTGCCTGGACTTTGCCATCAACTCCAACAGGCTCGCGCCGGCCTCGCCGAGATGGGTAAGACCCGAGTGCCGAAGTTCGTGCAGGTCCCATCCGGTCCCGGGCCCATCGACGGCGGTGGCGGCAGCGATCAGGTCGCGGGCCTGGTCGTAGGACAACCGGGCCCGCCCGGTGTCGGGGCACACGTCACGGTCGGCGAGGTACTCAGGCGCCATATCTGCGGTGGCGGTCGGCGTAGTTGCGTAGCGCGCGCAGGAAATCGATCTCGCGGAAGGCGGGCCAATATGCTTCGCAGAAATACAGTTCCGCGTAAGCGGTTTGCCACAGCAGGAAGTTGGATAGGCGTTGTTCGCCGCTGGTGCGGATGACCAGGTCCGGATCGGGTTGATCAGCGGTGTAGAGGTGTGCGGCGAGGTCGTCGGCGGTCAGGTTGTCGGCAATCTCGCCGGTCGTCTTGCCGTGGCTGACACCTTCGTAGAGCAGATCGCGGAACGCGTCGATGATTTCCTGACGGCCGCCGTAACCGATCGCGAGCGTGACGTGCGCGCCGGTGTCGCAGGCGCGGGTGGTCTCGATCGCCTGTTTCAGCGCTGCGGCCGTGGTATCGGGCAGCAGGTCGAGCGATCCGGCAATATGCAGTCGCCACCGGGAATCCGGACGTCCGAGCCGGTCGGTGACCAGGTCCTCGACCACACGCATGAGGAATTCGATCTCATCGTTGCGTCGGCTCTGCAGATTCTCGGTGGAGCACAGGAAGACGGTGACGTGGCGGATGTCGAGGTTTTCGCACCAGCGCAGCACGTTCTCGGCGTGCTCGGCGCCATAGCGGTGCCCCATCCGGGCATCGGGCAGCCCTTGTTTGCGGGCCCAGCGGCGGTTGCCGTCCATGATCAGCCCGATGTGGCGCGGCAATGATGCGCCATCGAGTCGGCGGCGCAGCCGGCGGGTGTAAAGCGCATAGAGGGGATCGGCGAGTCGCATCCTGAGCTTTCTGTTCGGTTGCGGGAAGCGGGATTTCGTGTGCGTGAGGGCTGTGGCTAGTCGTCTGCGAGAGATGGGAGCTCGCAGAGCGCTGCGGTTCCCGCGACCCCGAACACCAGCGTGAGTGCACCGCAGATGGCTGCGAACGGATCGAATCGGGCACCGGAGAAAGCGAAGATCAGCAAGACCGCGCCGGTGATCACGGCGACCGCGGCCAGGACCACGCCGCCGGCACCGGCTCGCCGACGACTCGGTGCGATGACGGTGTCCGGGCCGAGGTTGGCCAGGACTCGTGAACCTGCGCCGACGGCCAGCAGCCAACCGATCCACCACAACGACACGACAGCCAGCCGGATCGGCACCGGCGGAATCCGGGGCAGCACACCGCCATGCACGGTGATCACCACGGTGGCGACCAGGACCACCGGAACAGCGAAATATCGCATGGACCGCCGTACCACCGCAGCCAGCCCGGTCCGGTTCGGGTGTGGCAACGGTGTCACCAGCCCGCACCCCACCAGCAGGGCCGCTGCGCAGCCCCGCAGCACCTGCCTGAGGACGGGGTCGGCGTCCTCGGTAATGAGATTCGCGATGAACCATCCGCAGCCCGCGACCGCGAGGACCATCGCGGACGCGCGGGCGGTGCGCTGCCCGCGGTGACGAGGCGGCCAGATCGCCGGTTGCAGCCAGATTGCGGCCGCGCTCGCCACCAGATTCGGCCAGGACCGCCACCCTTCGGAACGCGCGGCGTCGCACAGGTCCTCACCCCACCGGTCGAGGTAGGGCCGCGGATACAACAACCGCACAAGGATTTGCGTACAGCTGGTCACGCCGGGCTCACCCCCAGACGCCGCAATCCGGTCCTCGACACCTCGGCCATGGCACGCAGTTCCCGTTCCAGCAACGCGGTGCCCTGCGGGGTCAGGCGAACCGGGCGCTGCCGCCCGACACCATCCACCGCTTCGATCAATCCTTTGGCTTCGAGCCGTGCCAGCGCGCCGTACAGGCTGCCGGCCGCCAGCCGCTCACCGACCAAGTGCTCGATCGCGGCATTGATCGCGTAGCCGTGCAACGGCCCCTCGGCAAGCGCGCACAACACCAGTACCTGTGCGTCGTTGGCGAGCATCAGAACCTCCTCGTTCGACCCCTTCCCGGCAGACTAGTACACATTGCGTAGCTCGCGCCACGTAGTACGCAGTGCGTACTATGCAGTGATTGATCGGCTCGTCAGGTCAGAAGGGAGCGGTAGCGGTGACGGATGAACAGGTGGTATCGGTCGGCAGCCAGGTCCGGGGTGTCACGGGTGCGGCGCTGATGGCCTCTTTCGTGGCAGGAGCCGGGTTCGTCGCCTTCGCATGGACCACGACGCAGGCCAAGACCGTGCGGGCGGCCAGCCCGTGGCAAGCCGACCCGTATGACGTGGTGGTGTCGTTCACCGAATTCGTGGTACCAGCAGTGCTGTTGCTGATGGCACTGCGAATGCTGTTGTGGCGCAACGGTCAACCACAACCAGCCTTCCGCGTCGCACAGCTGGCACGGACCGCAGCCGCGAGTACGGGGCTCGTGGCAATGACTGCGACGACGGACTGGATCGCGGTCGCGGTCGACGCCGAGCGCACGGCTTGGACCGCGACGACCACGCCGGTGCTGATCGCCGCACTCAGTGTCCTCACGGGCGTCACCGCCGCTGGGCTGATGCTGCAGCGAAAAGCGCTGCGACTGTTAGTATCCGAGCGAGGGCACGATGGTGATTGGGTCGACGACATCGAACCTCTGGCCGCATTGCTCACCGGTGGCCGGGCCATTGTCCGTCCCTCCCGCTACAGGTCAGCCGCAGCGTTCACCCGCCGTCACGACATCGCCGTCCTAGCGGCGGCGGCCGTGTCTGCAGGGGCAGCGGTCACAGCCGCGCAAGCCATCGGTGAGCGGTGGACCGACCCGCTGCTGATCGTCTTCGCAATCGTCGTCGCCACCAGCGGGTTCTTCGGAATGGCAATGCTCGGCAACCACGTCCTCGTTTTCATAGCCCCGGTCCCGCGGCCGAACCGGATACATCGCGCAGTCCGCGCTGCCGCCATGGCCGCCGCACTAGGAATTCCGGCCACGGTGGCCCTGCGCGCCGCGATCTGGTCTCTGCTCGGCGATGTCACCGGACACTCGCCCCTGGGGCTGCTCCTCCTGGCGACCGGCGGCGCAGTCATCGTCGGAAGTGTGACCTTCACCGTAGTCGCGACGCGCATCCACTCATAACTGCTTCTGACCCGGATACCAATGGCGTTGTGCCCATGACGGTCCAAGGACGTTCAGACAGAAGGGCCGTCATGATGATCACGATGGCCACCTCTTGCCCCGGCGCCCGGACGGCTCATCAGACGTTGCACGGGCGGGGGTCATGACCACTATCCCACTCCGCCGACCAGTTGCATTTCCCCTCGAACACGCCGGCCTGTCTCGGCAGTTACCCAGCAGCGCAATGTGTTACGTCGAATTCGACCGGATCCAAGGTGCCCACATAAGGCATCTCGTATCAGTGCAGCAGGATGACGCAGCCGGCCCAAGCGGCAGCCGGCGGCGTGGCAGCCGACGTAGCCACAGCCCCATCGGTGGCGCACCTACTAGCGGCGATTGCATCGGGCTCACCCCGCAGACGAATTCAGACCACTTGAATACGAGCCCTTACCAGTCAACCCTCACTCGGACGCGTATCGATGCCCCGCGGCTGCCGCTGCGGCGCCCGGGCCGTTACAGCGTCGCGCAGCCGCGCAGCATGGCGACGGAGGATCGCCGCGCACAGGCCGCTGTCGCCGAGCGGCAGTGCCGCGCACTGGTGCATGACGACCGAGCACGGGTGCGCGGCGTATTGGAGATTTGCCCGGAATTGCGTGCTGCGGGCTTCCCGATCTTGGTGGTCTGGGCCGTGCGGGGTTCGGGGTGTGAGGTTCACGTGGGCGGGTGCGGGGTGCCGACTACGCCGGGTTCGCTGGGTCTTTCGCGGGTGTTCATGTGGTGTTGGCGCCGGGGGTGCCGACGGTAACCCGTTGCCCTGCACGATCGGCCACGTGCGCATCGTTCAGCTGGCGAACTTCTATGGTCCGCGGTCGGGTGGGTTGCGCACCGCGTTGCATCACCTGGGTGAGGGATATGCCGCCGCCGGGCACGAGGTGGTGCTGGTCGTGCCGGGGCCGAAGCGGGCCGAGGAGCTGCTGCCGACCGGGGTACTGCGGATCACGGTGCCCGCCCCGCAGATTCCGTGGACCGGCGGTTACCGGGCAGCGGATCCGCGCCGGGTCGCCGACACCCTGGCCGGGCTGCGGCCCGATGTGCTGGAGGTGTCGGACCGGTTGACACTGCGTGGCTTCGGCCGGTGGGCGCGCCGCCGCGACATCGCGGGCGTGATGATCTCCCATGAGCGTCTCGACCGGTTGCTGGGCCAGATCCTGCCTGGTCCGATCGCCCGCCGGGCCGCCGACGCCGCCAACCGCCGCACCGCCGAGGACTACGACGTCGTCGTCTGCACCACCCAGTTCGCGCGCGAGGAGTTCCACCGCATCGACGTCGAGAACGTCGAACTCGTCCCGCTCGGCGTCGATCTGGACATGTTCCGGCCGGACCGCCACGACCATCGCCTGCGCACCGATCTCGGCGCCGACGACTACCCGTTGCTGGTGCATTGCGGTCGCCTCTCGGTCGAGAAACGGGTCGACCGCAGCATCGCCGCGGTGAGCGCACTGCGTCGCCGCGGCCTCGACGCCCGTCTGGTCGTCGCGGGCGACGGCCCCCGCCGCGACGCCCTCGAGCGCCGCGCCCGCACCATCCCACCGCTCCCGGACGGCCGCCCCACCGTCCACTTCGCCGGATTCATCGACGACAGAACCGCTTTGGCCACCCTGCTGGCCACCGCCGACGTCTCGCTGGCCCCCGGCCCGCACGAGACCTTCGGCCTGGCCGCACTCGAAGCCCTCGCCGCCGGCACCCCGGTCGTGGTCAGCCGCTCCTCGGCGCTGGCCGACATCATCACCGCCGAAGCCGGCGCGGTGGCCGCAGACCACCCCCGGGCGTTCGCCGAAGCCGTCACCGACGTGCTGTCCCGCCCGGCCGCCGAACGCCGCCGGGCCGCCCGCAGCCGCGCCGAGGAATTCACCTGGCCCGCAGCCGTTTCCGGCATGCTCGGCCTGCTCGGGCAGGGCTGACCGCTCGCCTCGGGGAGCGACGGATCAGCATGCCGGGTGAGCAGTGCGCGAGGCGCTCGCACCGCTCACCCGGGCTACCGGGGACGACCCTCGTACAGCAAACCTGACTCTCAGACCTGACTGTCGCTGAAGCCGGTCAGTCGCGCGACGGGTCGGGCTGCCAGGGCACGTAGGGCCGTCCCGACGCCTCCGCGGCATTTTTCGAGGAGTTCAGCTGGTACGGCGTGATCCCGCCGGGCTGCCACGGTCCGGCCGAGCCCGCCGCGAGCGCCGACCCGGCCTTGGGGACCAGGCCGATCTCGTTGCGCACCACCGTGATCGGGCGGTCGGCCAGCGAGAACCAGTCCAGGTCGAGGAAGTCGTGGCTGCCCTGGGTGAGCGCGCCGCGCCGCATGGCATCGCCGAGCCGTTCGGCCATGCCCCGGGTGCTGAGGTGGCCCTCGTCGGCCTCGAACAGGCCCGCGCCCGCGCGCAGGTACCCGGTCTCGAACAGCGAAATCACCATGGCCAGCAGGCTGAACGCGCGCGGGTCGTCATTGGCGCGGGCCATGAAGGCGAAGACCTCGATCTCGTTCTCGAGGGTGGTCCCGTACCCGGCGAGCACGTGCACCCAGTCGTGCTGGGCCAGCAGCGGCGGCGCGGAACCGGGCAGACCGGGGGTGACGAAGCCCCGGTCACGGTAGAAGTCGGCGACACCGCGTCCCAGCGTGCCGACGGGCAGGTCCCACAGTTCGGCCCAGCGCCCGGCCAGCACCGGATCGTCGGTGACCGCGCTCCACGAGCTGTCCAGGCCCTCGGTGTGCAGCGCGTCCAGCCGCAGCGTATTCGTATTGCCCAGATAGCCATTGCGGGTGAAGTCGACCGCGGCCAGATCCACCGCGCCCTCGGCGTAGCGCTGCGCAACAGCGATCATGTCGTCGTCGACGCCCAGCGCATCGGCGAACTCCCGCAGCCGGTTTCCCACTTCCGCGGGCAGCGGCCGCACCACCAGTGCCGCGAGCAGCATGGTCTGCACGATCCGTTCCCGGAACACCCGATTGCGCCGCGCCAGGCCGTCCGCGAACTCCGCCGCCCCGATCGGGCGCACCTCGGCCAGTTCCACCGGATGCCCGGTCATCGACAGGAACAAGGCCGGAACCAGCAACTCCTGCAGCGGCGTCAACCCCGCCTCTCCTGCCGCCGCACTGACCACACCCCGCGCCAGGAACCGCACCTCGGCGGCATCCGGCGGCGTGAGCAGCACCTCGTCCATCAACACCCTCCCGAACCTCGGGGCCCCAGCGGCCCGCCTCATTCTCACCGCGAAACACCGCCGCTGCGCGCTCATTTCACTGACGGCGTAGTCCGCCCACCTCCGGCCCCTGCTCGACTCCGAATCCTGCGGGAGGAGGTGATCGGGACAACCCCGGGCGACCGTCCCGGGGTTATCCGATTGAATTTCGAGTGAACACCGGCGTGTAGCCATGATGCGCGCGGTATTCCGTTGTGACACTGGAGTTGTGAGCGCTGAGCTACTGGTTCTCTTGATCGTGGTGGTTACCGCGTTGGCGTTCGATTTCACCAACGGGTTTCACGACACGGCGAATGCGATGGCGACCTCCATCGCAACCGGCGCGCTCGCTCCCCGGGTGGCAGTGGCCCTTTCGGCCGTGCTCAACCTGGTCGGAGCGTTTCTGTCGGTGGAGGTCGCCAAGACGGTCTCGGGTGGGCTGCTGAATATCGGCGGTATCCACGGTATGGCCTTGCTGCACATAGTTTTCGCGGGCCTGGTCGGCGGAATTCTGTGGAATCTGTTCACCTGGCTGGTCGGAATTCCGTCGAGTTCCTCCCATGCCCTCTTCGGTGGCCTGATCGGGGCCGCGGTCGCCGCGCTGGGCGCGAGCGGCGTGATCTGGACCGGGGATCAGAAGACCGGCCTGATCAACAAGATCATCCTTCCGGCCCTGCTGGCCCCCTTCGTCGCCGCACTGGTGGCCGGACTGGGCACCTACGCGGTTTACTGGCTGACCCGCCACTCCCGCAAGGACCGGGTGAGCACCGCATTCCGCTGGGGCCAAATCGGTTCCGCGTCCCTGGTCTCGCTGGCCCACGGCACCAATGACGCCCAGAAGACCATGGGCGTCATCTTCATGGCCCTGGTCGCCCGCGGCACCTACACCAATGCCGACGACATTCCGCTGTGGGTGAAGGTGTGTTGCGCCCTGGCGATCGCCGCGGGTACCTATCTGGGCGGCTGGCGCATCATCCGCACCCTGGGCACGGGCTTGGTGGAGATCGATTCGCCGCAGGGCTTCGCGGCCGAAACCTCCTCGGCGGCCATCATTCTCACCTCGGCCCAGTTCGGCCTGCCGCTCTCGACCACCCAGACCGCGACCGGATCCATCCTGGGCACGGGCCTGGGCAGGCCGGGCGCGGAGGTGCGCTGGGGTGTCATGGGCCGCATGGCCGTGGCGTGGGTGCTGACCCTGCCGCTGGCCGGTCTGGTCGGCGCGGCCTGCTGGTGGGTCGCCGATCTCGGCGGTGGCCTGCTCGGTGTGCTGATCGTGCTGGCCGTGCTGATCGCCCTGTCGGTCTCCATGTACCTGCGCTCGCGCCGCAATCCGATCGACACCAGCAATGTCAACGACGACTGGGCGGACGGCCGCACCCCGTCGGCCCCGCCGCGCGAGACCGCCGCGGCCTGAGGAGAGCGAGCATGCACACCTTCAACGCCATCGCCAAGTCCCTGGGCGAGGTCACGCTGATCGCGCTGGTGCTCGGGGTCGGGGTGCCGGTGATCTTCGGGATCGGCGTCCGGCTCTGGGCCCTGGAACCGGCCGCCGACGGCCCGGCCACCGCCAACCGCAACGTGGTCGTCTCCGCCATCGCCTACCTCTGCTTCGCGGCCGCCCTGATCGTGGTCGCCGCCGGAATCCTCTATATCGCAAAGGATTTCATCAGCCACACCTTCGACATCCAGTTGTTCGGCGCGAAACCCCCGAAGAAGTGAGCCATGACGACCAATCGTTCGATCCTCGCCACCGTCCTGGCCTGGCTGCGTGCGGGCTACCCGCACGGCGTCCCGCGTGAGGACTACGTGGCCCTGTTCGCGGTGCTGCACCGCAAGCTCACCGACCGCGAAGTCGACGAGGTCATCGAGGGATTGCTCGCCTCCGGCGGCGTGCTGGACCGGGCCGCCATCGAAACCGCCATCGCGCAGCTCGCCCACGAGAAGCCCGGCGCCGACGACGTGAACCGGGTCGCGGCCCGGCTGGCGGCCGGCGGGTGGCCGCTGGGCGACCCGTCCGAGGCGTGAATTCCGTGCCGGCAGAGTGGAACCGAGCACCGATGGAGTTGTCCGAGCTACTGGCCAGAATTGTCGGCTGGCTGCGCGCCGGGTACCCGCACGGTGTTCCCGACACCGACTATCTGCCGCTGCTGGCCGTGCTGGCCCGGCGGCTGTCCGAGGACGAGGTGCGGCAGGTGGCCGCCGAGCTGGTGCTGCTCGGCGCGCTGCCTGCCGACCGGGCCGACGTCGGGGTGATCATCACCAAACTCACCGACGAGATGCCGCGCACCGCCGATCTGGATCGGGTCCGCGCCCATTTGCGGGCGGGCGGCTGGCCGATCGACGACAGCTGGCCGGAGCCGTTGCAGTAGCGCCGCAAACGCCGAAGATGCTTCGGTGTGACCCAGCTCGCACTCGCGGATTTCGAGTATTCCGATAGTCGAGCGCGAATTCGGAGAATCATATTCACCCCTCTGGCACTGATCTCGCACAATATTCATACTGACTCTCTGGCGGCGATCCCGCCGAAACCCCAGTCGAGAGAGTCAGGAGTGCGGATGAAGATCGGAATTCCCCGCGAGGTCAAGAACCACGAGTACCGGGTGGCCTGCACGCCCGCCGGCGTGCACGAGCTGGTGGCCCGCGGCCACGAGGTGGTCGTCGAGGCCGGTGCGGGTGCCGGCTCGACGTTCGAGGACGACGCCTACCGCTTCGCCGGTGCGCAGGTGCTCGACACCGCCGACGAGGTCTGGGGCGTCGCCGATCTGGTGCTCAAGGTGAAAGAGCCCGTCGCCGAAGAGTATTCGCGCTTGCGTGAGGACCAGATGCTGTTCACCTACCTGCACCTGGCCGCCTCCCGGGAGTGCACCGACGCCCTGCTGTCCTCGGGCATCACCTCCCTCGCCTACGAAACCGTCACCGCCCCCGACGGTTCCCTGCCCTTGCTGGCCCCGATGAGCGAGGTCGCGGGCCGGTTGGCGCCGCAGGCGGGCGCGTATCACCTGATGCGCAGCGGTGGCGGCCGCGGCGTGCTCATGGGCGGTGTGCCGGGTGTGCGCCCGGCCCGCGTGGTGGTGATCGGTGCGGGTGTGTCCGGGCGCAATGCCATCGCCGTCGCGCACGGCATGCACGCCGAGGTCACGGTGCTCGACTTGAACATTCAGCGCCTGCGCGAGATCGACGACCTGTACCACGGCCAGGTGCGCACCGTCATGTCCAACCGGCTCGAGGTCGAGAACCTGGTGCGCGAGGCCGACCTGGTCATCGGCGCGGTGCTGGTGCCCGGCGCGAAGGCGCCGACCTTGGTCTCGAACGACCTTGTCGCCCAGATGAAGCCGGGTTCGGTGCTGGTCGACATCGCCATCGACCAGGGCGGCTGCTTCGCCGATTCCCGCCCCACCACGCACGCCGAGCCCACCTACCAGGTGCACGACTCGATCTTCTACTGCGTGGCCAATATGCCCGGCGCGGTGCCGCACACCTCGACGGTGGCCCTCACCAACGCCACCCTCCCCTATGCGGTAGCTCTGGCCGACAAGGGCTGGCGCGCCGCCGTCGCCGCCGACCGGGGCCTGGCCGCGGGCCTGAGCACCCACAAGGGTGAACTGCTCGCGGAATCGGTTGCGGCAGCGCACGGTTACGCCGCACACTCCCTGGCTGCCTGAGGCCACATCCGGAAAGGTCGACACGGTAATGCCCGGGGATGGCGATCGGCCATGAACATCGAAGGATGGTTCCCGCCCGAAGGTGATGTCCACGTGCGAATCTGGCTGGCCGACGTGGGCTTCGACTACACGGTCACCGCGGTGGCGGTACGCAACTTGATCCACGATTGGAGGCAAAAGCATTGGTTCACAATCGAATTCATACGCAACACCTTCGACGACTGTCGGCTGCTGCCGCGCCTGCCGTGCGAACGACTGTTCGTCGGACCGTGAGGGTTCCCGCCTGCTGAACCAACCTTTCCGGACATGGCACCAGCCCCCGTGCCGCCGATCAGGTCGCGGGGCGATGCCCCGGGCGCACGTGCTCGAAGATGAGGATCGTCTCCGTGGACGCGACGGCGGGATGCGCGCTCAGATGCTCCAGCACGAAGGTGCGCAGCTCGCCGGAGTCGGCGGTGGCGACATGGATCAGGTAATCGTCGGCCCCGGCAATGAAATACACGTTCTCGACCTCCGGCAGCGCGGCCATCTGCTCACCGAATTCGGCCAGCTGGCCGCGCGCCGCCGCATGCACCCGCACCGCGATCATGGCCTGCAGATCGCGACCCAGCGCGGCCGGGTCGATATCGGCGTGGAACCCGCGGATCACCCCGTGCTCCACCAGCGCCCGCACCCGGCCCAGGCAGGTCGAGGGTGCGATCCCCGCCGCCGCGGCCAGCGCATTGTTGGTCATCCGCCCGTCGCGGGCGAGCTCGTCGAGCAGCAGCCGGTCGATGGCATCCAGCGGAACCGCCCCGCCCGACACATTCGATCCTGAAGAAACCTTCTTCATGGAGGCACTGTATCGAACTTCCTTCGTGCGGGAGGGGCGGATCAACGGAATATTCGTCCCGAGCGGTCACTCACCGGCCCAGATGTTCCAGCTGGTGGCGCCGCGCTCCCGGTACCCGCTGCGCTCCAGGTAGGGCACCTGACGGCTGAAATACCGCTTTGCCTCGCACTCCTCACCGCACTGTGCGTGCTGAGCCAAGGCTCGTTGTGCGACTTCCAGGTTCAGCACCGGGTGGTCCGGCATGCTGTGCGTAACAGGTCGATTCACCAGATCAACTCCCTACGTGTCGAGCGTCGGCGGGTGCCGACGCCCCGCACGCGATGAGCCGACGCTTGGCCCGGTTCTTCACCGGACATACCGAAACCGGACAATTCCGGTGTGTCTGCATGGTCAGATGCGCGTATTCGATTGTCATCGTTGGCAATTCGCTATGGTCGGTGATGGATGGGTTGGACACGAACTCAGATTTACTCCGATGCCAAGAGATTTGGGGCCGCCATGGGTGGCCGGTCGCGGCTATTGCGCCGGACTTCCACTACGGGGGGTTCCAAATTTCAGTGCCTTCGATAGAAAGGCTAGGAAAATGTCTGGCTCCACCCTCGCCGCCCGCGCCCTCGGTCGACTCTTGGCCGAATACCGTCAACGCGCGCAGCTGACCAGATCCGCCGCGGCGCGGGTCGTGGACACCTCGATACAGACCATCGGCCGCCTGGAAGACGGTCTCAAGACCAAAGTGTCGCGGGTCTGGATCAATGCGCTCGCCGACGCGTACAAGTGCACCGACGACGAGCGCCGCCTATTGCTCGGCCTCACCCAGGAAATGGCCTCGGCGCAGCAGAACTGGTGGCGGGCGTACGAGGATGCGATGAAGCCTCGTTTCGATTACTACCTCGGGTTGGAAGCTTCCGCCCGCCACGTGTCCTTCTGGCGACAGGCGGACGTACCCGGACTGTTCCAGACGCCTGCGTATCGTCGCGCGATCGAATGGACCGAGCATCCGACGATGCCACCAGAGCAGGTGGAGAGGCGCGTTGAAATGGCCATGAGGCGAAAGAACCGATTGGAAGACAAAGGGTTCGAGATCGATGTCGTTTTGTCGGAAGCTGCCCTGCGCGGTCAGATCGGCGGACCAGCAGTTCTGGCCGAGCAGCTTCGATACTTGGCCGATCTGAGCCAGCTGCCGAACGTGTCGATTCGGTATGTTCCCCACGATGCTCCGAGTCATCTCGGTTCGGTGGTGGAATCCTTTGTCCTACTGGAGTTTCCCAAACTTCCGGCAACCGGGATGGTCGAGCCGCCGGTGGTCTACATCGAAGGTTTTGTGGGAGACCTCTACCTGGAACGAGAGCCAGAGGTGCGGCGGTATCGACATGCGTTCGGCGAGATCAGCCGAGTAGCATTGGATCCGGTCACAACCAGGCAGGTCATGTTGTCGAGAGCCAAGGAGTGCGGCGAATGAACATCGAACTGTCCGAAGCCGATTGGTTCAAATCCAGCTACAGCCATTCGGGCGGAGAATGCCTGGAAGCCGCCCACCTCAGCCGCGGCAGGGTCGGAGTACGGGATTCGAAACTGGGAGACTCGAGCCCGGTGCTCGTGTTCGCCCCGGCGGACTGGGCCGTGTTCAACGCTGCCGTGCGGGCCGGGAAGTTCGATCTCGGCTGATGTCCGGGGACGGTCGAGGGCCTGGTCCGTGGCATTTCGATGCCCATGCAGAGATCTACGATCGGGCTCGACCTGATTACCCGGCCGCACTGTGGAAACGGTTGCGGGAGTTCGGGTTACTACGGTCCGGCGTCCAGGTGGTCGAGCTCGGCGCCGGCACCGGATTGGCGACCGGGCCGATGCTGCAGGCCGGTGCCGCTGTCACCGCTATCGAGCCGGGGCAGGGCCTCGCCGCCCGACTGTACCGTCGATGGCCGGCAGCGTCCGTGCTCATCGACAGCGCCGAAGCAGCGCCCTTGCCGTCCGCGGCCTTCGATCTGGCCGTCGCGGCGACTGCCGTCCACTGGTTCGATCTCGACGTGGTGCTGCCGAGAATTCACCGCGCGCTGGTCACTGATGGTCATTTCGCGGTGTGGCGTCACGTCTTCGGCGACCCGTCGGCCGCCACCACCCCATTCCGGCAGCGAATAGCCGAGATCGTCGCGCGTCGCGGCGACCATTCCCCGTCGCGCAGACCGGCGGACTTCGACACCGAGGCATGGGTGCGCCGCCTGACCGGCAGTGGGCACTTTGTCGCCGCCCATGTCGAACGGTTCTCCTGGACAATCGAACTGAGCGCCGACCAGATCCACGATCTGTTCACCACCTTCAGCGACTGGACGGCCGCCGAAGTCGACGAGGCCGCCGGCGCGGCACACGCCCTCGGCGGGTACGTACTCGAGCACTACCTCACCCCGCTGATCATTCTGAAACGCGCCGGAACCGCCACCACCTGACCACCGGGCGGACCGGGCGCGAGGCTGTTGGGTAGTCTCGGCCCATGGGTACGTTCTGGCATTCCGTCACGCCGCCGCCGGCCGCCTGATCGGGCGCAGCGGCAGACTCTCGTTTCGCGTTCCGGCTGACCTCCGACGGCAGCCCGGATCCGTCGTGCGCCCGTTCCGATTCCTTCCCCCTTCGGAATTCGACGACGGAGTACTCGACAGTGTCCGAACGCACGTCCACGCTGACCCCTGATCAGACCCCTTCGACCTCTTGGCGCGGTAGTGCGCCGATCCTCGCCGCGTCGGTGCTGTGGGGCAGCACCGGTACCGCGGCAACGCTGGCTCCAGCCGGAACATCCTCTGCCGCAATCGGTTCGGCCGGCTTGGCCCTCGGCGGACTGCTGCTGTTCGTCACCGGCCGCGGGCATCGGATGCGCGCCGCCGTGTCGGAACGGTGGCTGCTGCTGCTCGGCGCGTGTGCCGTGGCGGGGTATCCGGTCACCTTCTATCCGGCCGTGGCCCGCACCGGCGTGGCCGTGGCCACGGTCATCGCCCTCGGAAGCGCACCGGTCTTCGCGGGCCTGCTGGCCTGGCTCACCGGCCGGGGACGACCGTCCGCGAGATGGTGTGCCGCCACCGGGCTGGCCGTAATCGGTTGCGCCGTACTGGTTATGGGGCCGCGATTCGGGAATGCGACCCCGATCGACCTGCTGGGCATTCTGCTCGCAGCCTGCGCGGGCCTCACCTACGCCGTCTACTCCCTGATCGGCGGCACCCTCATTACCCGCGGCCACGCCTCCGGCTCGGTCATGGGCATCATGTTCGGTCTCGCCGCCGTCCTGGTCCTGCCCGTGGTCGCAACCTCCGGCCCGATCTGGCTGACCACGCCGCGGGGCCTGGCGGTCGCCCTGCACCTCGCGTTCTTCACGACCTTTCTCGCCTACCGCCTGTTCGGTTACGGCCTGCGCCACACCACGGTGGCGTCCGCCACCACCCTGACGCTCGCCGAGCCTGCGGTCGCCGCTCTGCTCGGCGTCACCGTTGTCGGCGAACGCCTACCCGTGCTGTCCTGGTGCGGCCTGGTCGTCCTCGGTGCGGGTCTGGCCGTCCTGACATTCCCGGCCGAGCGGTGAACGCCGCTGTTCCCCAACCACTTCCGTTGTCCGTAGTCGGGGCGCGCCGACTGCTGCCCGCGGTGTGGTGAGTCAGTCCTTGAAGTACACGAGCTGGTGACTCGTGGCCAGCGCGGTGCCTTCTTCGGTCCACAGGTGGGCCGACTGATCGAAGAAGCCATTGCCGAAGTGCTGTGCCCGGGCGGTCGCGAGAACGAACTGTCCCGGATCCGTGAGCGGGTCGAGCTCGGCGTGGAAGTAGGTGGTGAGCGAGACGGTGCCCGCGGGGACCATCCGGCCCAGGCGCAGCATGACGCGCGGGAAGAAGATATCGCTCATCGCCGCCACGGCCGGAAAGTCCAGCGAGCGCGCAGGTGTGTCCCGAACCCACAGGGTGGAAGTGGACGTCGGGGCCGGTGCGCCGCCATCGCCCCCGGCGAACGGCCCGCGGCCCGCCACGAACCGCATCTCGTAATTCCGCAGCCACGCAGGCGATTCGGGCAGTTCCGCCACCTCGAGGGAGTACGGTGCGGGCGCGGCGGGCGGGCTGATCTCGGTGTCGGACCAGGTCGAGCGACGCAGCGCGCACACCACGGTCGCGGTGGTGGCCACGGTGTCGTCCTGCCGCATGGTCACGACCCAGTGCTGGGTGGTGCGATTGGTCCGCACAGGCTCGGCGTCGATGGTGAACGCTCCCGTGGCGATGGGCCCGGCGTAGTTGACCGTGAGCGACAGTGGACTACCCGCGCAGCGCGGGTCGTCGAGGACGGCCCGCAGCATGGTGGCGGCCGTGATCCCGCCGAAGGGACCCACCATGTTCGAGTACTCGGCGGCGGTGTGGCCGAGAAAGCGGCCCTCCCCATCCGGCGTCAGCGCCGTGGCGGTATCGAACGGGTGCTCGAGGGTTGTGGTCGACCCCAAGACGAATTCTCCTTCGAACAGGTGCAGATTCGTGCGCGCGAGCGCGTGGCCCTCCGTCTCGTCGGAGACTAGCCTCCGTCGACCATAACGACCGTTATAGACCGGTCCGGCACGGGCCTGCAGCTGTGTGGCTCCGAGGTGCGATGAGCGAGGATTCGTTGCCCGCGACACGGATTCGAGACATATTGCATGCCCGGTATCTTGTGGTTATAACCAGCTTATGACGGTTGATGCCACGCTTGCCGCCCGCGGCCTCCTGCTCGACATGGACAGCACACTCGTGAATTCCGAAGCCGTAGTGGAGTTGCTGTGGCGACGCTGGGCCACCGAGCACGGCCTGGCAGCAGCCGATGTGCTGGCCGTCGCCCACGGCCGCCAGGGCTGGGCGACCATGGCCGAACTGCTTCCGGACCGCCCCGCCGAGCTCAACCGCGCCGACAACGACCGCATGCTCGCCGAGGAAGCCACCATCGTCGACGGCGTCATACCCATCGCCGGCGCCCCGGAGTTCATGGCCGCCCTCGCCGACCTCCCCCACGCCCTGGTCACCTCCGCCAACCACGTCCTCACCGAAACCCGGATGACCGCCGCCGGCCTCCCCATCCCCCGGATCCGCATCACCGCCGAATCGGTGACGGTGAGCAAACCCGACCCGGAAGGCTTCCTGAAAGCCGCCGCCGAACTGGGCCTTTCAGCCGACGACTGCCTGGTCTTCGAGGACTCACAAGCAGGCATCACCGCCGCCAAGGCAGCAGGCATGCGCGTCATCGGCGTCGGCCCCCGCGCCGCCACCCTCAACCCGACCGCCCACGTCCCCGACCTGACTCATATTCGAATCGAGCCGCTCCCCGGCGGCTCGATCGCAGTCCACATCGCTGGTCTCGAGTCAAAAGATTGACGTCAGTTGCGGTCTGGATGAATCGGGAGACCGGGACACGATTTGGTGTAGGGAATCTTCGGTGAGATCCACTGATTCCACTCCTGGCGACTCATGTTCGCAGTCAGTTTTGCGCACAGTTCGTCGGACCAGGCCGCCGGTCCGGGCCATAACCAAACGGCTGCTCGCTTGTCGAAGGTGACGTCGAGGGTCACGATCCGCTTATTGTCCGCACTCAGCGTCATTTCCAGGATCCAGCCGTCGGGCCCGGCGAGGGGTGCGCCGACCGGTCGGCCAGTGGCGCCATCCCAGTATCGGAGGGTTCGGTCGTCGCCGACCGAGACGATATAGCGGCCGTCGTGACTGACTGCAACGCTGCGGACAATGTTCTGATGGCCTTCCATGGACGCGCCGATCGGCTCGCCGGTGGCGGCATTCCAGCGGTGAACGACTGTCGCGCCACCAGTCACGATGTAGCCGCCTGTGGGACTGACGGCGAGACTGTAGAACGCGTCGACAAATGCTGCGCGGAACTTCTCGTGGTCGTCCGAGAGAATCGGTTGAGGTCCGCCGATGGGATGGTGATCATCAGCATCCCACACACGCAACGAGAAGCCTCCCACCACGAAAATGCGGTGTCCGTCGGCGCTGAAGTGGACTGCGCCGATGTCGTCCTTCTCGTCCATTGTCGGACCGATTGCGGATCCAGTGTCGACGGCGAAGACCCGGACGGTCTGGTCGGTATCACCGAGGACGACAAGCCGGGAATCGGGACTGAACGACAGGAAGTGCGCCTCGCCCGAGCCGGTGTCCAGCACTGGCCCCCGCGGACGTGCGGTGTCGGCGTCCCATATCCGCAGCGTTCGGTGGCCGTGGAGGAGGCTGGATGTGATGACGCTGTGTCCGTTCGGGCTGTAGGTCACGTTGGTCACTGTGCCGTCGACTGTCGCCGTTCCGGCCGGTTCGTGCGTGTCGGCATTCCAGAAGTACAAGGTCCCGTCGTCGCCACCGGAGACGAGACCGTGCCCGTCCGGGCTGTACGCGAGCGCATGGATCGCGGCGTTGTGACCGGTCGTCAGTTCGCCGAGAGGTTCGCCGGTGTCCGTGTTGAACACCACGACCTTGCCGTCGTCAGTGCCCACCGCCATTTGTTTGCTGTCGGGTGCGAAACTGAATGTTCCTGGATCGATGCTCGCACCGTGCAGAATTCCTTGCCCGCGAAGAATGTGGCCGGCGGACCGCTGATTCCTGCCATTCCACACACGCAAAGTCCCGTCGACGCTTGTCGACACAATTCGGTCATAGCCAGCGAAGGCCACTGCCTCGACCCAGCCTGTGTGCCCAGCAAGCGTTCGGATTGGCTGCCCGGTGTTGCCGTCCCAGAGTCGTACGGTCCCATCGGTGCCACATGACACGATGCGATCGCCGTTGGGGCTGAACGCAACGCCCGTGACGACGCCTTCGTGTCCTTGCATGGCGTTTCCGAACGGCACATGGGTCTCGACGTCCCACATGCGGAGCGAGTCGGTCATATCCGGAGGGGCACCGGGGGCGGGCGCGGTTCCCGCGCTGCCGACCACGATCCGGTGCCCGTCGGGGCTCACTGCGATCGATACCACCTTTTGTGTCTGTGCGATCGGCTCGCCGATCTGCAGTCGCGAATCCGCATCCCACAGCCGGACCGTCTTGTCTTCGCTGCCCGAAATGATCCACCGCCCGTCGGGGCTGAATGCCACGCTGGTGACGGCGCCGCCGTGTCCCATCATCGGGGCGCCGATCGGAGCGAGCGTATCGGCGTCCCACAGTCGAACACTCTTATCGGAACCCCCTGAGACTATGCGGTGACCGTCTGGGCTGAATGCGATGCTCGTCAGGTCGCCGTCAGGTTTGAATGCTGCGATGCTCCTTCCGGAGTCCGCGTCCCAGACATGAAAAACGGGACCGATCGAGGCGATCCGATGGCCGTCGGGACTGAATGCCACGCGGAGAGCCAGAACCGAGTCGGGGAACCGCTTCGGGTCGATCTGTTCGCCAGTGTCGGCATTCCAGAGCCGCAAATGCCTACCGCCTGTGACGATCGTGCGTGCGTCCGGGCTGATCGCAATGCTTAACGCGGCACCGTTGGCTACCGCCTGCGCGGAATCCGGCAGTGTGCCGGGGGTCGGCGCACCGACTCTGATGATCTTGCGTGTATCTGAGAGACCGTTGATTGCGTCGACAAGTGCGCCGTCGTCGCCGCTCGTTCCGATCCGCTGGGCAACGAGCAGCTGCTGGATCGCGCGCTCATCGTCTCGCGGACGGACTCCTGCGATCATCGCCTGCGATTCGGCCAGGAGCCGCGACGCGGTCGACTCGTGGAATTGCGTGTCGGCCTCGCGCTGCGCGAAGTAGAACTTGACCAATCCGAACACCGCAACGAGGGCCACGACGAACGTGATCGCCGCAACGGCTCGCAGCACCCTGGCATGCGACTTCGCGGTCCGCAGTTCGGCCGCCTTCCGCCGGTTTTCGGCGTCGGCCATCTCGCCCTCGCGACGCCGTGAGGCCACCAGAAACTCATTGGCACTGGCAAGCCTTCGCCCGTAATGGGGTTTGGCGGCAACAGCTTCCGCGTCCGCCAACCGGGTCGAGGTCAAGAGCCATGAATCGTCGCGGCCGCTGCGTTCCCATCCAGAAGCTGCACGATCGACCGTGTCGATGGTCCGCAGCTCGTCGCGCTCGTCGGTGAGCCAGCGCTCGAGATCGTCCCACTGCCGGAACAGACTTTCCAACGCGACCTCGATGACGGCCTCACCGTGCTGTTCGCCCTTGACGAGCAGCCTCCGCCCGACGAACCTGTCAATCAACCGATGGGAGGCTTCTGGTAGTTCGCTCCACCGCGCAACGCGTCGGATCGGCTGATCTGTGTGTTGATCGACGGTTGCGAGCCACGGAATGAAAGCGGTGTGCAGCAGCTCGAGCTGTGCTCGTCGTTCCGCGGGATCTGTGGCGAGGAGCGTGTCGACCTCGGTGCGCACGATGTGGCGCATCCCGCCCATCGCCTCATATTCGGCGAGTGTCATGTCGCCGTCGCCGGCGTAGTCGAGGTACATCCGGTACAAGGTCAATGCGAGCAGCGGAAGCGTGTCCGCACCCTCGGCGCAATCGGCGAGCATCCGATCCACCAGGGCCGACTCGATCGTGATGCGCGTTCCGGCGTCGGCAGCGCGGGCGATCGGCCCGAGAATGACTTCCCGGAACTGCGTTCTCGGCATCGGCTTGAGTTCGTCGAATACCACGCTGCGCAACTCGGCGAATTCGGCCGCAGTCTGCATTACCTCGTACCGGTCGGCACGGATCGTGACCACAACGATCATGGGCAGGTCCGAGGTACGCAACACGTCGCCGAGCACGGCTCGGAAGCGGCCGGACTCCTCTGCACCGTCGCTCACGAATAGCTCTTCAGCCTGATCGATCGGCAGAACGAGCGTCGGTTGATCATCTGTGTTGTCATGGTCGGCACAGCACACATCTCGAAGCAGTCCGGCCAGTCGATCGCTGTCGCCGGCTGCTATCGCCTTGATCTCACCCAGCGTCGGGTGGCTGAAGCCGGCTGCGATTCTGAGTCGGTGTACGGCGACAGCCAAACCGTGGTCACCGGTAACTGCGGCGCGTTGCGGTCGCACGATGTCGCTGAGAATGTAGTTTCGCCGGTCTTGGCGCAACCGTGGCAGCAGTCCGGCACGCAGGAAGGACGACTTGCCAGCACCGGAGGGACCGAGCACGACGAAAATGTCGCCTATAGCTGAATTGCGCATGCCCCGAAGCGCATCCAATGCACGCACGATCTGGCCGTCACGGCCGAAGAACACAGCGGCATCCACCTCTTCCATCGGTTGCCAGCCGCGGTAGGGAATCCTGTCCGGGTCATCCGGCGGTGGCCACGGGGATACCTCGGCGCCGATTCCTGCCTCGCGCAGGCCGCGGAGCAGCCGTTGCAGGCCATCGCGGGCGAAGGTGACAGGCTCGGCACCGTCGGCTTGGACAGAGACCGTCGGCCCGTCGTCGAATAGGTCGCACAACTGCCACTCGCGGGCTATTTGCCCCTTGGCTTCGGCGTGCAGCCGCGCGCCGAAGATCCGCTTGTTCAACGTCTCTGCGTGTCGCAATTCGGCGAGGCACTCGTGTGAGCCCTCCCACGACACCGAAATCAGGCACAGCACCGCCTCGCAGCGTGCGACAGCTTTCGTCAGTTCGTCCCGCCACCGGGTGCCCGCTGCGATTCCCGTTTCGACATCCACATCGAGGAATATGTCGCCTCTCAGAGACGGGAGTTGGCCGATGAGCCATCGTTGCAGTGCAATGGCCGCAGCGCGGTCTGCACTGGAGTGGCTCAAGAAGACGCGATACATAGGCCTGCCTCGCGTATATCGATCGTCACTGGTGCTGCGCCTTTATCGCAGCTCGCCAACCGGTTTCGTCGGAATTCTCCACCACGAGTGCCCGCTGGAAACCCGCACCTGCTACAACGAGACCACTGCTTCGGCTAGACGTGAACAGCAAGATCGCCGAGGTCTAAAGCTACCACCCGCCCCGTTACCTTATTCATGGCTCCTGAACGGGGCTACGGTCGCCAGGCCCGGCATGACTTCTTGCCCCTGTCTCACGCATGATCCGGGGGGGTGGTGTCGCCGCGGCCTGGTGGCGTCGACGGACCGCTGATGGGGACAGGGCCGCTGGTAGGTCTCTTCGTAGCGTGGGTGCCGGGCGTTGACGCTGGATCGGCGGCCGTCCGGAGTGTGCCGATGCGATGAGGAAATGGCAAGTGACACAGGCGTATGCCGTGTTCTGCGGCATTGATGTGGGAAAAGGCGAGCACCACGCGGTCGGTCTCGACCCGAGCGGCAATCGGTTGTTCGGCAAGGCGCTACCCAATGACGAGGCCCGGCTGCGGGCGGTGTTCGACCAACTCGCGGCCCGAGGGCCGTTGCTGATCGTGGTCGATCAACCCAACACCATCGGCGCGCTACCGGTCACCGTCGCTCGCGCCTGCGGCCATGATGTGGCCTATCTGCCCGGGCTGTCGATGCGCCGCATCGCCGACCTCTATCCGGGCCAAGCCAAAACCGACGCTCGCGACGCCCACATCATCGCCGACGCGGCCCACACCATGCCGCACACACTGCGCCGGGTCGACGTCGGCGACGAAACCCTCACCGAGCTCGGCGTTCTCGTCGGATTCGATGACGACCTCGCCGGGGAAGCGACCCGCACCAGCAACCGCATCCGCGGCCTGCTGACCAGCGTCCATCCCGCTCTCGAACGCGTTCTGGGGCCGCGCGTCGCGCACCCGGCGGTCCTGGAAATCCTTTCGCGTTGCGGCGGACCCGAGGGAATCCGCGCCGCGGGCAGGCGCAAACTCACCGCCATCGCGACCAAGCACGCGCCCCGCATGGGCGCCCGCCTGGTCGAGGAGATCCTGGCCGCGTTGCCCACGCAAACGGTCACCGTTCCCGGGACGAAAGCCGCCGAGACCGTGCTGCCGAAACTCGCCGACTCGCTGAAAGCTGTTCTGCTGCAACGAAAACAAATCGCCGAGGACATCGAGAGGATGTTCGATGATCACCCTCTCGCCAAGGTCCTGACCTCGATGCCCGGCGTCGGCGTCAGGACCGGAGCCCGCATCCTGCTCGAAGTCGGCGAGGGCACCGCCTTCGCCACCGCCGGCCACCTCGCCTCCTACGCGGGCATCGCCCCGATCACCCACCGCTGCGGCAGCTCGATCCGCGGCGAACACCCGGCCCGATCAGGCAACCACAAACTCGAACGCGCCCTGTTCCTGTCGGCCTTCGCCGCGCTGCACGACCCGGCCAGTCGCCGCTACTACGACAGGAACAGAGCCGAAGGCAAGAAACACAACGCCGCCTTCATCTGTCTGGCCAGACGCCGCTGCGACGTCCTCTACGCCATGCTGAAAACCAAACAGCCCTACAACGGCCCTGCAGCCGCCTGAGCTACCACACCACCGTCCGGATCAGCCGTCCGAATCCTCAACCCTCGAGGCTCTGGCTGACGCGCCGCGCTGCCACCAGTCGATGGCATCGCCTTCATCGGCCATGCGCTGAATCAAGTGCGCGGTGTATTCCACCTGCGCGCCGGACTGGGCGCAGAACGACCACAGCTGCCGGGCTGCCCGATGGAACTGGTGGATCACGGCGTCAACCTCGAATGCATCCCGTTCGCTTGCACGGAACCGGTCCACCGCCCCACCGACGTGCTCAATCAGCACACCGAGCTGCGCCTCGTGATACGCGGACACCACGCCACGGGCAGCCTGCCGTTCAGCCTTCGTCGCCACCCAAATCACGCTACCGACAACCGACTTCATCCAACACAGCCATCAACCACAACACCGAGCCCGCGACTTGACAATGAACATAGGGACACCCCCCCCCAAAAAAAATCAGCGCGGCGTACGTGAGTGAAGGTGTGCTCATTACTGATGTTCGAGCTTGATGGCCGCGAACCCAAACTGACTCTCGAGCAGCGCATAGAATTGCGTAGCAAGCACGGCATTCGCGACTACATCATCACCGGCCTCGCCGAGGTGTTCCAAAGTGTCCAGACTGACTGCCCACCGGACTCCATGGTGAACGAGGTACGCAAACCATTTGACGCCCTGGGCAATTCAGGAACGTTCCGCACCGACCGATCCTTATCGGTGCCCTTCGATCGCCGGATGACCCAAGCGGGAGTTGAAGCGGGAGTAGCCGAAGTACACGATGAGGCCGACGATCAGCCAGGCCACGAAGCGCACCCAGGTTTCCCACGGCAGCGACCAGATCAGGTAGATGGAGAAGCCGATGCCCACCACAGGCACCACCGGCATGAGCGGCAGCCGGAATTCGCGCGGCTCGTCGGGGCGGGTGTAGCGGAGCACGATCACCGACACGCTGACCACGATGAACGCCATCAGGATGCCGATATTGGTCAGCTCCGCAACGGTATTGATGGGCAGCAGCCCGGCCAGGATCGCCGAGCCGGCGCCCACGATCCAGGTCACCCGGGTGGGAACCTTGCGGGTGGGATGGGTTTTGGCGAACCATTCCGGCAGCAACCCGTCGCGGCTCATGGCGTACCAGACGCGGGTCACGCCCAGCATGAAGGTGAGCACCACGGTGATGATGCCGACGATGGCGCCGATCGCGATGATGTTCGCGATGCCCGGCATCCCCACGGATTTGAACGCGGTGGAGAACCCGGAGGTCGGGCTGATCTCGGTGTACTTTTGCATGCCGGTGAGCACCAGCGTGGCCAGCACGTACAGCACCATGGCGATGGCCAGCGAGTAGATGATCGCCTTGGGCAGATGCTTTTTCGCCTCGGTGGACTCCTCGGCCGCGGTGCTCATGGCGTCATAGCCGAAGACGGCGAAGAACACCGTGGCCGCGCCCGTCCACACCGCGCCGGTGCCGAACGGGAAGTACGGGTGGTAGTTCGCGCTGTCGATCTTGAACAGGCCGAGCACGATGATCAGCAGCACGATCGCCACCTTGATCCCCACCGCGACGGTCTCGAACCGTCCCACGCTCTTGATACCGCGCGACAGCACCCACGCGCTGCCCAGACAGAACAGGATTGCGAACACATCCACCACATGCCCGTCCCCGGTGCCGGAGGCCCCGAGCATCCAGTGCGGCAAGGTGATTCCGATCTGATCGAGCAGGAAATTGAAGTACCCGGACACGCCGATGGCGACCACCGCCGCCACCGCCACGTACTCGAGCAGCAGATCCCACCCGATGAACCAGCCCGCCAGCTCACCCAGCGACACATACCCGTAGGTGTAGGCAGACCCCGCTCTGGGCACCATGCCCGCGAATTCCGCGTAGCAGAGTGCCGCACACGCACTGGCCACACCCGCGATCAGGAACGAGATGAGGACCGAGGGCCCGGTCGTATTGTGTGCGACCGACCCGGCCAGGGCGAAGATGCCCGCGCCGATGATGCCGCCCACCCCGATGGCCGTCAGCTGCCACAGACCGAGGTGTTTCGACAGCCGCTCGTCCGCAGGCGTGTCGTCGTCTACCTCCGAGATCGGCTTGCGGCGCAGGATCTGGCCGCGCAACTCCGCAAAAGACATGCGGGATCCTTTCGTTCCGCTGCGCACCGCCACTCTGCGGTAACGCAGGTCACACTCGAGCTAGCTCAGCTAATCGGACCATGGCCGATGCTGTGATCGGGCGGTTGGTTAAATAAAGTTCAGAATCGTCGTCTTATCGGCCAAAGCTCTCGTGTTCGGCGTGTGTGTTGTGCAGTGCGCCTACCCGCCGCGTCGTCAGAGCCGCTATCGCGCGGAACGCCCTGTGGCTCGGGGGTTTCGGTAGTCGAGGTCGCCGAGTTGATCGGCCCATACCTACACGTTCCGCGGTGTGATCTCCAACGGCGACGCTCTGGACATGGAGGTCCATCGGTTCCGGATCCTCTACAACACGATCAGGCCGCATCAGGCGCTCGACGATCGGACACCCAGCACGGCCTACATCGGTGACCAGCGGAATACCGCTCGATAAGCGGCAGATGAGTGTGTTCGCAGCCCGAAGACGGCGGGGGCGTTCGCGACGTAGTTCATGGCCGCCATACGAAGCGGATATCCGGCTCGCGCTCCTCGTTCCGCGAGCCGTCCGTTCGGTCGACCTCGACGAATCCGTGCCGCTCATAGAATCGCCGCGCGGGTTCGTTGACCTGGAATGTCCACAATCCCAGCCCGTTCGGTCTCAACCGCTTGGCCAAGTCCACAAACCGGTCCCCGAGGCCACTACCGCGCCATGACGGTTCCAGATAAAGCTGTTCCAGTTCGCCGGCATCGAGAACCAAGAGCCCGCGGACCACACCGTCGGCAACTGCAACCCATGTCTCCTGCTGGGGCACAACCACATCGGAGAACCAGCGCCGAACGGCAGCATCGGTGTGCCCACGTCTGACCATCGGCAGCGCTGCGGCATACGATCGCAGCCACACACCAGCGATGTCGGCAGCATCGGTGTTCTCGGCACGCCGAAACAGCAGATCCATGGCCCGAACGCTAATCCGACGAGGCTGACCCTGGCTGCCCGACCGAATGCGCGGCATTCGGCTACTCGAGACTGGACCGGGGTGGTGGTGTCGGCCAACATCACCCCCGGCGCCCCGGCGGCGCGCATCGGCCTCGGCCACGACGGCGCCGAACCGTCCTCACAACCCGATCTTGATGCAGGTGAACTGCATGACGTCGAGGTGGCCGTGACGGAAGTAGTCGGCGCACGCGGTCATATGGCTGATGTAGGCGTTGTAGGTGTCGCGCCCGGCCAGTTCGATCGCCCGGTCGCGGTGCTCGTGCAGCGCGGTGGCCCAGTTCTGCAGTGTGGTGGTGTAGTGCGGTCCCAGTTTCCCGATTCCGGCGATGGTGAATCCGGCATCTTCCGCGTACTCGGTGACCCCCTTGGGGTTGCGGCCGGTCGGTGGCGGAACTCGGTCGAAGGGCAGGATAGTCCCGGGCGTGAACACGGAATCGTTACTCGCGAAACGCGTCTGGTGGGCATCGGAGGGGTCGCGGCCCGGTGCGACGACGGTCTGCACCAACAGCACCCCGTTATCGGGCAGGATCCGGTAGGCGAAATCGAAGAAATCGGCGTAGCGCTGCGGGTGGAGGTGTTCCAGCGTCCCGATACACACGATGCGGTCCACGCGGCGGTCGAATTCCTCCCAATCCTGCCGCCGGACCCCGCCGTAGGGGCGGCCGCGGATCAGCCGGTCGACGAGCCGGTCCCGCACATACCGGTACTGGTGGCGGTTGCCGGTCAACCCGATCGCGTTCACCCCATAGGCGTCCATGGCCCGCAGCATGGTCGAACCCCAGCCGCAGCCGACATCCAACAAGGTCATCCCCGCCTGCAGATCGCACTTGGCCAACGCGAGGTCGATCTTCGCCGACTGGGCTCGTTCCAGGGTGTCGTCCGGGCGAGTCCACAGCGCGCAACTGTAGGTGCGGGTCGGGTCGAGGAACAGGGCGAAGAATTCATCCGGGAGTTCGTCGCGAGATCGGACCTCACCAAGCACGGGTATATCGACAGTCATGATGGCGGATCCTTCGTGCGATCGAGCACTGCCGTGGACGGCAGCCGAGGTAGCCCGCTCCCCTCGTCACCTCCATCTGGGAGGTCGAGCACCCTGCCGAGCCTAGGCGACCTCACATACCGGACTGAAGCCTTGTGAGCAGGAGTTCACCCGCAGGTAACGTGCGCCGGTGCGCACCTGGGCTCGGCCGGTGCCCTGCGCTTGGCCCAGCGGAGCCCGGACGGGGCGGGGTCTCAACCCGATGGGGTGTCGGTGTCGCCGACTTCGAGGGTGAACATCCTTGTCCAACCGGTCGGCTGCAAATCCTCAGCGGCTCGCGCCCGGTCCGAACGAGCGCAGGAAGAACGCGAGATTGGCCGGGCGCTCGGCCAGTCGGCGCATGAAGTAGCCGTACCACTGGTCGCCGTAGGGCACATAGGTGCGCAGGTGCGCGCCCGTGGCGACCAGCCGCTGCTGCTCGTCGTCGCAGATGCCGTAGAGCATCTGGAATTCGAAGCGGTCCGGCGACCGCCGCGCCGCCCGCACGTAGTGGGCGGCGGCGTCGAGCATCACCGGGTCATGGGTGGCCACCATGGGATAGCCCAGGCCGCGCATGAGGATGTCGAGGCAGCGCAGATAGGACGCGTCCACCTCGTCGCGGCCCTGGTACGCGACCCCGGCCGGTTCGCGATAGGCGCCCTTGCACAGGCGGATTCGCGATCCGGGACCGGACAGGTCGCGGCAGTCGCCCTCGGTACGCAGCAGGTACGCCTGCAACACCGTGCCCACCCAGGGGAAGTCCGTCCGCAGCGCGTGCACGATGGACAGGGTCGAATCGGTGGTGGTGTGGTCCTCGGCGTCCACGGTGACCCAGACCCCCGCCGTCGCGGCGGCCGTGCAGATCTTGTGGGCGTGTTCCAGTGCGATGGCGTGGCCGTCCCGGGGCAGCGCCTGGCCGAGCGCGGAGAGCTTGAGCGAAACCTCCAGTGGCCGCACCTCCTTCGTGGATCCGGGCAGATCACCCAGAGTTTCGAGCAGGGCGAGGTAGTGGGCGACGGTGGCGCGCGCCTGCGCGAGATCGGTGGTGTCCTCGCCCAGATAGTCGAGGCTGACGTACCGCCAGGAGTCGAGCAGCGTCCCCGTGGCCACCGCGGCATCCGCCTCGGATTCCCCGGCGACGAAGCGCCGCACCATCTTCCGGGTCGATGCCAGCCCGGTCACCATCCGTTCCACCCGCGACGACCGCGAGGCCGCCAGCAGCGCCGGACGCAGCACGGTCGTGAACATCAGCGCTCCCCCGCTTCCGTCGCGACGGCCTGGTGCGGATACCGGTGATCGGTCGGCGGCACGAAGGTCTCCTTGATGGTGCGCGCCGAGGTCCAGCGCAGCAGGTTCTGCGCCGACCCGGCCTTGTCGTTGGTGCCGGAGCCCCGCGATCCGCCGAACGGCTGCTGTCCGACCACCGCGCCGGTCGGCTTGTCATTGATGTAGAAATTGCCCGCCGCGTACCGAAGTCGCTCGGACGCCGTCGCGACCGCCGTCCGGTCGTCGGCGATCACCGCGCCGGTGAGCCCGTACGACGACCCGCGATCGACCAGATCCAGCACCGCGTCGAACCCGCCCGGCGTCGCGTCGTCGTAGACGTGCACGGCCAGAATCGGCCCGAAGTACTCGGTCCGGAACGCCTCGTCACCGGGATCCTCGCCCAGCAGGACGGTCGGCTCGACGAAGTAACCCACACTGTCGTCGGCGCGCCCGCCGGTGAGCACGGTCAGACCGGGTGTCGCCTTGGCCCGCGCGAGGGCGTCGGCATTGCGGTCGAAGGCGCGCCGATCGATCAGCGCCCCACCGAAATTCGTGAAATCGGTGACGTCGCCGTAGGTCAGCTCCGACACCTTGCCCAGGAAGTCCCCCGACATGCGCGACCACACCGATTTCGGAATGAACGCCCGCGACGCCGCCGAACACTTCTGCCCCTGGTAATCGAACGCCCCGCGAATCAGCGCCGTGCTCAACACGTCCGGATCCGCCGAACTGTGCGCGACCACGAAATCCTTGCCGCCGGTCTCGCCGACCAGCCGCGGATAGGTGTCGTAGCCGGCGATGTTCTCGCCGACCGTGCGCCACAGCCGCTGGAACGTCCCCGTCGAACCCGTGAAGTGAATGCCCGCCAGCCGCCGATCGGCCAGCGCCACGGCCGACACCTCGGGACCGTGGCCGTGCACCAGATTGATCACGCCCGGCGGCAGCCCCGCCGCCTCCAGCAGCCGCATCGTCCAATAGGCCGAAAACGCCTGTGTGGGTGAGGGTTTCCACACCACGGTATTGCCCATCAGTGCCGGCGCGGTCGGCAGATTGGCCGCGATGGCGGTGAAGTTGAACGGCGTGACCGCGTACACGAACCCTTCCAGCGGCCGGTATTCCACCCGATTCCACACCCCCGGCGTGGAGATCGGCTGCCCGGCGAGGATCCCGCGCGCGAAGTGCACATTGAACCGCCAGAAATCCACCAGCTCACATGGCGCGTCGATCTCGGCCTGATACGCGGTCTTCGACTGCCCCAGCATGGTTGCCGCCGCCACCGTCTCCCGCCACGGCCCCGCCAGCAGATCCGCGGCCCGCAGGAAGACCGCCGCCCGCTCGTCGAACGACAGCGCCCGCCACCCCGGCGCCGCGGCAGCCGCCGCCTCGATCGCATCGGCCGCATCCCGCGCCTCGGCCACCGTGATGGTCCCGAGCACCGCCGAATGCCGGTGCGGCTGCACGACATCCACCACCTCCCCCGCACTCCGCCGCTCGCGTCCACCGATCACATGCGGAATCTCGAGCGGCGTCGCGGCGAGTTCGGTGAGCTCGGCCTGCAGTCGCGCGCGCTCCGGGGTGCCGGGCGCGAAGGTCCCCACCGGTTCGTTCACCGGCGGTGGAGTGACTGTGACGGCGTCCATGACAACCTCCTGGCGGATTGTGGCCCGTGTCACCGGGCGAGTACGCCGAGTCAACCCCGAATCGCCCCACGGATATTGAGCCGATCAGCCAAAGAACCACCGAACCTGTTGTACGTTCGGCTGAACATCGCTGACGCGCTCGTGCCCGGATCGATGGCGCTGTTCCGGCCACGACCCGCAGGGCCGAGCGCGTCGGCGCGGCAGTACCCAGGCTTTGAACACCGGAGACAGCATGACCGCAGATGAACGCCACACCTCCACCGGTCTGCGGGCCGCCGAGCTCGATCGAACCCGAGTAGCGCTGCGGGAACTGCTGGGAGCACTGGGCACGACGCTCGTCGAACTGGTCGGCGCACCGCTCGGGGACGAGGTGGCCATCCGGTCGGTGGCACTGGTCGACAGTTCGGACCTGAGCTCGGAAACCGTTGCGCACGCACCCATGTCGGACATGTACCTGCACGTGGGGATCGCCGAGGCCGAGGCCGTGCGGTGGCTCGAGGAGGTCGCCCAGCGGGCACCGGCGCAGCGACCCCGCGCGGTGCTGTCGAAGTCCGCGGCCGCGGCGGGCGGGTTGCGGCGGGCCGCGCTGCGGGCGGGGGTGGCGGTGGTCGGGGTGCACCCGCAGGCCCGCTGGGATCACGTGTACCCGCTGATCCGGCGGATGCTGGATCGCACGGGTCCGGCCCGCGACAGCGCGGACCAGGATCTGCTGGCCGCGGACACCGACCTTTTCGGGCTGGCGCAGATCATCGCGCAGAACGCGGGCGGCATGGTCACCATCGAGGATGCGCACTCGCACGTGCTCGCCTACTCGGCCTCCAACGATGCCGCGGACCGGCTGCGGATCCAATCCATCCTGGGCCGGGAGGGGCCGCGCGAGTATCTGCGGATCCTGCAGCAGTGGGGTGTCTTCGACCGGCTGCGGCACACCGACGAGGTGGTCGACCTGCCCGCGCACGCCGAGATCGACATCAAACACCGTCTGGCCGTGGGGATTCGGCGGCCGGGTGAGGGCAGCGCCGCCACCGTGCTCGGATCGATCTGGCTGCAGGAGGGCGAGCGGCCGTTCAAGTCCGATGCGGCCGAAGTGCTGCGGGGCGCGTCGGCCATTGCCGCGCGCATCATCTCGCGCAGCCTGGACGCACCCTCCACCGAGGCCCTGCTGATCCAGCGCCTGTTCGGCGCGCGCGGCGGGGGTGTCGATGTGCCGTCGGTGGCGAGTGCGCTGGGTATCCCGGTGACCGGCCCGGCCGCGCTCATCGGTTTCGCATCCACCGGCGCGACCCCCGCCGCCGCGGAACTGTCGGCGCTGGGCAGCACACTTCGCCTGCGCGCGAGCGCCTTCCGCCGCGACTCGCTGGCGACCCTCATCGGTGACCGCGCCTACATCCTGCTCCCGCGCTACCATTCGGCCCGCGCGGTCACCGCCTGGACCCGGCAGCTGGTCGACCAGCTGGAATCCACTGGAGCCCCGATCCTGCGCGCCGCCGTCGCCGTTCCTGTCGCCGAGCTGACCGACGTCGCCCGTGCCCGCCTCGAGGTGGACCGCGTCCTGGACAGCACCGCGGCGGGCTTCCCGAAGGATCGGGTCACCACCCTCGCCGAATCCCGTACGGCCGTCCTGCTGGGCGAGATCCTAGATCTCATCGCCGCCCGCCCCGAACTCGAGGACCCGCGCCTGACCGCTCTGTTCGACTACGATCGCGGCCACGCCGCGCAACTCGAGGCCAGCGTCGACCACTACCTGCGGCATCACGGCGATGTGCGGGCCGCGGCCACCGCGTTGCGTATTCACCCCAACACGCTGCGCTACCGCCTGCGCCGCGCCCAGGACATCACCGGCATCGACCTCGACGACCCGGCCGATCGCCTACTGCTCGAACTGCAACTGGCTCACCACCGCCGCGGCGTGGACCGGACTCGGCGCCGGCCGACGCAGCGCTGAGCAGCCACCCAGCGTGGTATCGGCCTATTCCGTCAGCGCCGCATCCAGAATCGGCCACGATTCATGGAGATCCTCTTGCCAATACGGCCAGGAATGCGTGCCCAGCGGATGGAATACGACGGTGGCCGGTACACCGAGGTCCTGCAATCGCCGCTGGAACGATTCGGTACAACCGTGCACCAGATATTCCAGCACCGCACCGAACGTCACCGCCTGCGGCATGAGCTGGTCGGTCAGTGATTCCGGTCCCGGAATCCCACTTCCCGCCGAGACATACACCGCCTTCCCGCGCAGTGCGGGCGCATTGGTGAGCGGATCGTGCGCCCGCCACGCCGGATCGGCATCGGTTCCCCACATATTCTCCGGATTGCCGCCCATCCACCTCACCGAATTCCGGATGACGAGCCTGGCACTCGCGCTCACGGTGTCGAGACAACCACTGAAGGCCACCACGCCGCGATACAGCTCCGGATGCCGGATGGTCTGCGTGACCGCCGAGAGCGCGCCCATGGACAGTACATCGACGGTGACGGTGCGGTCCATGGCGGCCGAATACACCGATATTCGCGTCCGCGCCGGATCGATATCACGCACGCTGGAAATGGCAGATTCCGTCTGCGAATCGGCGCGCACCATACCTGCGCCGGATATCAGCAGCACCACCATGGTCAATGCCGCGGTCACGGCCGTACTTATGTTGGCGGTCATTCGATGATCCATTCATCAGGTTGCGACGGTTCGAGTAAGAGTGGAAACGAGCACCGTGGTGGATAATTCGGATATTGAGTTAAATGCCGATGACTCAATGGCAGCGATACCGAAGATATTTTGCTCGATGTCAGCGAAATTTCCGCGGATGGTCAGCGACCCGGACCGGTGCACCCCGGCGGCACCAGCCGACCGGCCAGCAGATCCTCGATCCACCCGGTGGTCAGTGGAATGGACAGCGCGCCAACGATGAAGTGCTCTCCCGGGAACGGCTGCAACCGCACCCGGGCGCCTCGCGCGCACCAGTCGTCGAACAGATGCTGCGCGCCCGCGAAGGGAACGAAGATCTCATTGACGCCGTGGAAGAGGAACACCGGCGCGGCCGGCGCGCTGCGGCCGGGGCGGTTCTCTTCCAGAATCCGCTGCACCGCAGGCAGTTTCAACGGATCCTGCACGACCGAGAGCTGGTCCACCTGCAGCGGCGCGATCAGCCCGAGCGCCGTCTCCTGCGAAATGCAGATATCGCGGAACATCCGCGCCAACCGCCACCCGTTGTCGTTGAACAGGCCCATCAGTTCCGGGTACTCGCGCGCCAGCCCGAGCACGGCCGCCAGCAGGACCCCGGTACTCCAGTTGCCGTTCATGGCGGGCAGCAGCATCTGATAATCCGCCGGAGTCCCCCCGATTATCACGCCCGCCAACCGGATCTCCGGCGCGTAGGTCGGCGCGATCTGCGCCGCCCAGCTGGTGGCGATCGAACCGCCGGAATAACTCGTCATCACCACCGGCGTCGCCGGCCCGAGCTCCGGCATGTTCGCGCGGGTCACGCCCCGGATGGAATCGAGCACGGCATGCCCGCCCATCAGACCCGCCGCGTATGCCTGCCGCGGGCCCTGGTGGTCGGGAACGACCACCGAATAGCCCTTGGCCAGAATCAACCGGATCGCCACGACATCGGCCGACACAGCCCGCTTGAGTTCCGTGGAAGGCGCACAGGACTGCCCCAGCGAGGAGATCGGAAGGTTGTACGACACCAGCGGTCTCGGGCCTGATCCCTTCCACGCCTCGTTCGGCAGCAGCAGGGTGGTCACGATGGCGACCGGCTGATTGTGGGAGTCGGTGGAGCGCACCAGCAGCTGGTAGGCGCGGGCGGCGGGAAACAGGCTGTCGGTGGTACGGGCCGAGAGCACGCTGCCCGGCGGGCGGGCCTCGAAACCGGGCCCGGGCGTGAAGAAGGGGTCGGTCGGTGGCGACGGCAGCACGCTGGCCGGATCGTGTGCCGGATTCAGCAGATCCGAGATGGGATCGGCGTGCGCATGCAGTGGGAGCAGCGCCGTCACCAGCGCCACCAGCATCCATATCCGTGTGAACCGGACAGCAGCCACGAGGAGAGATCGTCACACGCCGTCCGGTGTGCGGCCCGGATTTGCCTCGGCGCGGCGGTTCGAGTCCCGCGGGAAACGCGCACAACCGACAAATCGCCGGATCGGTCTGACACCCTGTCCCAATGAGGTGGTCAATCGTCTTGGTCGCTGTTCTCGTGCTGGCGGCCGGGTGTGCTGCGCGGCCATCGGATTCGCCCTGGCGCGAGGTATCACTGCCGCAGCACGGGGCGCGGGTGCTGGAGTTCGCGCCGATCGCGGGCGGCGTGCTGGCACTGGGCTCGATCCCGGCCGGCGACGGACGCGCCCCGGCCGCCTGGTCCTCCCCCGACGGCACGCGCTGGACATCTGTCCCCGTCCGGCCCGACAGCCCGTACGGCGCACTGGCGGAACTGATTTCGGCGGGCACCGGCACGCACACCGTGGTGCTGGGTCAGGCTTTCGGTGGCGCGCACAGCAATCCGCGCATGACCATCTGGAGCGGCGACGGCCGGGGCCTCACCGAACACACCCAGGCCATGGAGATGTTCGGCGGTCCGCACGCCATTGCGGTGACGGCGGCGGCCGCGCGCGGCGGCACCGATCTGCTGGTGGGCGGCTGGGACGGCGACAACGGCCGCTACGGCGCCGCGTTCTGGACCTCCGCCGACGGCGCCGACTGGCAACGCCACGCGGACGATCCGGCGCTGTCGTCCGCACCCGGCGAACAGACCGGCGCGGCCGGGGTCGGCACCGGCGCGCAGGGCTTCGTCATCGTCGGGGAGACCTTGCGCGACAACATCCTTCGGCCACTGGTGTGGACCTCGCCCGACGGCCTCGGATGGCAGCGTCACGAGCTGCCCGGGGCGAATGCCGTCGCCGCGCGCGTCGGCTGCGGCAGTGCCGGCTGCACGGTGCTCGGCCAATCCATCGGCGCCACACCACACGTGCTGTGCTGGCCGTCGGCCGAGGCCGACGCCGTGCCCGGTCCGGGCGCGTCAACGGTCGACGTGCTGCAGGTCCTGCCGACCGCGTCGCGCGTCCTGGGTCTCGTGGCGCTCGACCACGTGGTGCAGCTGGCGTCGATGACGCCGAATTGCACTGAATGGCACCAGATTTCCCTGCCGGTGAGCGCCCCTGGGGCTCGCATGATCGCGTTGCCCGCCGCCCTGCTGCTGGCCACCACCGAGGCCGACCGCAGCAGACTCTGGCTGCATGCCCTGCCCTGATGGCAGGGCACTGGTCACCGCATCACCATGCGACGGGCAGCGACCGCACCCCGTACACCATCGCGTCGTACTTGAAATCGATCTCCTCGGTCGGCACGGTCAGGCGCAGCCCCGGCACCCGCCGGAACAGCGTCTGCAGCACCATGCCGAGCTCGATGCGCGCCAGCTGCAGACCGATGCACTGGTGTCGGCCCGAGCCGAAGGCCAAGTGCTGCGCGGCATTCGAGCGCGCCAGGTCCAGGGTGCCCGGCTCGGCGAAGACCTCCGGGTTCCAGTTCGCGGTGGCCAGGTCGAACACGATCGGGTCGCCCGCGCGGATCACCTCACCACCGACCTCGATGTCCTCGATGGCGACCCGCCGCAGCCCGGTGTCGACAATGGTCATGTAGCGGATCAGCTCGTCGACCGCATTGCCGAGCACCTGCGGGTCGTCGGTGTCGCGAATGATCGCCAGCTGCTCGGGCCGGTCGAGCAGTGCGATGACGGCCAGCGAGATCATGTTCGCGGTGGTCTCGTGCCCGGCGACCAGAATGCCGACCGTCTGCAGCGCGGCCTCCCACACCTGCAGCTCACCGTCGCGCACCAGTTCGGCGACATCGGAGAGCAGATCCTCGGCCTGGTTCTCGGTCTTGGCCTCGACCAGCTTGTTGAGGTAGCCGAGCATCTCCAGCGTCGACTGCTGCTGCTCCTCGGCGGTGGCATTGCCGCCGAAGCCGAGTTCGGTGGCCTCCTGGAAGAACGCATGGTCCTCATAGGGGACACCGAGCAGTTCGCAGATCATCAGCGACGGCACCGGCAGCGCCAGCGCCCTCATCAGGTCCGCCGAGTTGCCCTGCGCCAGCATGGCGTCGATGGTCTCGTCGATGTGCTTCTGGATATTGGGCCGCATGGCCTCGAGCCGCTTGGGGGTGAACGGCTTGGCCAGCATGCGCCGGTAGCGGGCGTGCTCCTGGCCGTCGGTGTTGAACATGGTGCGCGGGCTCATCTCCGCGACCGTCTTCATCCCCTCGTGGATGTGCGGGTAGGAGGGGTGGTGGTTGTCGGCGCTGACGCGGGCGTCGGCGAACAGCTCGCGCGCCTCGGTGTAGCCCGTGATCAGCCACGGCTGCTTGCCCTCCCAGGTCCGGACCTTGGAGATCGGGCCGGCGGCGGCGAGTTCGCGGATCTCCGCGGCGGGCGCGAACGGGCAGCTCGCGGCGCGGCGACCGGGATAGAAGGTCGGCTCGGCGGGGGCCTCGGTGCTGGACTCAGGCATGTTCGGGTCAATCCTCGATCTGGATGGCTTGCGCTGGGCAGAATTCGGCGGCCGTTCGCACGGCCGGGGCCTGCTCCGGCGCCGGATTCTCGTCGAGCAGCACGACGACACCGTCGTCGTCGCGCTGGTCGAAGACTTGGTCGGCACGCAGCACACAGTGACCGGCTGCGATGCACTTCTCTTGACTGACAGCAACTCTCATGGCGCGTCCGGCCGCGAGTCAGCCACGATCCGCGTCGGCGTCGCAGATGCGACGGACCTGGTCCCGGATCGCCTCGGTCACGCGGCCCATCAGGGCGTGACTGTTGCGGGTGGTGTCGTAGTTGACGTGAATGACGAGCCGCTCGGCGACGGTCCACACGGTCAGCTTCGGCGGCATGCCCTTGGCCATGCCGAACGCCTCATCGGAGACGAATTCGAGCCCGCCGGGGATCGAAGGCGTCTGTTCCACACCGAGATTCGCCATACCCAGCGTGGGCTGCGCACCGAAGATCGCGGCGGTCTCCGGGTCGAACGCGCGCTGCGAGGCCCGCATGAACAGGGCCGGGAACCGGGCGTCGAGGGCGGCGCGCATGGCCACCTCCGTCGCCTTGGCCAACTCGATCGGATCGGTGTCGGCGGCGGCGAAGACCGGGGTGGCCACCCCACCCGCGCAATTGAGCAGCGTCGACTGCGGGATCGGCTCGGCGAGCGAGGCGCGCAGATCCACCGCGTGCCCGAACACCATCGGTACCGGCCCGGAATCCGCCTCGAGCTGGCTGCGCACCGCGACCATGGCCATGCCGGTGACCAGGCTGTTGACCGAAACCCCCTGCGCGCGTGCGACACCGAAGAAGGCCGCGCTCTGCTCGGGGTCCACCTCGATGCGCTGGGTGGCGAACCGGCCCACCGGGTCGCCGACGCCGTCGCCGTCACGGGGCAGCTCGAGTGGCGCGGGCACCGCGTCACCGGCAGCCGCGATACCGCGCAGCATCGCGACCAACTCGTCGACCTCGGCCTCGGTGACACTGCCCGCCAGCAACGTATCGATACCGTCGACCAGCTCGTTGTCCGAATTCGACGGCGGCAGTGGCGAACCCGCCAGCTGGGTGCCGTAGCGCTGCCACATGTCGTCGCGCAGCGCCAGCGCCGACCGTCCATCGCACATGCCGTGGTGCATGATCAGGACGATCTGGTCGAGACCGCCCTCACGCAGCACGTGAGCCTTGAAAAGGCCGGTGCTCCAGTCCTGTTCGATGTTGACAAGCCGCTGGTAGCCGTCGGGTCCCCACTCGGTGACCTCGAGCGGGGGCTGGTACTCCTCGCGAACCCGGAAGACCGGCTCACTGCCGGGCTCGTTGACCATTACCGCGCGCAGCAGCGCGTGGTCGGCGGCCAATTCCGCCAGCACCCTGCGCATGACGTCGGGATCGATCTCACCGCGCACCGTGGTCGCGACGAACAGCGGCACACCGGCTTTCGGCACGTCGCCCCAGCGGGCGTCGGGGTCGAAATGCTTGAACTCGAAGGACGATAGCGGTCGTTGACTACTCATGAAGCCCTGGCACTCCCCATTGTGAAACATGCCCTTCCGACCATACACACGACTGGGACAATCGTCAGGACTGTTGTCAGTAACCGGTTGCGGCTCCGAGTGCCCGAATGCCTTCCGGCACAAGAATGTTGCCTGGCCTGCCCTGATGCTACGGGCGGACGAGATGACCGGCCCGCGCGCTGAAGGCAAGAGTGCCAGCGCTTTCGGGTTGCGGCACTGAACTGAAGCGCAGATCTTTCGGAACGATCGCCATCCGCTCGATCGTCGAAATCCCAGGGCACGTGCCGATTCGAGGGCTGGGTGAGCTGAACCGCTCTCGCGGGGAAACCGTCCGGCAGCCCGCACGGCCCCGCACCCCAGGCGAGTGACGCACATCACTGCGCCGGGATGTCACAACGCGTGGGCTCGGCGGCACCTTGGGTCGTCGAGTCGTCACCACCCGAGGAGTAATCGACATGACCAGAATCGGCATCATCATCGGCAGCACCCGGCCCGGCCGCAACGGCGAGAAAGTGGCCCGCTGGGTGCAGGCCATCGCCACCGAACATGCAGGCGAGACAGCCGAATTCGAGCTGATCGATCTGCAGGATCACCAGCTCCCGCTGCTGGACGAACCCGTCCCGGCGGCCCGCACCCCCGGACGGCACCCGCACACCCGCCGCTTCGCCGAGCACGTCGGCTCCTGCGACGCCTTCATCTTCGTGACCGGCGAACTCCTGGCCTGGACCCACGCCCTGACCCCACTCCGCGAACCCGCCACCATCGCCTGACCAGAGCGGGCAGACATCCTGCGCCCCAGCATGTTCGGAGCCGATGGCCGACCGCGTCATAAACCGCGGGCGCTACCCCACCGGGATCCGGTGGATCCGGCGCGGAACCACGATCAGCTAGTCGCCGCTGGCCGCGCCGATCAGAATCTCCCACGGCCACGCCGGGTCCGACGGGTTATCGGGCAGCTCGGTGAGGAGGTCGGCGGCGGTGCCCGAGACGGGGGCGGTGAGCATGCCGACGGTGGCGTCGACGATGTTGGTGGTGAACAACGCAGTGCGCGGATCGTCGGAGGCCGGGGCGGCGTGTTCGAGACCGGCGAGGGCACGGACGGCGAGCATCATGCTGAACGACAGGCGGGTGCGCAACACCGGGGCCGGAATGCGGGTGAGCCGCTCGGCCAGGGCAGCCAGGACGGCCCGGACGCTGTCGGTGACGGCGGGATCGGCCTGGGTCAGAGCGTAAACCCACGGGGGCGTGGAGACCTGGGCGAGAAAACGCAGATAGTGGCCGTCCGGGCGGATGGCCTGCTCGGCGAGCGGGCGGATCAGAGCGTCGGCGAGTTCGGCGACGCCGAGGCGGCGGCTGTCGTGGCCGAGTTCGGCGAGCAGCTCCCAGCGGCGCAGATTCACCTGCCCGGTGTGCTGTTCGAAGATCTCCCGGACCAGCTGTTCCTTGGTACCGAAATGGTATTGCGCGGCAGTCTTGTTGCGCTGACCGGCGGCCGCGGTGAGCTCACGCAGCGACACCGCGTCGATGCCGCGCTCGGCGAACATGCGCAATGCGGTCGAAGCCAGGATCTGCCTGGTGGATGGGCCGTCTGACACTCCGACATCGTAGTGATCCGATCCCGGTCCCCGAGCGAGGCGCACCTGGCCCGGGGGCCAGGACCGTGAGAACTATTTGGCCGCAGGCATGTTGGGTACGAACGGCTCGTTGGCAACGCCGCTGCCGCTGAGCGATGGCATAGGTCCCGGTCAGCGGGACTCTCGAAATCTGGGGTGGACCTCCCGATCGGATGTCAATGCCCAGGCTCAGGGATCAGACCAGCCTTTGACAAGCCGACCTCTCGAGGCATACGCCTTAAGGCAGTCGCCTTACAGTTCGGATCTATCGAGGAGGGTTCCATGAGACCTGTCCGAGGCAACCGCGCCTTCTCCGCTCGCACCGCACGGGCACTGACCGGAATCGTCGTCACCGCGGCACTGGCGGCCTGCGGGACCACCTCCGGCCCGGCCGCGCCGGCCGACACGGACACTGCGATCCGCACGGCCTACGACTACGCGTTCCCGCTGTACTTCCTCTCGCAGCTGCGATGGAACGCGCTCGAGACCACCGGAGGCCGCACCAGCACCACGCTCGATCACTTCGCGCACTCCCGCGCCGTGGCCGGGCCGCAGGACACCTGGGCCAACGCGCCGCTGGTCGACGCGCTGTATTCGACTGCGTGGACCGATCTTTCGCTGGGACCGGTCTTTCTCGACACCCCCGACACCGGCAGCCGCTACTACGTGCTGACCCTCATCGACTTCTACTCCAACACCTTCTTCTACGCGGGCCCGCGCACCACCGGCAGCGGCGCCCAGCGCTATCTGCTGGTCGGACCACAGTGGAACAGCCAAGCGCCCCAAGACGTCTCGGTCGTGCACGCGCCCACCAACGACGTCTATGTCAACGTGCGGGTCCAGACCACGGGCCCCGCCGATCAGGCCGCCGTCAATGCTGTACGGGACGGGTTCACCTTCACGCCCCTACAGCCCACCACGACCGAGCCGACCGCCCGCGTCCAGCCGGTTCCCGGCGACCCGGAGAACTACCTGGCCGTGGTGAACCAGATGTTGACCCTCGATCCCCCACCCGCTGCCGACCGTCCCCTGCTCGACACGCTTCGTCGGGTCGGCATCTGCGGCGCCGACTGCGGCTTCGACCGCCTGCCGCAATCGGCGAAAGACGCCTGGCGCAGGCTGTTTCCACAGCTCGGCGCCTACATGAAGCAGTACGCCGCACAGACCGCGAAGGCCAAGGGCTGGATCGACTACAGCCCGCCCGGATCCCTGCTGGGCACCACCGACCAGCGCGACCACGCGCAGCGCGCCCTGGCGCTGGGCAGCGGCACCGGCATGCTCGGGCTGCGGCGCGAAGAGGCCAACTACTGGATCACCTTCACCGACGGTGCGGGACAACCGATGACCGGGAACACCGCCTACACCCTGCACCTGCCGCCGGGCGGCATTCCCTCCCACGCGTTCTGGTCGGTATCGCTCTACGAGGTCCAGCCGACAGGCCAGTTCCTGACCCCCAACCCGATCAACCGCTACGAAATCGCGGGCAACACACCGGGAGTCGTCACCAACCCCGACGGCAGCATCGACATCTGGATCCAACCGCAGACGCCGCAGCCCGATCGCCGCGCGAACTGGCTGCCCGCCCCGGCCGCCGGCCACCCGTTCATCCTCTTCGCCCGCTCCTACGTCCCCGGCCCCGACATCCTGTCGGGCCGCTTCACCATGCCCGCGGTCACGCCGATCGGCTGACCGATTCCGGCGGCCGATTCCTTTCTCCCGTGGCGGCGGTCTACCTGGTGACAAACCGAGAAGGAGTGCTGATCGCCATGACCATTCCCACCACCATGCGGGCCCTGCGGCAGACCTCGCTGCGGGGCCCGCAGGACCTGCGTCTGATCACCGACGCGCCGGTACCGGTTCCCGGTCCGGGCGAGGTACTGATCCGGGTCGCCGCCGCCGGAGTCAATTTCGCCGATATCTCCCAGGCCCACGGAACATTCCTGGGCGGACCGCGGCCGCCGTACACGGCGGGGTTCGAGGCCGCCGGTGAGGTCGTCGCGGCGGGAGACGACGTGGCCGAGCCGCTTTCGGGGGACCGCGTCGTCGGCGTCGGGGCCGGAGCATTCGCCGAATACGCGGTGCTGCCCGCAGTCTCGGCCGTGCCGATCCCGTCCGGGTGGACCGCCGAGCAGGCACTCGGACTGGTCGTAAACTGGCCAACCGCGCTCGCCGCGTTGAAACCGTTGGGCCGCATAGCCACTGGCGAGACGGTGCTGATCCATGCCGCAGCGGGCGCAACCGGCCAAGCCGCGGTCGCCATGGCCAAGCACTACGGTGCGACCGTCATCGCCACCGCCTCGCCGGGCAAACACGAGATCGTGCGGAGACTCGGTGCCGACCACATGCTGGACTCACGGTCCGAGCACCTCGCCGCCGAGGTGCTGGAACTGACCGGCGGCGCCGGAGCCGACCTGGTGCTCGAATCCGCCGGTGGCGCCACCTTCACCGAGAGCCTCGCCGCGGCCAAACGGGTCACCGGACGGGTCGTCGTCTACGGCATGGCAGGGGGCGACAGCGCCATCACCAACTGGGAGTTGGTGTACAAGCACCAGATTCACCTCATCGGCCTCAATATCGGCGTGCTGATCCAGGCCGCTCCCCACGTTTTCGGCGAGATCATGGCCGAAATGTTCGCGCTCATCGCAGCGGGTGTTCTCGCCCCCAGCAGACCCACCGCCCATGATCTCGCCGACGGCCCGAAGGTCCTCGCGGAAATGGAATCCCGCGCCACCATCGGCAAATTGGCCCTGCTGCCCTGACCATTCCGGATACCCGCTGACCTGGGTTTCGATTCCTTCGGACCGCCGCACCGGTCGTAATGGGCGAGGACCCGATCAGCGGGGACACGATCCGGAAAGAGACAGCCCATGACAAGTAGCCATTCCGCAGCCCGGCGGCAGCCTAAACTCGCCGCATGACGGCGCACCTGGCGGAGGCGGCCGATCGGAGCCGCTTCGCCGCCGAAACCGAGCGGTTCCGCCGGGAACTGCTGGCGCACTGCTACCGCATGGTCGGCTCGGCCCACGACGCCGAAGACCTGGTCCAGGAGACATACCTGCGCGCCTGGCGCTCCTACGCCGCTTTCGAGGGCCGCGCTTCGATGCGGACCTGGCTGTACAAGATCGCCACCAATGTCTGCCTGTCGGCGCTCGAGCCGCGCCGCGTCCGAGTACTGCCCTCGGGCCTGGGCGGTCCCGGCGACGGGTCCGAGGGAGCGCCGAGTCGCGTTGCGCCGGGCGAGGTTTCGTGGCTCGAACCATGCCCCGGCGAATGGATCGCTCCGGCCGCGGATGATCCGGCCGCCGCGGTGGTCGCCCGCGAGTCACTCCGCCTGGCCCTCATCGCGAGCCTCCAGCATCTCCCCGCCCGCCAGCGCGCCATCCTCATCCTGCGCGAGATCCTGTCCTGCTCCGCCGCCGAGACCGCCGAAATCCTCGGCACCACCACCGCGGCGGTCAAGAGCGGCCTGCAGCGGGCCCGCGCCCGCCTGAACGAATTGCCCTCGGGGCCAGAGGAATTGCTCGAACCATCCGACCGCCGGGCGCGGGCACTGCTCGACGGCTACATCGCTGCCTTCGAGCACGCCGATGCCGCTCTCCTGGAACGGGTGCTGCGCGCCGACGCGACGCTGGAGGCGACCCCGTTCCGCGATTGGCAGGCGGGCCGGGTGAACTGCATCCGCATGCTCGACACCTACGTGATGGGCCGGCCCGGCGACTGGCGGATGCTACCCACCACGGCCAACCGCCAGCCCGCCGCGATCGAGTATCACCGGGACACCGATGGCGTGCTCCGCGGCCACGGCATCGTGGTCCTGGCTCCGACCGCCGCCGGTGTTCGCGGTGTCATCTCGTTCCACGACCCGGCGCTGGTCGCATTGTTCGGATTCCCCGAGGTGCTTGCGGAGTGAGTCGGTAGAAAAGGATTCTCGCCGAGCGCTACTGCCGAGATTCGCGAATCCCTCACGGTGCAAATGCATTTCATACTCGATGGGTGGATAAGGATACCCGAAATTCGAGCTGATAAACCATCGACATAACTTTTGAATTGCGACCGCCCAAATCGGACGAACATCACTTGCCGACCAGCGTCGTTCGTGGCAACGTATACGAGGGTTTGGCTCAGTTCAACTCACGACGAGGAGTTTCGAAATGAGTAGCGAACTTACGTGCGATGCCTCACTCGAGAACGCCTTCGACTTTCTGCAGCTTCAGCCCGAAAACTCCGCTGTGTTCGGCGCGGTCAATTCCCGGAAGCGGTCGCTGCATATCGTTCTCGCCGCTCCACCGTATTTCGACATCCCACCGGTCGGCTACGGCGGTATCGAGGCTGTGGTCGCCACGCTGGCCGATGAGCTGGTCGATCAGGGTCACCGCGTCACGCTGCTCGGCGCCGGCCACGCCGGTACGAAGGCCCGATTCGTCCGGGTCTGGGACGAGATCCAGTCCAAGCGGCTCGGCGAGCCGTACCCGGAGATCGTCAATGCCATGAAGACCTGGCAGATCATCGAGGCACTGCACGCCGAGGACCCGGTGGACGTCGTGCACGATCACACCTTCGCCGGCCCGGCCAACGCGGCCGCGTACCGGGGGCTCGGGATTCCCACCGTCGTCACTGTGCACGGTCCGGTCGACCCCGAGATGCACGACTACTACCAATCGCTCGATCACAGTGTGCGGCTCGTGGCGATCAGCGACCGGCAGCGCGCGCTCGCGCCGGATCTGAACTGGATCGGCCGCGTACACAACGCGATCCGCCCCTCGGAATGGCCATTCCGCACCGAAAAGCTCGACTACGCCCTGTTCCTGGGCCGCTACGCGCCCTACAAGGGACCCCACCTGGCGCTCCGGGCCGCACACTCCGCCGGTGTACGCCTGGTCCTGGCGGGCAAGCTCAACGAGCCGCCCGAGCACGAGTTCTTCGACAACTACATCGAGCCGCTGCTCACCGAGAGCGACGATGTGTTCGGCGAGGCCGACGCGACCGCGAAACGGCATCTGCTCGCCGGCGCGCGCTGCCTTTTGTTCCCGATTCGGTGGGAAGAACCCTTCGGCATTGTCATGATCGAGGCCATGGTCTGTGGCACACCGGTGATCGCGCTGCGCGGCGGTGCGGTGGAAGAGGTCGTCGAACATGGCGTGACCGGATGGATCTGCGACGATCCCGACGAACTACCCGGATACATCGCCCGCGCCGATGAGATCGACCCCTACGCCTGCCGGGAGCGTGTCGAAAGGCTGTTCGCCACGGACCTGTTCGCGCAGGGCTACGAGGCGGCCTATCACCGGGCGATCGAGATGGCGGCGCAACGGGCGTCGCGAACCGCCGTCCGGATGCGGGTGCCCGCGGGGACCCCGATCCTCAGCAGCCCTGCGCCGGGCGGTCGCCCGTGAGCGTATTCAATGCCGGCCCACCCGTTCTCATCGAGGGTGGCGCCGGTTTGATCACCCTCGTCGAGGCCGGAACCTTCTGCCTGTCCGACCGCCTCGGGGACCTTCACCCCGGCACCGCGCACGGTTTGTACTACCGGGACACGCGCATCCTGACCCGATGGGAGCTGCGCGTGGACGGTCTTCCGCCGGAACAGCTTTCGGTGGTGGTGCGCGAACCCTTCCGGGCGCGATTCGTGGCTCGGAAACCGCCACCGCACGGTATCGCCGACGCGACGGTGCTGGTCCAGCGCCGTCGCGTCGTGGGTGAGGGAATGCAGGAGATCATCAGCGTGCTCAATCTCGGCGACGAGGACACCGCTCTGACCGTGGTTCTCGATGCCGAGGCGGACTTCGCGGACCTGTTCGCGGTCAAGGAGGGCCGGGCGGGCGGTGGCGGCAGTGAGTCGGCCGCCACCGAGCAGGCGCTGCGCTTCACCGACCGCAGTCAGCAGGGTCGTGGCGTCATCATCACCGCCAGCGAGGACCCCGAGGTTCAGCCCGGATCGCTGACCTGGCAGGTGCTGGTCCCGGCAAAGGGTAGCTGGCAGACGGTGGTGCACTGCCAGCCGATCAACGACCATCGGGCCGTCCCGATGAACTTCGACGACAACGACGAATACAGCCCGGCGGACAAGATCCGCCGCTGGCGCGCCTCCACCACCACCCTCACCGCGAGCGGCGCCGGGCTCAACGCCATCCTGCAGCGCACCGAAACCGACCTCGGCGCGCTGCGCCTCGACGATCCCGCCGACGGCACCTCCTATGTGGCCGCCGGCGCGCCCTGGTTCATGGCCCTGTTCGGCCGCGACAGTCTGCTCACCTCGTGGATGGCGCTGCTGCTGGATTCGGACCTGGCCCTGGGCACACTGCGCCAGCTGGCGAAACTCCAAGGCACCGAGTCGAATCCGCTCACCGAGGAGGAACCCGGCCGCATCATGCACGAGCGGCGCTACGGTCCCGGCAGTGATCGGGTGCTCGGCGGCACCGTCTACTACGGCACCGCCGACGCGACCCCCCTGTTCGTGATGCTGCTCGCCGAATGCCGTCGCTGGGGTATCGGCGCCGCGGCCGTACAGGAGTTGCTGCCGGCCGCCGACGCGGCGCTGACCTGGATCGACACCGACGCCGACCTCGACGGCGACGGCTTCGTCGAGTACCGGCGCAAGACCGACCGCGGCCTCGCCAACCAGGGGTGGAAGGACAGCTGGGACGCGATCGGATTCGCCGACGGCCGCCTGGCCGACCCGCCGATCGCCCTGTGCGAGGTGCAGGGCTACGTCTACGCGGCCCGGATCGGCCGCGCCGAACTGGCCGAGGAGGCCGGCGACCACGCCCTCGCCGAGCGGCTGCGCACGCAGGCCGCCGACCTCAAAGCCCATTTCGACGAGTCCTTCTGGATGCCGAAGAGCAGCTGCTATGCCCTGGCGCTGGACGGCTCGAAGCAGCCGGTCGATGTCGGATCGAGCAATCCCGGCCACTGCCTGTGGACCGGCATCGTGCCCGACGAACGCGCGGCCGAACTGATCGAGCGGCTGGGCGCGGCGGACCTGAACAGCGGATTCGGTTTGCGCACACTGTCTTCCACTGCTCGTCACTTCAATCCCATGGGTTATCACACCGGTTCGGTGTGGCCGCACGATACGGCCATCGCGGTGGCCGGTCTGATGCGCTACGGCCACATCCCCGGTGCGCTGGACCTGAGTGTGAAACTCGCGAGCGGACTGCTCGAGGCCATCCTGGAATTCGGGGCCCGGCCGCCCGAACTGTTCTGCGGCTTCGCGCGCTCCGATTTCAGTTCCCCGGTGCCGTATCCCACCTCGTGCTCCCCGCAGGCGTGGGCGAGCGCGGCGCCCCTGCTGCTCATGCGATCGTTCCTGGGGCTGATGCCCGACGTCCCCGGGCGCACCCTCACCATCGCGCCGCGCCTGCCCGACCGGGCGGGCGTCATCCGGCTCACGGACCTCCGCCTGGGTCCGGCGACCGTGTCCATCGAGGCGTGCGGCACCGACGCGAAAGTCCAGGGGCTGCCGCCGGATTGGCAGCTGAACCGGAAATAGCGACAGGCGGTGCCGGCCGATGACGCAGCGGAAGGAAACGCTGATGACAATGCCTCCCAGGCGGGAGCTGTCGGCGTACAACAGTGTCGCGCAGTTGCGGAACGACATCTGGTGGCACATCGCCGATACCGCGCGGTGGCTGGCGGCGCTCGGCCCGGACGCGAGAACCGAGGTGGCGGACCTGGAGCGCTACCTGGCCTACGACGACGACCGATGCGAGTACCTGCCCGCCGACCAGGTCCGCGAGCGGCTCGGCACCGGGCAGCCGGTGGTATCGGCCACCTTCGTCACTCCGTATCCGCCGGGATTCCCGGTACTGGTCCCCGGTCAGGAGTTCAGCACGGACATCCTCGACTTCATGGACGCCCTGGAAAGGAGATCCACGGCCTCGACCCGGGCCGCGGGTACCGGGTGCCGCCGCGCTGGCGACGGTGACGGCTGTGACGACCTAGGTGTACCGGCCTGAGAGTTTGGGAACCCGGCCGGCCGGCGGGTGACCGCCGAGTGCGGTATTACCGTCGTGGCGTCCGGAATGTCCCTGTGTTCTCTCGATCGCGGCCTCGACTATCGTCGCCGGCTCAGGCTCGCCAGTACGGCCTTCCCCGCTTGCTCACCCGACGCGGCCGCGTCGGCGAGCGACGGCAGATCGAGCTGATAATCGCCCGCGAGGTATATCGATCCGAGCGGATTCCGCAACGTCGGAAGCGAGTTCCTGCGGCCGGGCGCCCAGAACGGGACGACCCGATGGTGCTTCCGCACAACGCCGTTGCCCAGCTTCCCGTCCAGCTCGGGGAAAACGGTGAGCAGGTCCTTCGTGAATCGCGACAGGATTTCCTCGTCGGGCAGGTCCAGCAATGCGTCGGCCTGAGCCCCGCCGGCCAAACAGGCCAGTGCTCCGCCTGGCTTTCGATCGCCACCTTTGCGCATCGCCGCGGCGTGGTTGAACATCGCTTGGAACGACAACTGCGGCGTCGAGACGCCGAAGAAGTCGTCCCAGCGCTGCGGCCCCACTTCCTCGGTGAAGAACCCGACCACTACGTACCGGCCGTATGTGATGTCGTTGAAAGCGACGCGGTACCGCTGCGGGAGGTCTGGAATGATCCGCTCGGCGATATCGCCGGGCGCGGTCACGATCGCGCGCTCTGCCCGAATCCTCGCCGGACGGTCACCATCGAGGTAGTCGACGACGACGCCGTCGCCGTCCTGGCGTACCGATCGCACCACCGAGTTCAACCGGATCCGACCGCCGAGGTCTTCCGCCAGTACATCGGTCAAAGTCTGGTTGCCACCGACCGGCAGCGAGAAGTTCGGAATCTTCTCCGGGTCGGCCAACGCGATCGCCACGGACGTGACGAACTGGGTCGCGGCCGTCTCCTCCGCCTCGCATCCCATCCACTGCGCCGACCACGACCGGACGACCTCGCCGGCCAGCTCGGAGCGGACGCCCTGGAGTAGATACGACGCCAGCCTGGTGTCGAGCTTGGCGCGAACCCGTTGCGCGATTCGGCTCTGCGACTCCAGGAACGGCATGACGGCGAGAATGCGCGCACCGACGATGGCCATGCCGAGACGATCCATCATCGTCATCTTCGTACGGAACATGAGCGCGAGGGGATTCGCGGTGTCGACCAGCCCGCCATTGAGGTACAGCGCGACGCTTTTGCCTGCGAGCGAACCCATCTCGATGCCGTGCTTGTTCAGGGCATCGATCAGCGCGCCGGTGCCTTCGGTGAACTGAGTGCCCACGTTGATCCAGTAATCGCCCTTACGGACGGTGTCGACTCGTCCGCCCGTGCGGTCGGTGGACTCGAGGACAACCACATCGGTCGTCGGCGCCAGCGTGGTCGCTGCCATCAATCCCGCCATCCCGGCGCCGACGACAACTACCTCTGCGGTCTCTTCGTGCGCAGTCATATCAACTCCTGACTCTCGATTGGGTTGACCACCTCGGTGTCGTGGTGTTCGCGAACTGCCAGCGGCGCACAACTACCTGCCACGCCCTCGAGGGGCCGGTGGTCGACATATCTCCGCCGCCGTGGACGCCACGTCGTTCCGGTGACCTCGGCGATGAATCAGGGCCGGAACCCGGCCCTGATTTTTGTCGAACTCAAATCGATATCGAGTTTATGAGGCTCGCCGTCGCGCTGTCAACACGTGCTTCGTCTCGGCCGCCGCCACGCGCGCCCGGATGACCCGAGTTCGATACGGTGATCACCGAACTCGGCAGGCGCAGTACGGAATTCGCACTTTGTGAGAGGTGTTTCAGTTCGGGGTTCGATCGCGGTGCGGAGGCTGGACCTCGGTACCCGCGCAAATCGCCACGATCGAGGCGAAATCCGTTGCAGACCACAGGATGAGCCGGGAGAAGATTCGGCAGATGGTCGACTTCCTCGGCGGGCTGTGACCATGAAAAAGGGCGGTTTTGGTGGAAACTGCTCCAAAACCGCCCGTGGGCCTACTGACTGTGTCCGGAGGGGGACTTGAACCCCCACGCCCTAATACGGGCACTAGCACCTCAAGCTAGCGCGTCTGCCATTCCGCCACCCGGACCGGTGATGCTCAGCAAGGTTATCGGATTGGACCGCCTGGACCAAATCGGTCGATGTCCTGCATGTTCACCGAGGATTCGGAGGCGGTGGGAGTGGTTGCCGCCGGGCCGGTTCGCGACCCGGCAGGCCACCCCCCGATCTCAAGCCTTCAGCGCCTCCAGCAGCGCGGCACGCTGCCGGGAACCCAGGCCGCCGATCCGGCGGTCCGCGGGGATCTCGGCCTCGTCCATCAGCTTGGCCGCCTTGACCGGGCCGATGCCCGGGAGCGCCTTGATGACCGCCGCCACCTTCGTCTTCTTGACCAGGTCCTCCTTGTCCGCGCGCTTGAGCACCTCGGCGAGGCTGACCGACCCCTTCTTGACCTGCGCGATGAGTTCCGAGCGGGCCTTACGAACCGCCGCGGCCTTCGCCAGCGCCTCGGAGCGTTGTTCGGGGGTCATGGTGGGCAGAGCCATATGTCCTTACCTTTCACTCGTTCGCTGGTACGTCGCCGACGATTCAACATGACACCAGGCCGTCCGCAAGAACGACACACCGCGTGGACGTGGCCGCCACGTCGATCGATCGGCGAAATCGGTACACCGGGCACCGGTCGGACGCCCGGAAAGATGCCGGTCATGCGACCAGGAGTTTGCTGGATCGCGGACCTGGCAAATCCGGGACGCAGAAGGTGGCATCGGTACTACGGTAGCCCCGAATATCACCGGGCACCGGCGGAAGGCGGGGCAGATGAAGGGGTCGTATTCGTACGCCGAGCCGGGCACGACCGAACCAACACTGGCGGACCGATACGACAGCGCAGACCCGGTGACCTGGAACGGAGCGCAGGTCTTCCCCCTGCACTCGGAGGGTCTCGGCGGCTCCCCCACCATGGTCCGGCTGACCCTGCGCAGCGCCGCCCCGCGCCCCGGCGTGCGCAGCCTGGGCATCGGGCTCGCCGTGGAGCGCGGACATGTGTTGCTGGAAGGCCGCCGGCTCAGGGGGGTTGACGTCTGGAGTGATGCCATGTCGGGCGGCATCGAGCTACAGGTGTGCCCTGCCGAGACGGATGCCGCCATCACCCTCACCCCTGTCTGGGTGGACGACACCGAGGCCACCGTCTCCTGGACGGGTAACTACGGCATGCTCATCGCCCGCGAACCTGCCATGACGGTCCTGCACTGCAGCACCGGCGTCGGCCCGCCCGACTTCGGTGAACTGGTCGTGGAACTCACCATCGGCCCCACCCCGCCGCCCCCGGCCCCGCCCACCGATGCCAGCCGCTACCAGCACGCGCTCTACGAGCTGGGCGTGGCCATGCAGCGCCGCGGCGACCAGGAGCAGGCCTGCCAACTATGGACGCAGGCAGCCGAATTCGGTCATCCGGGCGCCGCCTACGACCTCGGCGTCTTCCGCTATCGCCGGGGCGATTTCACCGAGGCCGAGCATTGGTGGCGCGCCGCCGCGACCCAGGGTGACCCCCGGGCCATGGCCGGTCTCGCCGAACTCCTCAATCGCCGCGGCAATCCCAATGAAGCCAGGGCGTGGCGGGCGGCAAGTACCGCGGACGATCAGTACCCGTGACGCTCTTCCTCAGGCGGACTTGTAGCGGCGCAGGTACTCCCCCGTCAGCGAGGCCGGGTCGGTGAGCAGTTCGGCGGGAGTACCGGTGAACACGACCTCGCCACCGTTCTTGCCGCCGTCGGGCCCGAGGTCGATGACCCAGTCCGCGTGTGCGACCACGTCCAGGTTGTGCTCGATGACCACGACCGTGTTCCCACGCTCGACCAGGTTGTCCATGAGCGTGAGCAGGGTGTCGACATCGGACATGTGCAGGCCGGTGGTGGGTTCGTCGAGGACGTAGACCGTACCGGTGTTCTGCAGCTGCGTCGCGAGTTTGATGCGCTGGCGTTCGCCGCCGGAGAGGGTGCTCATCGCCTGGCCCAGGCTCAGGTAGTCCAGGCCTACCTCGTTCATGGTGCGCAACTTGGCATTCAGTGTCTTCTCGGGGAAGAACTCCACGGCCGCCTCGGCGGAGAGCTCGAGGACATCGGCAATCGACTTGCCGCGCAGGGTGAGTGCGAGGACCCGATCGGAAAACCGCCGCCCGTCACAGGATTCACAGTGGGTGGTGACCGGGTCCATGTAGGCGATCTCGGTGATGATGACGCCGCGGCCGCCGCATTCGGTGCAGGCGCCGTCGGAGTTGAAGCTGAACAGACCGGCCGGTTCGCCGGTCGCCTTGGCGAACAGCTTGCGGATCGGATCCATGAGCCCGAGGTAGGTGGCGGGCGTGGACCGGGAGGACGCGGCGATGGCGGACTGGTCCACGAAGACCGATTCCGGGTAGCGGACCAGGAATTCGTCGCGGATGAGGCTGCTCTTGCCCGAGCCGGCGACACCGGTGACGGCGGTCAGGATGCCGGTCGGAATGGCGACGGTGACATCTTTCAGGTTGTGCGCGTTGGCATTCGCCACCGTCAGCGTGCCCGTCGCGGGCCGGAAGTTCTCCTTGACCCGGAAGGTGCGGCGCAATCCCGCGCCGGTGGGGGTCTCGGCCTGCCGCAACTCGGCGAAACTGCCGGTGAAGACGACCTCGCCGCCGTGGACACCCGCGCGCGGACCGACGTCCACGATGTGGTCGGCGATCTGGATGACATCCGGATCGTGCTCGACGACCAGTACGGTATTGCCCTTGTCCCGCAGCGCCTCCAGCATGTGGTTGAGCCGCCCGACATCGCGCGGGTGCAGGCCGACGCTGGGTTCGTCGAAGATGTAGGTCATCCCGACCAGCGTGCTGCCCAGGTGCTTGATCATCTTCAGGCGCTGGCCCTCACCGCCGGACAGGGTCGAGGTGGCGCGGTCCAGGCTCAGGTAGCCCAGCCCGATAGCGGCGACACGTTCGAGCGCGACCCGGGTGGCCGCGGCCAGCGGGACGGCGGCCGGGTCGTCGATCTCGCCGAGGACCTCGATCAGATCGGTGATCTGCAGCCGCGCCCAGTCGGCGATATTGCGTCCATTGATGGCGGTGGCCAAGGCCTTCGGATTCAGTCGCGCCCCGTGGCAGGCCGGGCAGACGCCCTCGGTGAGGAAGCGCTGGATCTGTTCGCGGGTCTTCTCCGACAGCCCCGAGGTGTCGCGCTTGAGCCGGGTGCGAGTGAATTTGTCGACCAGGCCTTCATAATTGGCTTTCCAGGTGCCTTTCGCGAAAGACAATTCCACTTTGCCGCCGGTGCCGTGTAGCAGGTCGCGCCATTCCGCGTCGTCGTAGTCGGCGAGTTTCTTGTCCGGGTCGAATCGGCCGGAGTTGGCATACAGCTGCCAATCGCCGCTGCCGACGGTGTAGCCGGGTACCAGTAGTGCGCCCTCGTTGAGCGATTTGGTGCGGTCCACGAGTTTGCCCGGGTCGGCGGTGATGGCCACACCGAGTCCGTCGCACCCGGTGCACATGCCCTGCGGGGTGTTGAAGGAGTAGTCGTAGACCAATCCCGTGGACGGAGAACCGAAGCGCGCGAACAGGGCTCGGATCAGGGCGTAGATGTCGGTCATGGTGCCGACCGTGGAGCGTGGCCCGCCACCGACCGCCTTCTGGTCGATGATCACCGGCGCGGTGAGGTTCTCGATGGCCTCGGCGTGCGGGCGTTCGTAGCGCGGCAGGAAATTCAGGACGAAGGCCGGGAAGGTGGCGTAGAGCTGCCGCTGGGATTCGATGGCGATGGTGTCGAAAACAATGGAGGACTTGCCGGATCCGGAGACCCCGGTGAAGACGGTGATCTTGTTCTTGGGAATGTCGATCGAGACGTTGCGCAGATTGTGCTCGCGGGCGCCGAGGATCCGAATAGTTTCGGTGGAGGCCAGGGACATGTCCCCACCATGCCAGGCCGACCCCCCTCGATGTGCGGGGAAATGTGATGCAAATCACAGCGATTCGGATCGGATCTCCGGGTCCAGCCCCGATTGCCGAACGGTCGCACCCATCTACAGTGGCGGTCGATCGCGCGGCCGACACCGCCGCGCACGACCCACGAGGAACGCATGATGAACACCGCCCGATGGACGGCCGTGGCCGCCGCCGCACTAGCCGTCGCCCTGCTCTCGGGTTGCTCGGATGTCGAGAAGGCCCTGAACAAGGGCGGCGACACCAAGTGCAGCGACTATCTCGCACAGAACGCGGACACCCAGCGCGTCACCATCACCAAGTTCATCAAGCAGCAGACGGGCAGCGACCACGAGCCCGCCGGCACCCAGGTCGACCTGTCCATGGCTGCCGTCCAGGGCCTCTGCCAAGTCCAGGCCAACAAGGACACCCCCATCAAGAACGCCAACCTTGCAGGCATCCTCCACTAGTCCCAAACCTCCCCCCGCGCACCCCATTTCGCCTGGCCCAGCCCCGATTTCCGTTTCCGCCAATCTCTCCGCTAATCTTGTGCAGCATCACCGGTCCGGGTGGCGGAATGGCAGACGCGCTAGCTTGAGGTGCTAGTGCCCGTATTAGGGCGTGGGGGTTCAAGTCCCCCTCCGGACACAACGAAGCGTGAATTCCTTTGTAGCGCAAACGATTCACGCCATTCGTTTCTGAAGCCGTACCGAGGAGTACAGGGCTCAGAACCCGGCTACGCTTACCTGATAGTCGGCGTTACGCCTACTGCCGCAAACCAATCCAGCAGATCCGGGTTGTCGACTGCACTGCGATCGACCACCTTCGACATGGTCTTCGCGCCGCCGATTTCGGGATCGAAGCGGTGGAGGTCAGGCATCAGATGGGCTGTCGTACTGGACCGGCGGTGCGGAGGTGGTGATGGCAATGCCGACGGTGTTGTCCGGGCCACGACGGAATTTGCCCGTCCAAGCGACGAGTGTGCCCAGCAGACCATATTTTTCGCGGATCAGCGCACGCACGTGAATTGTCGCGGCGGGGTCCAGGATTTCGGCGTGGCCGTCGACGACGTCTCCTCTTGTCGTAGCGCCCCTGGCATCACAGAGTTGCAGAGTCACGCTCGGGTTGCGCCGAATGTGCTTGATCTTCCAGCTATCGGCATTGGCGGCCACCACGATTCGGTCATCCTGTGCCGCCAGCCAGACCGGCGACGCGACCGGGCTTCCATCCTTCTTGTACGTGGTCAACCGCGGGTACTTGCCCGCGCCGATCTCGCTCCATGTCATGTCTCGCTCCGTTCGAACCGCAGCGCGTCTTGGCTGGGTGGCGCGCCGAACAGGCGGCGGTATTCCCGGCTGAACTGAGAGGCGCTGTCGTAGCCCACGAAAAATCCGATGCGGGCAATGTCTTTGGGATTTGCTGCCAGCATTAGGCGAGCCTCTTGGAGTCTGATCTGCTTCTGGTACTGGATGGGTGTGGTTCGGGTGATGGCCTGGAAGTTCCGGTAGAAGGCCGACGGACTCATTCCGATGCGCTCCGCCAGCTCGTCGACCCGAAACGGCTCGCGGTAGTTCTGGCGAATCCACTCCACTGCTTCGGCGATCGGGGAGAACCTGGGATCGGTGAGACCGATCCGCCGGACCGTGGGGCCGTGATGGCCGGTTATCAAGCGCCACAGGATCTCCCGTTTGACGAGGGGAGCCAGCACGTCCCGGTCACGTGGCTGGTCGAGTAGGCGCACCAGCCGCACGGTGGCGTCGAGGAGTTCGACGGAAGCGTCGGCGAAGACGACCGCGGGCGAAGCGATATCCGTGTCCTCGGGAACGGTGCCGCGAGGGGCTTGCACCATCATCTCGGCGACCTCCGCGGGTTGCAAGCGCAAGCACAGGCCCAGTACGGGCCGTTCCGGGGTGGCATCGGTGAAGTCGCACTTGAGGGGCACGGCGACGGATGCCACGAGGCATTGCCCAGCGCGGTAGTCGTACACCTGGTCGCCGCACGCGAGACGTTTTGAGCCCTGGGCGATCAGCGTCATGCGCGTACCGGCCATGGACGGCGGTGGCGTCGTGTCCGACACCTCCCGGCCGATCAACAGATCCGCGATAGCGGTGGTCGCGTCGTCTCGGGCGTGACGGGCCAGCAGCACGCGCAGCTCTTCGAGCCGCACGCTCACAGCCTGGTTCGCCGATGTGCTCATGATCCGGTGTGGTCGTCAGATCTGCTCGGTGGGGCGGACGAGTAGTTCCGCGATGGCCACGTGCCGCGGGCGGGTGACGATGTAGCTCACCGAATCGGCGATGTCGTGAGCTTGCAACCGTTCGATGTCACCGAAGGCGGCAGCGAGCTGCTGCTTGACGGCTGCCGAATTATGTTCCCGCAGTTCGGTATCGACACTGCCGGGCTCGACAACGGATACTCGGACATGCTGGCGCGCGAGTTCCTGTCGCAGCGCCTCGCTGAAGGCACCGACGCCGAACTTCGTAGCGCAGTACACCGCGGACATGGCGAAGGCGCCACGGCCGGCCAGCGACCCGATATTGACGATGTCGGCAACCTCACGCGGTCCTTGGGCGGCGGCCGCGACCAGATGCGGGATGGCAGCGTGAGCGCTGTACATCAGGCCCATCAAATTGATGTCGATCATGCGCCGCCAGTCGTTCAGGTCCGCACCGGGAGCAGGCCCGAGCAGCATCAGACCGGCGTTGTTGACCAGGGTGTCCAGACGGCCCAAACCCTCGACGGTGCGTTCCACCGCTGCTGCGGCGGCGTCGGCGTCGGTGATATCGGCGGGCACCACCAGGGCGCGCCCGCCGGCGTCGCCGATTTCCGCGGCGAGATCGGCGAGCCGATCCTTCCGCCGACCGACCAAGGCCACCGCTGCACCCTCACGGGCAAGCTCCGATGCCGTGGCGCGGCCGATGCCACTGGAAGCCCCGGTGATCAGAGCGACAGTTCCTTCGAGACGAAGAGTCATGGTTCAAGCCTTTCGCTGGATATCCACATCGCTGCGGAGTCGCACGAACAGAGACGAACCATTCAAACAACATGACCTGCGGAAACGTTAGACCGATATTCGCCCGATCTTGCACAATCCTCGCACGTTCCTCGGCCGCCGATTGCTGGGCGGTCCGGGGATCGCTGCGGTCAGACGTGCGCCGGTGGGGCCGCCCTGCTCAGCTCGTCTTCGCTGGCCGCCGACTTCGGAATCAGGGCCGTGGCGAACAAGCCCAGTAGGACGAAGCCCGCCGCGAGGTAACTCCCCACATGGATGCCATCGGTCATGGCAGTGCGTCCGGCATCGGCGATCGACTGTGTCTGCGGCTGGGCCGCAAACCCTTCGATCGCAGCACCCGCACTGCTGGTGATGGCGTAGGCGTACTGATCGGCTTGGATCGCGAGTACACCGTCCCCCTCGAGGTGGTCGGCGACCTGCGAACGCAGCGTCGTGAAGAATTCAGCCAGCCCAATCCGCCACTGCCGCACCGCCACACCGGACTCCCCGAAACACCTGAGGGCGCGAGCTATTCGCTCACGCGAGCAATCCAGGCGATCAGGTCGTCTTCGACCTCGTCACGGTTGATCTCATTGAGGATCTCGTGGCGAGCGCCCCCGTAGACCCGGTAGGTGATGTCGGTCAGACCGGCGTCGCGGTAGCGTGCGATCAACTGGTTGCTCAGACGCAGATCGTCGTTGAGCGGGTCCTGATCGCCCACCATCACGTAGATGGGAAGGTCAGCGGGTACGGTCGTCGGCTTCGACAACCGTTCGGCGGCGACCGATGCCAGCAATGCCATGTTGTCGGGGTCGATCTCGAACCCGCACCATGGATGCGTCATGTACGCGTCGACCTGAGCCTCGTCACGGCTGATCCAGTCGGCGGTCGTTCGAGTCGGCTGGAACCGAGCGTTGAACAACCCCAACAGATCACCGTCGGACTCGGCGATTCTGGCGAACAGCTGGTCGACGGCAGTGGTCCCGCACAGGACGACGTCGTCGATCAATCCTGAATGATCGAGGATGTACTGCTGGACGGCGAAGGATCCGAGGCTGTGGCCGAACAGCACGACAGGGATTCCGGAGTGTTTGTCGCGCAATAGTGTTGTCAGAGTTGCGAGGTCTTCCACCAGCAGATTCCACCCATTTGCACCGAGGTCGCCGGGCGTACCGGCGATGCTGTGGCCGTGGCCACGGTGATCATTCGCGTAGACGGCGTATCCGAGGCCGGCAAGCCGCTCGGCGAGGTGAGCGTACCGGCCGGCGAATTCGCCCATCCCGTGCGCGATCTGCACGATGCCGATCGGCTCACGATCGGTAGGCAGCCACTCCCGAACGTGGATGATGGTGCCGTCACTGCTGGTGAATGTGGACATGGAGATACTCCTGTACGGACGTTCGAATGAGAGGACGACGAACTCCGGGACGTTCGGCAGCATCACCGCCACCCGGCTACCCGGGGTTACGCCCTCGGCGCGCGGCAGTGCGACGACGCGGGCGGTGTGTTCCTCGAGTTGCGCAAAGGTCAGGATCGTGTCGTCCAATCGCACCGCGACCCAATGCGGGAAGCGCAGAGCGGACTGGAGCAGATTCACGATCAGGGAGGACATCGTCGACTTTCCGTTGGCGCTGAACCGCGACACCGAAATCGTTGCACCGATGTGACGGCGGTCCCATGGCTGCGGGAACAACATCACTGCCGCTCCGATTGTTTTCAGGAACAGTCGCGATGCCGATAATCTGCGGAAATGTCCCGATCCATCCCGCCCGAAGAGGTCGTCGAAGTAGCGGACATCCTGCTCGAACGAATCGATGACCTCGGACTCCGGCTGGCCCAGCGCTTCCTGATCGAACTCGACACCTACCGCAACGAGGCGCAGGTTCCCTTCGACAGCATTCGAACATCGTGTACCCGCAATCTGACACTCATGCTGCGGCACTTCACCACCGACGCACCGGCGGATCCGGAACCACCGAAGGAAACGGGACGGCTACGCGCACAACAGGGGGTGCCGCTGGCGGAAACCTTGCACGCCTTCCGCATCGGATTCGAATTCCTGTGGTCCGAACTCGTCACCGAGTCCCGACACCACCCCGAGGTCACCGACGCCATGCTCGTCCCACTCGCCGCGGACGTATGGGCACTGTCCGGCGAGTACGCGGTCGCGGTCGCGGCCGCCTACCGGGACATGACAGCGGAACTGGTGATGCAACGCGAACACGAGCGTTCGGTGCTCGTGGAGGCTCTGTTCACCGGGATGATCGCCGATCCGGCCACGCTCGGCGAGGCCACCCGGATTCTCGGCTTACCGCCCACCGGACGGTATGTCGTCGTCGCGGCGGATGTACCCGCCACCGGCCGCGAGGCGCTGCCCGGCATCGAGGCCGTACTGCGTGCCCAACAGATCACCTCAGCCTGGCGACTGCTACCAGACCAACAGATCGGCGTCCTCGCCTTGCCCGCCGCCCGAGAACCAGTCGCACTCAAAGCTTTACGGAAGCACCGCAGGCGGATCGGAGTCAGCCCGCCCTACGATGCGCTCCCCGAAACCCCGCAGGCTCTGCATTTCGCGCGGCTCGCACTGGCCGGGCTACGGGGTCGCACGCATGGTGTGGCCCTGTTCGACGACGACCCCCTCGCCATGCTGATCGCGGCCGCCCCGGTCGAAGCCGAACGGATGGTGCGGGTCTCGCTGGGACCACTGCTGGCGCTGCCGTACGAAGAGCGCGAGCGACTGCTGGAAACCCTGCGCACCTGGTACGCGGCAAAAGGTTCCGCAACCGAGACCGGCCGGCAACTGTTCCTCCACCCGAACTCGGTGCGCTACCGACTGCGCCGAATCGAGGAACTGACGAGTCGCTCGCTGAACAATCCACAAACCGTCCTCGAACTCGGCGCCGCATTGTGGGCGCTGCCGGTCTCGACGAATACGCGCCGCGCGGGATCGTGATGCCACCTACCTAACTCTCTAGACCGCGCAGCCCTCGGGCTCTATTCCTCGTCAGATGACACCGACGAACTCAGCAAGAAGACCATCGCGCCATCCTTCGGTCTGTTTTCGCTGGTGGAAGGCGTGTGCGTAGCGGCTGATACACCTCCGGACACAACGGGCATGAAATCCTTCGCGATGCAGCAAAATTCATTTGCTCGAATTCGGCAGCCGCAATCGACATGTCCTACCGTCGGCTGTGAAAGGGCTGGTGGGATAGGCTGCGGTGCACCATTTCGGTGAGGGTGACGATGTCGAAGACCGGCACGCCGAGATGCTTCTGTATCGCGTGCCGGTACGGCACGAGGTCGGTGCATTCGATGATCAGCGCACCCATATCGGGGTTGTGCGCGGCCATTCGCTCCACTTCGTCGAGTACCTCGCGGCCGAGCCGGTCGACGTCGAGGTCGCTGCGGCGACCTTCGAGGATGACCTCGCGGAATTCCGGGCGCTCGGCCATTCCCGCTACACAGATCGGCACGGACTCGCCTCCGATCGCAACCAAATGGCGGCGGGTGAGGGCCTGTTCGTCGGCGACCAGCAGGCCGACCTTGCGATCGGCGGCCACCATGCGGTGGACCATCGGCAATTGAACGAGGCTCGAGCTGTAGAGCGGGATTTGGACGGCATCGGCCAGCCGCTGCTGGAAGACGACCAGGAAACCGCACGCGGCGGTGATCGCGGCCACGCCTTCGGATTCGAGCTTCCGGGCCGCGCCGATGAACGGTTCGAGCAGCGTCGGATCCGCTTCGGTCACCACTCGACGCGGGGTCGCGCCGTGGACCACCTGATAGACGACCGGGAAGTCGAAGGTCGCCGGATTGCGGATGTGGCCGAGGACCTTGGTGAAAGTGGTGTCGAGACACAGGACGCCGATCCTGATGTCCGCTCGGTCTGCCATCTCATCGCCGTTTCAGGTGAATGCGCCGAAACGTATCGGCCGCAAGGGAATCGGGTCGGTGAGCGGTGGATCGCCCGCGAGCATCTGGCTGATGAGTTCGCCGCCGGCGGGCGCGAGTCCCATGCCGATATGGCCGTGCCCGGCCGCGATGAGAAGGTTGCGGAGATCGCCCGCGGGACCGATCAGGGGCAGGCTGTCGGGAGTGCACGGCCGTAATCCACTCCAGGTCTGCAGGGTCGGTGTTTCCTCCAGTGCGGGAAGGAATTCGCGCACGGTACGCAGCATCGCCCGCACTCGGCGTTCGGAGACCTCGGTGCTCATCCCGGTCAGTTCGAGCTGCCCGCCGATCCGCAGCCGGTCGCCGAGCGCGACCATCGCCACCTTGCCCTCGCTCAGTAATACCGGCCGGCCGGGCGCGCTCGGTGGCATGGCTACGGTCACACTGTGGCCCTTGAGCGGTTGGAGTAGCAGGTCGATGCCCGCTAGGCGGGCACACTCGGCCGACCACACACCCGCGGCGATGACCACATTGCCGGGGTGCAGGTCTCCGCGAGTGGTGCTGAGGCGCACGACATTTCGCTCTCGCACCTCGAACGCGGTGACCTCGGTGTGCTCACATATCTCCACGCCCGAATCTCTCAGGACTCGGCCGAATTCGACGATGAACTCGGGGACGTGCAGATACGCGCCCTCGGGGTTGTACAGCGCGCCGTGGATATCGAACACGGTCTTCGGCTCGAGCTCGTCGAGTTCACCCGGGCCGAGGACGCGCAGCGGCACACCGGCGGCGACGGTGCGCGCGACAGCGCGTCTCGCATCGTCGAAACCCGCCGCGGTCTTGAAAGCCAACACGATGCCCGTTGACTCGAAAGTCGCAGCAATGCTTTCGGTAGCGCATAGGTCGAGCAGAATCCTCAGGCTGCGCTTCTTCATTGCGATCAGCGCCCGGAATCCGGCCGTAGCCGCATCGGCCGAGCAGGCACGCCGGAAATGCTCCAGCCAGCGGGTCAATTCGGCGTCCGCCCGCGGTTCGATGTACCAGGGTGAGTCCGGGTCGGTCGCACCGGGAGCGGCGAGTGTGCGCATGCCGGGTTCGGCCAGGGGCGCTGCACCATGAGTGCCGACGAATCCGGTGTTTCCGTAGGAACACGACTGCGGCCCGCCGAGCGCACCGCGCTCGAGCACCGTGACCGTCGCCCCGCGCAGCCGCAGCTGGTGGGCGCAGAACAGTCCGACGACACCGCCGCCGACGACCACCACATCCGGGTGCTCGAGCACGGGGGTTTCCTGATCGCGCGTCACGACTTCGACCTAGACGGTGACGACGAAGAAGTTCGTCGGCAGATTGACCACGACTCGCTCGTAGATCTCCGCCTGCAGCGCGATACCGGGCTCGGTGAACGTTCCTTCGGGTGGCTCGGCGAAGCGGATCACCGAACGGCCGGCGTCGAAGAGCTGTGCACCGTGACCGAAATCGCCGACGACGGCGGTCCCGGGCTCGACCAGGCGGGTACGGACGATGAAGACACCGTTCTGTTCCAGATCGTCCATCAGCCGTCCGGTGCCCAGCGCGCGGTAGTAGTCGACGGGGTTGATGATCATGCCATCCGCCGTGCCACCCATCTGCTCGATCTCGTTGCAGGCGCGCAGGATTGCCGATGCGAAGGGTCCCGGCGACGTCATCCTTTCGATCCCGGGCAGGTTCAGCAGCCCGCCTTCGCCGCTGATGATCGTGTAATTCTCGGCGGTGCAGAGGCGGACGATCAAGCGGTAGTTGATGAAGGTCTCGAAGGTTTCGGGGTCCTTCCACAGATCCGGCGGGACCTGCACCCAGGCCGTGGTGGTGAGCAGTTCCGGAATCGGCGATTTGCCGAATCGGCTGGCCAGTTCACGTCGGACCTCGGCGCCCGCGATCGGTGTGTCCCCTGCCGCGGGCGCGCTTTCGTGCCAGTAGAACTGGCGCGGATCGCGAGACAGGTCGATGGTCTTGAGCATATTGCGGGCGGGATTGCGCGGTTTGCGCCGCGAGCTGGTCAGCGAATCGGTGATGGTCACGTCGTACTCGACCGCCGCGTCCAGCCCGTGTTCTACGCAGGCTTCGACGAACATCCGGCCCGGCGACAGTTCCTGCTTGCGGTCGGCGACGACCTGCGCCAGTGTCTGTTTGATGGTGTCTGCCTTCAGCATGTCCCCTCCTGGGAAACGGTGTAGTGCGATGAGGACGCGCCGAGCACGCTCGAGCCGCCGTCGATCAGCTGGACGGTGCCGGTGATATAGCCAGCGCGTTCACTGGCCAAAAACGTTGCCAGGGCGGCGATTTCGTCGGGACGCGCGACTCGTCCCACGGCGGTTCCAAGGCCGACGGCGTGCAGCTGGTCCTCGATCCGGCCGTCGGTAAATCCCTGCGTCAGGACTCGTTCCAGCAGCGGTGTGCGGGTCGCGCTCGGCGCGAGCACATTGACGGTCACACCGTCGCGGCCGACGTCCGCGGCGAGGGCCTGGGCGAACCGAACGATCGCCGCCCTGGTCACTCCGGACAGGGCCAGTCCGCCCATGGGGACCAGCGCCGTTTCCGAGGCAACGAAAAGCACCCTGCCCCAGTGCGCATTCCGCAGCTGGGGCAAGGCTGCCAGCGCCAGCTCGACCGCCGGCATCAGCACCGTGTCGACCGCCTCCCGGTAGGCGGCCGACTCGAAGGTCGACGCGCTCCCGGTCGGCGGAGTGCCGCCGCTGACGACGACGATATGGAGTCCGCCGAACTCCCCGGCGACCTCGTCGACCCAGCGGCGGGTCGCCGCAGCGTCGGTGATGTCCACACGCGCGGCGTGGATGCGGCCGCGCGCCACCGCCTTGATGGCCCGCTCGGCCGCGGCGAGTCGTCCCGTGTCGCGCGCGCCGATGGCGACATGCGCGCCCTCGGCGGCCAGCTCGCGGGCGATCGACAGCCCGATGCCGCTGGATCCGCCCGCGACCAGTGCGACCTTGTCGGTCAATCCCAGATCCACTGTCGCTCAACCTCTTCCGCTGGACTTCGCACCGCCGTTGAGATATCCGTACCGAAGCGACAGCGGCCAGGACAGCACCGACGCCGTTCGCCTGGCCGAATCCGGCAGCGCGCTGCGCCATAAGTCGTCGGTCGGGCGGATCACGGTGACACCCGTGTTGAAACGGTCCGGGTTTCCGGTGACCGTGTGATTGGAGTGCAGCTCTACCGTTCGATCGGTCATCGGGTTGGACGCCGGGTCGATCTCGCACAATCGCAGCAACGTGTCGACCGTCGCCGCCGGCTCGGCGATGAAGTCCTCGTAGCGCAGGAACAGCGACCGCTGCGGATAGCGTCGGGTGATCGCGTGCGACGCGAGATTGAAGCCACTCCAGTAGCCGGTGCTCTTCCCTGGCGACATCGCGTACACGTATTCCTTGGGCCTGCTCCATGATTGGGCCACAGCTCGCGGATCGCGCACCAGATGGACGTAGTACGGGGTGAGGCCGTCGAGGCGTGCGAGCATCGCCGCCTCCCCCGGCATCTTCGAGGTGTCGACGATCACCCGCGAATCGCTGCGCTCCGCGACGGCCCGGTAGATCTGGGTCATCAGGTCGGCGTGCGCGCGAATCTCCCCATTGTGCAGACCGCGGTGCAGTACCTGCCAGGTATGCCTGGTCCGGACATTGCCGAGCTGGCGCCGGATGACCGTGTCGGCGTGGGCTTCCAGGGTGGTACCGTCGGGTCGGCCGACCGGCAGGATCGTGGACCAGAACGGGCAGTCGACGAGCTTGTGACCGCAGCCGCACTGCTCGTTCACGCCGCGGCCCGCCGCGTTCTTCCAGAGGAAGTGCAGTTCGCCGACGTGGAATACGCCGGGAATCTCATTGAGGATATTGCCGAGGATGGTGCTGCCGTTGCGGCACCATCCCGTGATGGACAGGACCTTGACCGGTGCTGCGCTTGTCATCTGCCGACTCCTTTCTCAGCCGGTGGCGACCGATTGCCGAATCGTGTTGGCCATGACCGCGGCGGTGAATGCGCAGCCCGCGCCGACGAGGTACACGGCGGGGTAGCCCAATCCGCTCGCGATGGCGCCGGTCGCCGGGCCCCACACGAACAGGCCCAGATCCCAGAACGAGGTGTAGGCGCCCAGTGCCGCACCCTGTTTCGAGCTTTCGGTGCTGTTCATGACCATCAGCGCCAGCGAGGGGTGCAGCAGCGAGAACCCGACCCCCATGACGACGACGCCGAGCACCGCCACAGGCAGGTTCGGCGACCACGCGATGATCAGCAGCCCGGTCGCCTCTCCGATACCGGACCAGGTGCCGACTCGACGGGGGCCGAGCTGATCCGGCAGCTTCCCGATGACCAGCCGCGTACCCGCGTAGACCCCGCTGAATATACTCAATACGACTGCGCCGGAACCGATCCCGCGCACTTGCAGGTCGCGGATGATGAACGCGGCCAGCCCGACATAGCCCGCGGCCGCGAGGGCCAGAGCCAGGCCGGGCAGCGCCGCGGGTCGCAGCATCAGTCCACGACCCCCGCCGGACCGCGCCACCTGCGGCTCCGGCGCGACAAGGCTGATCAGGACGAGTCCGGCCAAAGGTGCTGCGGCGCACAGTGTCCAGACCGCACCGATCCCGAAATGCCGCAATGCCGCGCCGAGCGCCGTCCCCAGTGAGATGCCACCCCACATGGCGACGCCGTAGAGCCCGATCAATTGGCCGCGCCGATCGTGCGGTACGAGCAAGACGGTCCAGGCGGCGCCCGCAGTGAAGAGCGCGGCCTCGCCCACCCCGATCAGCAGGCGCACCGCGATCAGACCGACCAAGCCGAGCGGCACGAAATACAGCAGACCGCCGACCGCCAGGGTGAGAGCGCCGAACCGCATGAGCGACCGGTAACCGTGCCGGTCGGCCAGCCCGCCGAACACGGGCCGGGTGAGCAGCGCGGTCACCGCGGTGGCCGTGACCACGAGCCCGACCATGAGATCGCCCGCATCGAAACGGTCGCGGACGTGGTCCGGCAGCACCGGGATGGCCGCGGACAGGCCCAGGTAGCCGCAGAACAATCCGCCGAACACCCCGGCGAGCGCGAGCCGCGGGAACGTTCCGGTCTCCGAGGATGCCGTCATCGTTGCCCGGCCCGCGAGGAATTCGCGGTGAGGACGGCTGCGACCTTCCGCACCGCGGCGACCAGATCGTCGCAGTCGGCCCGCGACAGGGTCGAGGACAGCGGAATGTCCACCGCCTCTTGCAGATAGCGGGTCGCATTCGGCAGGGACGCCTTGACTGCAGCGGTTTCCATGCCGCGGAACATGAATCGCCAGTTCCAGAAGGCGCGGATATTGTGGTCGGAGTCCGAGCCGAGATTGCGCGCCTCGATGCCCTCGCGGCACAACGCCCGCGCGAACCACTGCGCACGGCCGTCGGCCACCCGGAAGATGAATGCCTCGCCGAGGTAGGCACCGGGTGCCACCGGTCGCCGGATTCGGATGCTGTCGAGGTCGGCCAGCGCCGAGGCGACATAGTCGTAGTTCTCGCGGAAGGCGGCCAGTCTGACCGGTAGGCGTCCCAGTTCGGACCGCAGCAGGGCAGCGCGGATCTCGTCCATCCGGAAGCTGAACAGCGGCAGATCGAGATCGGTGGCGATCGGCGGCTCGCCGTCGGGAAAATGCCGCCGCAACCGCCCCTCATAGGCGCCGGAAAGCACTGCAGCACGGGCGAACAGGGTGCTGTCATCGGTGATCAGGAAGCCGCCCTCGCCGCTGTTGAGCGACTTGTCCGACTGAGTGCTGAACGCGCCGGCCAGACCGAAGGTGCCGAGTTTGCGCCCATCCAGTTGCGCGCCGAGCGCCGGGACCGCGTCTTCGAACACCGGCACACCCTGTTCCTCGGCGAACCGCAGCAGCGCGCCCATGTCTCCGGCGAAACCGCGCATATGGACCACCACGAGCGCCTTGATTCGCGGTGTCCACCGCCTGCGCAAATCGGCCACGTCCAGGTGGAGGTTCTCGTCGACGTCGACGAGGAATGGCGTGCATCCGGCGAGCAGGATGGAGCTGGGCGTGGCGGCGAAAGTGAAACCGGGACAGGCGATCAGGCTCCCCGGTTCGATCCCGGAAGCCATGATCGCAAGTGCCAGGGCGGTGGTGCCGCTGGAGGTGGCCAGCGCGTGCCCGGACCCGAAGTAGTGGCACAGCTCTGCCTCGAATTGCGCGCACTCGGTCTCGTGATGCGGGCGGTGGTCGTACCGGAAATAGAGGTGACTGCGGAGGGCGCGCAGCGTCGCTTCCTCGTCCTCGGGATGGACGCACACCGCGCCCCGGTCATATGTCGGCCAAGGGGTGTGTCGTACCGGATCCCCGCCGGACAGGGCCAGTCGCGGACCACGGGCCGGCTCCGTGACGGGTGTTGTCGGGGCAGATGTCGAATCATCAATCACGTTGTCCGCCATCGTGTTTCTGGCTATCCACCGACACGGCGCCGGCGGTTCTGACAGCTTGTCGACCGAGGTGCTCATGACGGGGAACCTGGTGAATGTTCAAGGCACGCTACGCCGATTTTCACTGTCCATGACCAGAATGCCGTTAAATCCTGGTCACGCGTCCGGAACCGATCAATTGTGCAAACTGTTGTGCCCCAACGGATATAAGGAGCTCGACCCTGGGTGCGGGGACGTCGACGGGAACCACCGCACGCGCCTGCGGTTCTTCTCCACCACACCGATCGACATACCGGTCGTACTCGCCCGAAGTGACCTCATGGCCAATGAAGCATCCGTTCTCACCGCTGACCACAGTGCTCGAACCGGCCAGGCACACCCCGTCCGCCGCCGGAATGCCGCACCAGTCGACGCCCACCAATGCGTGATGGGCGTGCTCGAGCCCCGTCAAGCCAAGCATCCGGTCCGGACTGCGCTGGTTGCGTGCCCTGAGTGGTTCCCTGACGGACGCCTATCCCTCGACGATCGGCAGTTTTAGCTGGTGGAAGGCGTGGGCGTAGTAGTCGTGTCCCCCTCCGGACACAGTGCGTAACCGGGTGGTGACGACAGGTTCTCTGTCGTCACCACCCGATTGCGTTGCGAACCAGCCTGTCCCGGCTATTCGGTCGTCGATCATGCTGTTGCACAACGAGGTTCAGTGTTCGATCACCGTGGCGCGGACAATGACGGAAATGTACGACTACACTCTCGACTGGAAGTATGCGGCCGCTCCCGACAACCACCCGCGGCCGCAACCGTGCGGGTATCTGATCGGGTTGCGGGTCGATGCGGCCACGGCCCGGGCGCAGGGGGTCATCACTCCGGCGGCCTTCACCGGCGTCCCGCAGTATCCGGGCATCGGGACAGCCCTGGATCCGGTCACCAATCGAATGCGAACCTGAGGACTCATCGAGAGCCTGCGGTGGGACGGCGATCCCCAGGGTCCGCTGCGCCTGACCTACTTCGTCAGCGAATCCAGTCAGCGCCAGGTGCGCAGTGCCTTCCAAAACGCCTACAGATGTCGATCTCAGCTGCAGGGCGTTCAGGGGGCGGCATCGCCTGATTGGACGGGATGCATGACATTGTCAGCATGGTGAGGATGGTGCTGAACCACTTCTGGTAATCGGTCCAGTCGGATACTGGAATGTCGTTGTGCGGCAAGGACGGCGGCTCATGAATGCCGGTGATCACCAGCCCGTGCGCGGTCAGTTGTTCGGCATACCAGGACAGCGGGCGGTGGTAATGACGATGCCCGCCGAAGGACTCGATCCACCGTGTCTCGTGCTCCAGGTAGCCGGTGACCTTCCGATAGCGCTCGCCGCCAGGTCCTTCGTCGACGATGTTCTGGCTGAAGAATGCTGGATGCAGTATCGAGAAGACGAACACGCCGCCGTCCCGCAATGCTGCCGCGACATCGGTGAGCAATTGGTCCAGTACCGGAATATCCATCAGGACCATGTGCGCGACAACCCTGTCGAATCGGCCCGGGCCGGGTAATCCGAGCGTGAGATCGTGCCGCTGGAAGTCGATCTCGGGGTATTGCGTCCGCGCGGCCGCCAGCAGCGCCTCGCTGCCGTCGACACCGGTGACGCGGGCTCCGGCCTGCCGCATCTGCTCCGCCAGCCAGCCATGCCCACACCCCAGGTCCAAGACATCGAGATCAGCGATCGATCCCAGATGAGACCACAAGAACTCGTGCATCCGCCGATAGAAGCTATCGGCGGGACCCGACACCGTCGCTGCATAACTACCGGCGACCGCATCCCACAGACGCAGATCATCAGAGCTGTTCGTCACCGGAAAAGCCTGCCCGGCAACGGCACACCGAGCAAGCCTGTTCTGATCGTCGCGGAACCGGTCGTGCAGGGCGCATCGAGCCGGCCTTGCTCGCGGGTGGTCAGGATTCGGTGGCGAGGTGGTAGCCCTCGGTGAAGAAGGTGAACAGAGCGTCCGCGGTGCCCAGGGCGGTGAGGGTGTGTGCTGCGCCGAAGGATTCGTTCCAGAAGGGGCCCGTGTGGGGGTCCCAGGGGCCGACGTAGGCGTAGGGCTCGGGGATGTGGGGGTCGCCGGGTGAGACGCCGAAGTTGATGCGATCTGCGGTGATGGTGATGCCGAGGTCGAAGTGTTCGGGCCAGAGGACGGGGGTTTCGGTGGGGTTCAGGCGGCGGAGGGCTCGGTCACCCCAGTCGAAGGCTCGGGCGATGGTCTGGGCGTGGTCGAGGTCGACGTGGATGGTGTCGGTGAGGGTGCAGCCGGAGCTGTCGGAATACAGGTCGGCGGGGGCGCCGGCGTCGATGCCGGCGTGGTCGGCCAGTTCGGCAAAGGTTGTGCCGCTGAGCTTTCCGGCCCCCGAACCGTCTACCAGCAGCAGGTCGCCGTCCACCGCGACCAGTGGAGGATGGATCGTGCTGAATCCGCCCGGGGCCGGGCGCAGCTTGATCGTGCCGTGGGCGCGGTACTGCGGGCCGGCCATCAGCAGTTCGGCCACACCGTGGAGACTGCGGCGGGTGCGGGTGTAGTCGTCGGATTCCATGGGAATGTCCTTCCTCCGGGGGCCGCCGAGGGACTGGGTCGAGAATATTCCACCGATCTTGCCCGGTGCGGTCAGTGGGTGGCGAGAGGGTGGCAGGCGATGAGCTCGGTGCGGGCGATGCCCGACTCGCGGTGCTGGTGGATGCGCTGGTATTCGGGGGCGGTCACCATGTCGAGAAATGCTCGGCGGCTGGGGTATTCGACGAGGGCGACGTAGTCCCATTCGGCGTCGCCGATCAGGGTCTGCTGCGGTTCGCCGTGCCACAGGAGGCGGCCGCCCTGCTGTGCGACCAGGGCGAGGACGGCGGCGCCGTAGGCCGCGTATTCGGTGCGGTCCTGGAAGGTGATCAGGTTCAGCATGACGACGGGGCCCTCGTCGGTGGCGGCGGCGAAGCGGGTGAACTGGTCGGGATCGGGCGTGATCGACATGGGGCTCTTCTTTCGGCGGCCCGCTCAGCCGGTGAGCAGGCGGGTGAGGACTGTGGTCACCGCGGCGCGGGCGGCGGTGACGGACAGGGACTGATGGCGGCGTAGGACGTCCCAGGTTTCCCAGGAGCAGAGGGCGTAGGCGGCCTCGCGGGCCGGGGGGTCGAGATCGGCGAGTTCGGGCAGGTGGGTGCGCAGGTGGGCCCGCAGCGCGGCGCGGCTCTCGTCCAGTCGTTCGGACAGGACGACGGATTCGTGTTCACGCAGCAGGGCGGCGCGGCGCGTGCCCGCGACACGCTCGAACAGTTCGGCCCGCAGTGCGACCAGGCGATCGACGCGCTCGTCCAGGTCGCCGCTGACGGGTTCCATGAGCAGTACCCAGTGCCGGGCGATCTGTGTCTGCGCGGCATCGAGATACAGCGTCTCCAGGTCGCGGAAGTGGTGATACACCGAGCGGGTCGCGACTCCCGCGCGTTCGGCCACTGCCTGCGCGGTGGGCTGCAGATTGCCCTCCTCCATCAGCGCCAGCGCGGCGTCGAGCACCGCCTGACGGTTCTTGGCTCCACGTGCGGTCCGTCCGTCCATCATTGGCAACCCTACACACGCGGAATGGTAGTTGCACGTCGCGTGCAACAACATTATCGTCGCCCTCATGCACGCATTGCGGACACCGGACGAGCGGTTCGCCGCCCTGCCCGACTTTCCCTTCGAACCCTGCTACCTCGAGGTCGAGGCGGGCGACGGCAGCGCTACCCGGCTGCGGTTGCACTACCTCGACGAGGGCCCGCGCGACGGCGAGATCGTGCTGCTGCTGCACGGCGAACCGTCCTGGAGCTTCCTGTACCGCCACATGATCCCGGTGCTGGTGGCAGCCGGGAAACGCTGTGTCGCACCGGATCTGATCGGTTTCGGCCGCAGTGACAAGCCCGCCGACCGCGCCGACTACACCTACGCCCGCCACGTCGAATGGGTGCGCGAGGCGCTGTTCGATCACCTGGACCTCTCGGGCATCACCCTGGTCTGCCAGGACTGGGGCGGGCTGATCGGCCTGCGGCTGGTCGCCGAGCACCCCGACCGCTTCGCCCGGGTGGTGGTCGCCAATACCGGCCTGCCGACGGGCGAGGCGAAACTGACCGACGCCTTCGCCGCCTGGCAGCGGTTCTCCCAGGAGACACCGCAATTCCCCGTCGGCGGCATCATCGCGGGCGGCTGCCGCACCGAGCTGTCCCCCGCGGTGGTGGCCGGATACGACGCCCCGTTCCCCGACGAGACCTACAAGGCGGGCGCGCGCGCCTTCCCGATGCTGGTCCCCACCAGCCCCGACGACCCGGCCGGCCCTGCCAACCGGCGCGCGTGGGAACAGTTGGCGCACTTCGGGAAACCAGTGCTCACCGCCTTCTCCGACGGTGATCCGATCACCGCTGGCGGCTATCGCGCCTTCCAGGAGCGGGTGCCCGGCGCGGCCGGTCAGCCGCACATCACGATCACCGGCGCCGGTCACTTCCTGCAGGAGGACCGCGGCCCGCAGCTCGCGACGGTGGTGACCGAGTTCATCGCCGCCACCCCGGCTCCCGACACCACCGGAGGATCCACGAAATGATCAGCAGGCGAGGATTTTTCGGCACCGGCGCCATGGCCGGTGCCACCGCCGCGGCGGTCGCCGCCACCGGCCCGGCCGCCGCGACCCCGCGACGCATGGACAACCATCCGGACCGGCCCAATATCCTGGTGGTCCTGGTCGACGAGATGCGCACCCCGATGTGGTTCCCCGAGCAGTCGGTGCTCGACACCATCCTGCCGAATATCGCGGCGCTGCGGAACAAGTCGGTCTCCTTCGAGCAGCACTACACGGCCGCCAACGACTGCACGCCCTCACGCGGCGTGCTGGTGACAGGCCTGTACTCGCATCAGACCGGCTGCCTGTCCACCTCGCAGTCGGAGCTGGCGGCGGGCTTCCCGACCTGGGGGTCCATGCTGCGCGAGCAGGGCTACCGCAGCACCTGGTGGGGCAAATGGCATCTGGGCCACTACGCCGACACCACCCCGGGCGGCCTGGACCGCTACGGATTCGACGGCGGCACCTACCCCTCGCCCAACGGCGCGCCCGAACAGGGCCTGCAGATGGACGGGCGCATAGTCGACCAGTTCGTCGACTGGTTCAATACCGATGCGGGACAGGGCCCCTGGTGCACGACGGTGTCACTGGTCAACCCGCACGACATCCAGTGGTGGCCGCGCTGGACGCGACGCACGCTGGCGTTCAACAACATTCCGCGCTGGATCAACGACCTGCCGGGCAATTTCGAGAGCCTCGAACAGCTGTCGCGCAAGCCGCGGCTGCAGAAAGCCCTGGTGGAGGTCTCGGCGGTCACCTTTGGGCTGGCGCCCTACGGCACGCCCGGGGCCGATCAGGAGTGGATCGACATGCGCAACCTCTATCTCTGGTTCCAGCAGCAGGTCGATACCCAGATCGGGCGCGTGCTCACCGAATTGGCGACCCAGCCGGAGGTCGCCGCCAACACCGTGGTGGTGTTCACCTCCGACCACGGTGACTACGCCGGTTCGCACGGCCTGCACGGCAAGGGCGGCGGCGCCTACGACGAGGCCATTCGCGTACCGCTGTTCATCCACGATCCACGCGGTCAGCTCACCCCCGCACCCGGCACCCGCGATCAGCTGACCTCCAGCGTCGACCTGGCCGCGCTGCTGCTGACCATCGGCACCGGCGGCAACGGGTGGCGGGCCGACGACCGCTACGCGCACCTGGCCGGGCGGCACGATATCGCCGCCGTAGCCGCCGATCCGGGCGCACCCGGACGGCCGTGGATCCTGCACACCACCGACGAGCATTCCATCGAGGAGGCGGCCGTCCGGTTCAACGACGACGCACCCGGTCACGTGATCGCACTGCGGACCGCGGACGCCAAGTTCGTCCGCTATTCGCACTGGGTGCCGGGCTCCGCGCAGATCGACCCGGCCGAGCAGGAGGAATACGAGCTCTACGACTACTCGACCCGCGACGGGCAGCTCGAGCTGGACAATGTCGCGGCCGTCGGCGGCGAGCTGCGCGACACCATGAGCCGGTTGCACGACGAAGCCGTCAGCACCGAACTGCACCAGCCGCTACCCTCCTACCTGCAGCAGGCCCAGCAGGACGGATGGAACGATTACAACACCCAGACCGCGAAACCCTTCGGGGAGCAGCTCTTCAACTTCCTGCAGGACGGTATCGGTTCGAAATAGCGTGCGGGGCAACCTCGTCACCGGTGCCGCCGCCGGGCTGCTCGCCACCGTGGCCGGTACCGCGGCCGCCGTCCCGATTCCTGCGGTACCGGGGTCGCCGCCCGGATTCATCGGCAATCCGGCTGTGGCACAGCCGGTCACCGATGTGCCGCCGGTGCCGCAACATCCCTATCTCGCGCCCAACGGCAGCTCCGGCATCCATGACGACGGGTGGATGAGCAACACCAGCACCCGCCCGGGACCGCTCGGGCACGACCCCCGCGTGGTGTCGGCGGTGATCGGCGGGGAGTGCGGGTCGATCACCTTCGATCGGGCCGGCCGCATCGTCACCACCTGCATCGGCCCGTCCCCGGCGCTGTACCTGCTGGACCCGGTCACCTTGAATGTGCTGGGCCGCAGTGCGTTACCCGGTGATCCGGGCGCGTTCCTGCGGCCCGGCGCTTTTGGCAATTTCACCGGCGGCGCCTACTTCTATCTGGACAACGAAAATCGCGCGGTGATCGCCTCCCGCGACGGCCACATCCGGGTGTTCGCCGAGAACGCCGGCGGCGACGGTTTCACTCTCGCGCACGACTACGACCTGACCGGTGTGCTGCGGCCCGGCGAGACCTTCAACTCGGCGCTGCCCGACAGCAACGGGCTGCTGTGGTTCGTCACCCGGACCGATGGCGTGGTCGGCACCCTCGACCTGAACACCGGTGCCGCACAGGTGATCCGGCTCGGCGACGGCGCCGAGGGGGAGATCGAGAACTCCTTCGCCGTCGGCAACGCCGGCGACGTGTATATCGCCACCAACCGTGAGCTGCTGCGCTTCGATGCCGGGCCCGGCGGCGCACCCGCCCTCACCTGGCGGGTCACCTACGCCAACAGTGGACAGCACAAGCCCGGCCAGGTCGACGACGGCACCGGCACCACACCCACCCTCCTGTCCGGCGGCTATGTCGCCATCACCGACAACGCCGACCCGATGAACGTCGTGGTCTACCGCACCGCGCCCGGGGCGGCGCAGCGGCAGGTGTGCGCCGTGCCGGTGTTCGAGGCGGGCGCCAGTGATACCGAGAACTCGTTGATCAGCGCGGGAAACGCGCTGATCGTCGAAAACAATTACGGCTACACCGGTCCCGAGGCCGCCTTGCTGGGCAAGACCACCACCCCCGGGTTCGCCCGCATCGACATCGACCCCGACGGCAATGGCTGCCATCAGGTGTGGGCCAACACGACCGAGGCCGCACCGACCGTCGTGCCCAAGCTGTCGCTCGCCACCGGCCTGATCTACACCTACACCAAGGGCACCCAGGCCAGCGATCCCTGGTACTTCACGGCCCTGGATTTCCGCACCGGAGCGACGGTGTGGAAGCAGCTCACCGGCACCGGCCCCGGGTTCAACAACAACTACGCCGGAATCGCCATCGGACCGGACAGCACCGCCTATCTCGGTGTGATCCCGGGCCTGATCGCAGTCCACGACGGATGAACGATCGAGAGTCGCTGCACGGCAACGGCTCTCGATCCACACGCCTCAGGCGTCCGCCACCGCCGCCCACGGATTGACCGGCACCACGCCGACCGTGTGCCCCGAACCATCGAGCAGCCGCCCCCACGACTTGAACGCGCGCAGCACCAAGCGCTGGTCGAGGACGACCGCATCGGTCAGCGCGGTGCCGATTCGGCCGAGGATGGCGCTCAGGTCCGCGATGCGATGCACCTGGGCCATGACCATGATGTTCGCCCGCCCGACCGTGGACAGGCAGATCCGGGTTTCCGGCCAGGAGGCGATCTCGGTCCCCGCCGCATCCAGGTCTTGGTGCGGAACCGAGAGCCACAGCACGTACTCGGTCGGCCAGCCGCCCGCGCCGCGCGCGAAATCGGTTCGGAAAGCCAGCATTCCGCGGCGGATCAGGGCATCGAGCTGCCGGCGCACGAGATGCTCGGAGGTGTTCAGCTCGCGGGCCAGATCCCGGTACCTGGCCCGGCCGTCGTGCTGGAGGGCGAGGAACAGGTCCCGGTCGCCGGGCTCGAAAGTGCGGTAGCGCACCGCTTTTCGCGACTCGCCACTCTCCTCCTCGACGACCGACCGTTGCTGATCGCGGTCGATCGCGCCGAGCCGCCAGTGCACGCCGCTGTGCCACTGCAGCGCCACGGTGGAGCGCACCCGCACGATGCCGGGCACCGCGGGTAGTCGCTCGAGCAGCAGGGTGCTCAAGGCCGCCGGGCTGTCGGACAACACCAGGGTGTGCAGGTCGAAATCGCCGTCGGTGCCGTAGACACTCATGACCTGCGGGATCGACGCGAGCCCGGCGGCGACGGCCACCGCCCGGCCCGGCTGTGCCCGCACCTCGCACACCGCGCCGACCAGCGCCACCTGCGGACCGGGCACCGACGACACCCACGCGCGCCCGGATTCCGACAGTCGCTGCCACCGGCGCGCGGCCGTGGCCGCCGAAACCCCGAGCGCCGGGCCCAGCCGTTCGAAGCTGACCCGAGGGTTGGCGTGCAACGCGTCGAGCAGCATCAGGTCGACCTCATCGAGGTTGCTCTCCCGCACGACTCAGATCCGTTCCGTCGATTTCCCGCACTGGATGCTCCCATTGTGCGACTCCCCCGCAATTTCGGGGACAGGCGAATGGCCTGCCGTTCACTGAGGACATGAGCGAATCGACGACGACGGGCGTCACGGTACCGCTGGCCCGGTGGGTCGAGCAGTTGACGCCCGAGCAGATCCCCGCGCGGGTACGGACCCGCGCCAAGCACGTGCTGCTCGACGGTGTGGCGTGCGGTCTGGTGGGCGCCCAGCTGCCCTGGTCCCCAGTCGCCACCTCGGCGGTGCTGGACCTGGAGGGCACGGGCGCGGCGACCTTGATCGGAACCGGGGCCACCACCGGCGGGCCCGCGGCGGTCCTGTTGAACAGTACGTTCATCCAAGGCTTCGAGCTCGACGATTTCCATCCGCTCGCGCCCCTGCACAGCACCTCCCTGATCCTGCCGGTCCTGCTCGCAACCGCCCAGCAGCTCGGCGGGGTATCCGGCGCCGCGGCCCTGACCGCCGCGATCGCCGGATTCGAGGTCGGTCCACGCGTCGGATTGGCCCTGCACGGCTCGGAGATGCTCTCCCGCGGCTGGCACAGCGGCCCGGTCTTCGGAACCCACACCGCCGCAATGGTTGCCGGCAAGCTGCGGGCGCTCGACGCCGCCCGGCTCGAGGACGCGCTCGGCATGGCGGGCACCCAGTCCGCCGGACTGATGGCCGCCCAGTACGAGGCGATGTCCAAGCGCATGCAGCACGGATTCGCCGCGCGCAACGGCTATTACGCGGCCGGTCTGGCCGCTGCCGGGTACACCGGGATCAAGCAGGTCTTCGATCGGCCCTACGGCGGCTACCTGTCGGTCTTCGGCGAGGGCCACGACCCGGACCCCGCCCAGGTGATCGCCGGTCTGGGCGAGGGCTGGCACACCGAGCTCATCATGGTGAAGTCGTATGCGTCCCAGGGCGGGCTGCACGGCACCGTCCAGGCGGCGCTGGAGCTGCGCGCCCGCCACCACATCGACCCGAAGTCGGTCGCGCACATCGAGATTCGCGTCGGCCACACCGTCTACCACCATGGCTGGTGGGAGCCGGAACGGCCGTTGACGGCCATCGGCGCGCAGATGAATCTCGGCTACGCCGCGGCGGTCGCGCTGCTCGACGGCCAGGTGCTGCCGCCGCAGTTCACCGCGGCCCGGCTGGACGCCGACGATGTCTGGGAGCTGCTCGGCAAGGTCGAGGTGAAACTGGACGAGAACATCCAGAACGGCCCTGTCCACGAACGTTTCGCCACCGAACTGGCGATCACCCTCACCGATGGCACGGTGCTCGCACAGCGGATCGTCCAGCCGCACGGCGGCCCCGCCGACCCGGTCACCGACGACGAACTCGTCGCCAAGTACCGCTCACTCGTCGGTCCCCTGGTCTCGCCCGATCGGCTAGACGCCATCCAGCGGGCAGTGCTCGGCATCGACGAACTCGCCGATCTGCGCGAGCTGGCCGACCTGCTCGCCGCGCCCGTCGCCGGCGCCCTCGACAACCTGGAACAGGATCACCACCGATGACCACCCCGTCGCGGGCGCGACTACGCGCCGCCCTCGCCGACCGTGTCGAAATCATCGTCGCCCCCGGCGTATTCGACGGCTTGTCCGCCTCCCTGGTCCGCCGGCTGGACTTTCCCGCCGCCTACCTGACCGGCGCGGGCGTGGCCGCCAGCGGTTTCGGACTCCCCGACATCGGGCTGGTGACCCAGACCGAAATGGTCGAGCGCGCCCGGATGCTGGTGCGCGTCCTCGGCGACATCCCGCTGCTCGCCGATGCCGACACCGGATACGGCACCGCACTCAATGTCGTTCGCACCGTGCGCGAATACGAGGCCGCCGGCGTCGCCGCGATCCAGCTCGAAGACCAGGCCTTCCCCAAGAAGTGCGGGCACCTGCCCGACAAGGAGCTGATCGAGACCGGGGAGTTCGTCACCAAACTCACCGCCGCACTGGAGGCGCGCACGGACCCGGACCTGGTCGTCATCGCCCGCACCGACGCCCGCGGCCCGCTCGGTATCGACGCTGCCATCGACCGGGCCAAAGCCTATGCGGCGGCGGGCGCCGACGTGATCTTCGTCGAGGCGCCGCAGGGCACCGCCGAGATCGAGCGCATAGCGCAGGAGGTGTCCGCTCCCCTGCTCATCAATCTCGTCCTGGGCGGCCTCACCCCGATCGAATCCGCCACGCGCCTGCGGGAACTGGGTTATTCGATCGCCATCCACCCCTCGCTCCCGCTGGGCGCCGCGGCGTCCGCGATGCTCACCGGCCTGGCCGACCTCGCCGGCCGCGATCCCGGGCCGCTGCTGCCCGCGAAACCTGCCGAGTTCTTCAACCTCGTCGGTCTGGCCGAATGGTCCGAGCTGGGCGAACGCTACCGTGAAGGAGCCTGACCCATGGGCATGACCATGATCGAGAATCTGCTGGCCCGCAAGGCCGGTGTGCCGCGGGTCCGGCCCGGGGACATCGTGACCGTCGACGTCGACATGTGCGTGCTGATCGATCTGCAGTTCGCCACGCTGTGGCAGCAGCCCCGCCGCATCCATGATCCCCGCAAGGTCGCGGTCGTCATGGACCACGCTGTACCGGCGCCGTCGCTCAAGGATGCCGCGGGCGGTCCGAAGGCGCGGAAGTTCGTGGCGGACTTCGGGATCGAGCACTTCTACGATGTCGGCCGGCACGGCATCTGCCACCAGGTCATCGCCGAGAACGGGCTGGCCCGTCCCGGCGAGGTGCTCGCCTGCACCGACTCGCACACCTGCGCGGGCGGCGCGTACAACACCGCCGCCCGCGGACTCGGCCCGGCCGAGGTGTACTCCATCCTGTGCACCGGCGCCACCTGGTTCGAACTCGCCCCCACGGTGCGTTACGAACTCGCCGGCGCGCTCCCGCCGGAGGTCGGCGGCAAGGACGTCTTCCTCTATCTCGCCGACACCTACGGTGACGCCACCAACCAGAATCTCGAATTCGGCGGGCCGGGCCTGCCGACGGTCCCGCTCAACGACCGGCGCACGATCGCCACCCAGGCCGCCGAAATCTCCGCCGACTTCGCCACTTTCGGTGTCGACGACCTGCTGCGCGAGTTTCTCGCCGCGCGTGGGGTGGCGGATTTCGTTGCCGCTGACGCGGATTCGGACGCCGAATACGCCGCCATCCGCACCATCGACCTGTCGGGCCTCGAACCGTACGTCGCCCGCCCGGGCACGGTGAGCCGCAACGGGGTTCCGGTCTCGCAGGTCGAGCCCCGGCGCATCGACCAGGCGTTCATCGGGTCCTGCGCCAACGGCCAGCTCGAAGATCTCCGCATCGCCGCGCAGATCCTGCGCGGCCGGACCGTCGCCCCCGGCGTCCGGCTGCTGGTCACGCCCGCCTCCCAGCAGGTCTACCGGGACGCCATGCGACTGGGATACCTGCAGGACATTGCCGATGCCGGTGGGGTGGTGACCAATTCGACCTGCGGCGCCTGCTTCGGCTACCACATGGGCGTGGTCGGACCCGGCGAGGTCTGCCTGACCTCGAGCACCCGCAACTTCACCGGCCGCATGGGCAGCACCGAGGCCGAGATCTACATGGCCGCGCCCGCCACCGTCGCGGCCTCCGCCATCACCGGCTACATCACCGACCCCCGGAGCGTCACCGCATGAGCACTACCATCACCGGCCGCGTCTGGGTCTTCGGCGACTCCCTCGACACCGACGCGATGTACCCGGCCTTCGCCATGAAGCTCGAGCTACCCGAGGCCGCCCGGCACATCTTCTACCAGGTACGCCCTGGCTGGACCGATCTCGTCACCCCCGGCGACATCGTCATCGCCGGAACGAATTTCGGCGTCGGCTCCTCCCGCCCGGTCGCCGCCCTCTTCCAACAGCTGGGCGTCGCCGCCGTGGTCGCGGAGAGTTTCAACTCGCTGTTCTTCCGCAACGCCGTGAACGCGGGACTGCCCGCGATCACCGCACCCGGAATCACCGAGCACTTCCAGGACGGCCAGACCGGCACTTTCGATCTCGCGACGGGCACGTACAGAAACGAGTCCACCGGTATCAGTGGCCTGGGCCGCCCCCTGCCGCCGTTGCTGCTGGAAATCATCAGTAGCGGAGGGATTCTCGCGCGCCTGGCCGAGCAGGGCTTCCTGTCGTGACCGCAACCGACCCCACAGAATCGGACCAGCCATGGCAATTCGTTTGATCGGAAGACTCCTGCGGCCAGTGCGAGCCGGAATCGGCCGCACGGCATGGTTCGATCCGGCTGTCGAGCATGCACCCGAAACCCTGATGGTGGGCAGTGCCGCTTTCGTTGACGGCGGGGACATTCCGCGTCTGCACGCGGGAACAGGCGTGGGAGACAACGTATCCCCACCACTGCGCTGGTCGGGTGTGGCGGTCGAGGCCGTCGAGCTGGTCCTGATCATCGAGGACCTCGACGCTCCTCTGCGTCGTCCGGTTGTGCACGGCGTGTTCACCGGAATCGATCCGCGTATCACCAGCGTCCAGGAGGGAGCGCTCGGCTCGAATGACGGGGAGACGAGCAGCAGCATCAGGGTGGGCACCGGGAGCTTCGGCCGCCGAGGGTACGCCGGTCCACGCCCCGTCCCCGGTCACGGACCGCACCGCTACGTCTTCCAGCTCGTGGCGCTCGACCAGCCGAGCGGATTGACCGATGGCGCAACGCTGCCCGCCGTACTCGCAGCCGTCAGCGGGCATGTGATCGCCCGCGGCAAACTCACCGGCCGCTACGAACGGCCCTAACGCGAACCATCGGGATAGACCGGGTCGGCCGGCAGCGGAATCGGCAGGTGGCAAATAATTAGCTATGACGTCCTCTCCGATCGGAGGAGAGCGCATGGAACGCCTGAACAACCCGCCCACAGGGAAGGGCCGGACTGCTGCCGCGCACTTCCCGCAACCCTGACTGGCATCGGTATCGAGCGAAGGAGTCTCATGCGAGCGACCTACATGTACGGTGCCGGTGACGTCCGTGTCATCGACGTTCCCGATCCCGTCGTCCAACACCCCACCGACGCCCTGGTCCGTGTCGTCCGCAGCTGCGTGTGCGGTTCCGATCTGCACCCGTACCACAACATGCCCGTGTCGGAGCGAGGCGAATCGATGGGCCACGAGTTCGTGGGAGTCGTGGAGGACGTCGGGAGCGAGGTCCGCACGGTCGGGAAGGGTGATTTCGTGATCGCCCCCTTCGCCTGGTCGGACGGCACCTGTGATTTCTGCCGTGAGGGCCTGCAAACCTCTTGCCGCCATGGCGGTTTCTGGAACGCGGGCGACGTGCGCGGTGGCCAGGCCGAGGCCGTGCGGGTGCCGCTCGCCGACGGCACCCTCGTCCCGGTACCGGTCGAAGAGAAGTCGCCGCTGGTCCCGTCGCTGCTGACGCTGTCGGACGTGTACGGCACCGGCTACCACGCGGCCGTGAAGGCCCGGGTCACCGCGGACACCACGGTCACCGTGATCGGTGACGGCGCGGTCGGCCTCATGGGCGTCCTGTCCGCGTGGCAGCTGGGTGCACCCCGGATCATCCTCATGGGCCGCCACCAGGAGCGCACCGATCTGGGACGCGAATTCGGCGCCACCGACGTGGTCGCCGAGCGCGGAGCCGAGGGCGTCGCCGCGGTGCGTGAACTGACCCGGGGCGACGGCACCCACGTCGTCATCGAAGCGGTCGGCCACATGCCCGCCTACGAACAGGCCCTGGGCGTGGTCCGCCCGGGCGGCGTGATCAGCCGCGTGGGCCTTCCTCAATACAACGACGCCCCGGTCGGGTGGGACCTCTTCGGCCCCAACATCACTCTCACCGGCGGCCCCGCACCCGCCCGTGCCTACATCGAAACCCTGCTCCCGGCGGTCCTCGACGGCACCGTCAACCCCGGCAGGGTCTTCGATACCGAACTCTCCCTCGATGACGCCCCCGACGCCTACCGTGCCATGGACGACCGTCGCTCCCTGAAGGTCCTCCTCCGTGCCTGAGCCGATCCCTCAACTCCGTCAGGAGCGGTCGCGGGCGCTGACCCCGCGCCGGAGCAGAAACCACCCGCCCGCCCGATTTCGACGGCCACACTGCACGCGTTTGAGGACAAGCTGCGGGCGGAGCTGAACAGGCCGGGCGCTTCACCGCCCGCCCCAACGACGATGTTCGTCACGCCTGGTCGGGCGGGAGACAGTGGCGCGTCGGAGACAATGCCCCGCGACGCCATCAAGCGGTTGGCCAGGGTGTGATCGGTGCACCTCGGCCAAGGTCAGCCGCCGATCGTCACGACCCATAGACGCACACCGACCGCTCGTAACCGGCAATGTCGACACTCCCGCACGGTCCGCACGCGCCGGGGCCGGCTGGCGATCAGGTGAGCCCGTCACTACGGTGGGGCGGGCAATCGGAAGCCCGGAAGCGGGGGTGTGTGGATGCCGTTGTCGACGGCCGAACAGGTGATGGCCACGAATCAGGATGCGCCGCAACGGCGCTCGATTCCGCTGGTCGTGGTGTGGCTGGTAGCGGTGCTGGGTGGACTGGCCGGGTGGTACTACCTCGGTCAGCTGCTGGCCGCGCCCCGCGCGATGCTGCACCTGGTCGATCTCGGCGTGTATCAGATCGCGGCAGACCGTGTGGTGCACGATGTTTCGGTGTACGACACCCCGTTGCGGGGGCACACGCGCGGGGTGTGGGAGTTCGTGTACACCCCGTTCGCGGCGCTGATGTTCGTGCCGCTGGCGTGGCTGCACGGGTCGGTCTTCACCTGGGCCGGGGGACTCGCGAATTTCGCGATGCTCACCGGATCTGTTTGGGCGGCACTGTCGGTGCTCGGTTATCGGCGCGACCGCCGCATGCTGATCGTGGGCCCTGCCGCTGCCGCTCTGCTGCTGTTGTGTGAGCCGATCCGGGAGACCGAGGCCTTCGGGCAGGTCAATATCCTGCTGCTGCTCCTGGTGCTGGCCGATATGGCGCTGCCCGATTCCTCCCGCTGCAAAGGCGTGCTGACCGGTATCGCGGCCGGCATCAAGCTGACCCCGGCGTTCTTCATCGTCTACCTACTGGTGACTCGTCGATTCCGGGCGGCCGCCACCGCCACCGGCGCGCTGGTCGCCACCATGGTGATCGGCCTGGCCGTGCTGCCGAAGGATTCGCTGACGTTCTGGAGCGGCGCCTTCGCCGACCCTGCGCGGGTCGGTGTCCCCGAGAACCCGCAGAACGAATCTCTACGCGGCATGCTCGCCCGCACCCTGGGCGCTGCCGGCAGCATCCAATTGCTGTGGGCCGCCGCCGCTCTCGCCATCGCGGTGGTCTGCCTGATCCTGGCCCGCCGTCTCTCGGTCACCGGCCGTGAACTTCCCGCCGTGGTCCTGTGTGGTCTGACCAGCACGGTCGTCTCCCCGTACAGCTGGATCCACCACTGGGTCTGGCTGGCTCCTCTGCTCATCTGCCTGGCCGACCTCGCCCTGCGCCGCCGCTCCCTGCCGACCGTGGCGGGTCTGCTCGGCGTCTTTCTCGTCTGCTCGGGCGGCGTCTTCGAGCTGCTGGACCTGCACTACGGCAGCGTTTTCGACCTCCCGAGCCGCGGCCCCTTCGCCGTCCTGGACCACAACGCCTACATCTGGCTCACGCTCGCCCTCTTCGCCGCCACCGCCGTGCTGACACGGCGCGGTTCCGCGCCTGTCCGCCCCGTCCTCACCCCCGGTACCGGGCGACGAAGCGCCGCAGAATCTCCTGCGGCACCGTGATGTGCTCACGGTGCCCGAGTTCGGTCAGGGAGTCGGCCTCACTCGGGTCGAAATAGCCTTCGTGCCGATAGATTTCGATGCGCAGCGCCAGGCCCCGGCCGTCGAGTTCAGGGTGGAACTGGGTGGCGTAGACATTCTCCCCGACCCGCACCGCCTGTACCAGGCAGACGGCCGAACGCGCGAGTAGCACCGCACCCGGCGGAACGTCCTGGCAGGACTCCTTGTGCCCGACGAAGGCCCGGAACGTGTCCGGAAGTCCGTGCAGCAGCGGGTCTTTCGCCGCGTCCTCGGTGAGTTCGATGGTCGTCGCGCCGGGGGTCTCGCCGTAGCGCTCGGTGCCGACCGGCCCGCCGAGCACGTCGGCGAGGATGCTCAACCCGTAGCACGCGCCCAGGTACGGGATGTCGCGGCGGACGATCTCGATGAGCAGCTTCTTCAGCTCGGGTTCGAAGACCCGCTGATAGTCGTACTTCTTGGCCTCGGGGTAGCTGAGGTTGCTCGGCCCGCCGCCGACGATCACCGCCCAGTGGTCGTCGAGCTCGAGATCGGGCATGCCGCGATTCATCTCGACCCGCACCACGTCCGCGGCGGCGAGCCCGCCCGCGTCGAGGATCGCTTCGTACTCCTGGTCGGAGGCCGCTTGCTCGGGTCGCAGCTGCAGCAGCAGACAAGACTTGGGCATGTCCACATTGTGGGCGGTCGGTCCGCTCCGGTTGGGGGCTATGCGGGGATTGACCTCGAGTGCGCTCGAGGTTGCAGGGTGGAACCATGACTCGACCGGTAGAAATCTGGAACACCGTCTACGACGAGGACACCGCGCCCTGGGTGATCGGCGAACCGCAACCTGCCATCGTGGCACTGGAACGCGCCGGTGAGATCCGCGGCCGCGTCCTCGAGCCGGGCTGCGGTGCGGGCGAGCACACCATCCTGCTCACCCGCCTCGGCTACGACGTCCTGGGCGTCGACTTCTCCCCCAGCGCAATCGAATACGCCCGCGCGAATGCCGCCGCCCAAGACGTCCTGGCCGTCCGCTTCGAGGTCGCCGATGCCCTGGCCCTCGGCGGCAATGCCGACTTCGCGGGTGATCCTCCAGGTTCGGTGCCCGCCTTCGACACCGTGGTCGACAGCGCCCTGTTCCACGTCTTCGGCACCGAACCCGAGGCCCGCTCCGCCTACGTCCGCAGCCTGCACGCCGTCTGCAAGCCCGGCGGCGTGGTCCACGTCCTGGCGCTCTCCGACGCCGAACCCGGCTTCGGCCCCCGCATCAGCGACACGGTGATCCGGGAATCCTTCGGCGCGGGCTGGGAACTGGAGAGCCTGGAACCGACCCGCTACCGCGGCCGGGTCACCGCCACCGTCGCCGATCAGGCGGTGGGCCTCGAGCTGTCCCCCGCGGGTCTGGTGGATGTTGCGGCTTGGATGGCACGCATCCGGAGGCTCTGATACAGTTCGCCTACCTCATCAAAAATTCTTCCGAAAAGTACGTGTAACCCAGGGTTACACGTACTTTTGTTTTCAGCCCTGCCGCTGCCTTCAGCCCCGATGCACCCGGTCGCTCACCAGCGCCCGCAGCGCCGGATCCTCCGCGCCCACGTGCAATGACCGAATCCGTTGCACCGCAAGCGCATCCGTCCCGGTGACCCGCTGGCTCAGGCGCTCGTGCTCCACCCACGACGGGCTCATGAAGGTCTCGACGTGACGGTCCGGGTCGACCGGATCGGAGTACATCGCCCAGTGCATGGCCCCGTCACGGCGGCGGGAACGCCGCAGGTCGGGAATGGCGGCGTGGAAGTCGGCCAGGTGCTCGGCGGGGATGCGGTACTCGACGGTGAGCATGATCGGGCCGTCATCGGGGGCCAGCGACAGCGGCACGTACGGTTCCAGCACGTGCGCGGCCTGGACATCGATCTGCTCGGCGGCCGCGAGCCGGAACCACAGGCCCAGCACCGTCTGCGCCGCGAGCGCCACCCCGGCCGCGGTGAGTGCCGTGGGCAGTCCCGCGGTGCCGGCCACCGCACCCCAGCCGGCCGCGCTCACCGCGAAGCCGAGCTGGAACACCAGCTGGAACACCGCCAGTCCGCGACCGCGAATCCAGCTGGGCAGCACCGATTGTGCCGCGATATTGAGCGTCGACATCACACCCATGCCCGCCATGCCGGCGAGGAACAGCACCGGCAGCGCGGGCGGGAAGGCAGTCAGCTGCGCGACCGTCAGCAGGCAGGCGGCGTAGAGCAGACTGCAGGCCAGCGCGATCCGATCGGGGGAATAGCGGTGCCGGATGCGCGGCAGCACCAGTGCGCCGCACACACCACCGACCCCGAGTACACCGAGCAGCAGGCCGTAGGTGGTCGCCGTCTGATGCAGACGCACCCGGGTCACCACGGCCAGCAGAGACGGCAGCGCGCCGTAGCAGAGCACGAAGGCGGCGGCGCGAACCAGCACCGCGCGCAGTTCGGGCGCATTGGCCACATAGCGCAGGCCGGTGCGGATGGCGGTGGTGAGATGCTCGGGCGGCAGTGCCGTCGCGGTGGGCCGGCGTCGCCAGACATAGACCACCGCAAGCACTCCCAGGAACGACGCGGCATTGAGCAGGAAGACGCCGCCGGAGCCGACCGCGGCCACCAGCACGCCGCCGATGGCCGGTCCGATCGCCTGGGAGGCCGTCATCGCCACCGAGTTGAGGCTGATCGCGGCGGGCAACTGCGCGGCCGGCACCAGCTCGGGGGTGATCGAGCTGAAGGCCGGCATGCCGAGCGTCGCGCCGGTGCCCAGCAGCAGCGTCGCGGTCAGCAGCAGCGCCGGATTCACGCTGTGCGACAGCGTGAGTGCGCCGAGCAGCGCCGCCACCACCAGCTGCCACGCCTGGGTGAACAGGATCAGGCGGCGGCGGTCGAGGATGTCGGCGAGCGCACCCGCGGGCAGGGCCAGCACGAAACTGGGCAGGGCATTGGCGGTGGACAGCAATGCCACCAGCGCGGCCGATCCGGTCAGCGTGGTCATCAGCCAGGAGGCGCTGACCAGGTGCATCCAGGATCCGACATTGGACGCTATCGAGGCGATCCACAGGGCGCGAAAAGTATTGATGCGCAGGGGTGTCCACGGTGAGGTCGCCGAGGGTGTGCTCATCCGTCAGAGGGTACGGATCCGTCCTGGCATCGGCGCATCCGTTCGCGATCGGCCGAACGGGTGGGGCGGCACCATGTTGACGGTCCCGGCGTCCTAGTGATCGCGGTGTGCCATCAGCTGGGCCAGGGCGGTCAGGTCGTCGGAGGCGAGATCGCCGGGCAGGGCCGCGAATGCGGCGTCCAGGGCGGCGGTCGCGCGGCGCAGGGTGCGCTGGCGGCCGCCCGCCTGCTCGATCAGGTCCGCCGCCCGGGCCGCGCGGGCCGCGGTCATGGGATGGCGGGCGTGGTAGAGGCGGGCCAGCTCGCGGCCGGCCGCGGTATCCGATTCCAGGGCGCACACCACGGGGAAGGACTGTTTGCGGTGAATCAGGTCGCTGTGCGCCGGTTTTCCGGTGATCTCCGGATCGCCCCAGATGTCGATGAAGTCGTCGGCGAGCTGGAACACGAGCCCGATCTCGATACCGAAGGTGTGCATGGCCGAGACCACGCGGTGGTCGGCCCCGGCGCACAGCGCGCCCAGCGCGCAGGCGCAGCCCAGTAGCGCACCGGTCTTCCCGGCGGCCATGGCCAGGTACTCGTCGACGCTGACGGTGGGCCGGGTTTCGAAGGCGCAGTCCGCGTACTGGCCCCGGCACAGCGTGACCGTGGCCTTGGCCAGCCGGATGACCGCCTCGGAGGTGACGGTCTCGGGTGCGCCGTCACACAGCACGCCGAGCGCGACCGCCTGCAGCGCGTCACCGAGCAGCGTCGCATTGGTCTCGCCCCAGATGCGCCAGACCGTCGGCCGGCCGTGCCGGAACGGATCGGTGTCCATGACGTCGTCGTGGACGAGCGAGAAGTTGTGCAGCAGTTCGACGGCCGCGGCGGCGTGCACCGACTCTTCGACCGCGCCGCCGCAGGCCGCGGCCGCCGCGAAGGTGAGGGCCGGGCGCAGCGCCTTGCCCTGCGCGCCGGTGACCGTCTGCCCCTCGGGATCACACCACCCGAAGTGGTACCCGGCCATCACATCCAGGGGTTCGGCCAGCGCGCCGACCGCCGAGCGCAGCACCGGGTCGATGGCGATCCGGGCCTCGGACAGGCGTCTGCGAGCTCTCCGCTCGATGTCCACGTCGAGCGGGTGCGATAGGGATTCGGGTGCGCGGGCGCAGGTTTCGTCACGGTCGGCCAGGGCGGCCGCGGCCGGACGGGACAGGCTCCATCGGCGCTTGCCCTCGGCGTGCTGTCCTGCGGTGAATCGGATCGGTTTCGACGCTCGCATAATCGGCCCCGCTCGCTCGGACACGGTTGCCGCAGCCACCCGATGGCGGCTGGGCAGCCATGCTCAGAAGAAGCTCATGGTCCCATCACAGTCTGAAACCTGAGGGTTGCCTGCGGATTTCATTTCGGCAACGCCGGAAGGTTTCCTGCTTCAGGTCAGTGGCAGGCCGTGCTCGAGCGCCTCCGCGGGTGCGCTCGTGTAGCGGGCTGCCTGATAGTGGTAGTCGTGGTTGGCGCGCACATAGACGGTGTAGTTCTGGGCGGTGACCAGGGCGTCCGCGCGTTCGCGGCCGGTGAGGCCGGCATCGTCGAGCTCGGTCGGCAGGCGTTGCACCGCCTCGATCATCTGCTCGACGCATTCGGAGAGCATGCCGTTGACCAGTTGCCGGGCCTGAGCTCTGTCGTGCCCGTGGTGATACTGCGCGAGCAGTACCGAGTTGTAGAGGTAGCCGGAGGCCTCGTCCGAGGCAACCGACAGCACATCGTTGAACAGGCCCATGTGTTCGACGGCCGCCATCCGCAGGCTGCGCATGGCGGGCAGGTGGCGGACGGCGGCGGGCAGGTCCACGCCCTCGGCGCGTTCGCTGATATCGAGAAACACGAACAGCGCCACACCGTCTCGCCGATGTGCGCGGTAGGTCTCGAGGTCGGGCAGATTGCCCGATAGTCGGCCGACGCTCTCGGTGTAGTAGGTCCACAGCCAGTCGTGGATCTCCCGGCGCACGCTCCGCCGCCAAGCCGCCGACCGGCCGTGGCACAGGCGCGGCCACAGGTCGGCCAAGGCGATCGCCAGCACGCCGGAAGGTGTTGTCGTACCGTCCAGTACGGCCTCGATGGCGGTAATGGCCTCCAGACACCGACGCGGATCGGGAATTTCGATGTCGAACTGATCGTCGACGATGAAAGCCCATGCGGTGTACTGGCTCAGCAGCGTGAGCTCCTCGGGGTCCGCGCTCGGACACCAGAGGGCGTACATGCGCGCCGGGCGAGTGCGTTCCATGCGACGCCGGGTGGGCTCGGTGGGAACCAGCCCGTAGGCCTCCAGCCAGGACCACATCCCCGCTTCGGCTTCCGGCTCCGCGGGATTGACCCCCGCAGCGCCGAACGGCATGAAGAACTCGATCGCTTCCATACGAAACTACCTATCCCCCAAGCATTTTACCGACGACATCGTAACGATAACGGCATTTCGGACGTTTGAGCTCGCATTTGAAATCTCACTCATTAGGATTTTGCGGGCCGGACGGTCGTCAGTCGGGCAGCCGGACCAGGCGCTGCGCACCGTCGAAGAGGGTCCGCTCGGCCACCCGTGTGGCCGCCAGCGCGGCCAGGGTCGTGGCCGCGAGCAGCATGTACATCACGACGATCTGATAGCGGATGGCCGTCAGCGGATCCACGCCCGCGAGAATCAGACCCGTCATCGCGCCCGGCAGACTGATCAGACCGACCACCTTGGTCGAGTCGATGGCCGGGATCAGCGCGGTGCGCAGCGCCGAACGCTGATTCGGCAGGAACGACTGGTACGCCGAAAGACCCAGTGCCAGCCGCGCTTCCACGGCATCGCGGGCCCGGCGCGCGTCCTCGACCAGGCGGCGCAGAGCGATTCCGGTCGACTGCATCGCCGACGACACGATCATGCCGCCCACCGGCACCACCACCCGCGCCTGCGTGGAGATGATGCCGAGCGCGATCAACGCCCCCAGGGTGATGGACGCGCCGAACGCCACGCCGATGGTCGCCGAGCGCGTCGCGTGCGGCAGTCCCGCGCCGCGGCGCCCGGCCACCTGCCCGGCGATGACGATCATCAGGACCACCCAGCCCAGCGCGCCCGGCAAACCGGTGTGGCGGAACAGGATCAGCAGAATCGCGCCCACCGCGACGAGCTGCACCCCGGCCCGGGCCGCCGCGATCAGCAGTTCGCGGGTCAGATGCAGCTGCTGCCGATAGGCGATGGCCGCCGCCAGCGCGACCAGGACCAGCGACGCGCCGACGCCCGTCCAGTCGGGCACCGAAAGTCCCTGGGTCATGGCTGATTCCCCGCTTCCGCACCGCGCGTGAGCCGCCCGGCGGCCAGCGTCCACACCTCGTCCGCCACCTCGGCCACGAATCCCGGATCATGGCTGACCAGCACCACACTGCCGCCGGCCACCACATGCGCCCGGATCAACGCACCGATCGCCACCGCCGACGCCCCGTCCAGCGCCGAGGTCGGCTCGTCGAGCAGCAGCACCCGCGGGTCCACCGCCAGCGCCCGCGCCAGGCAAACCCGTTGCGCCTCACCCCCGGACAGCTCGGCGCAGCGGCGCGCCGCGAACCCGTCGGGCAAGCCGACCGCCCCGAGCAATTCGCCCACCCGCTCGGAATCGACGGCCCGCCCCACGCACACCTCCTCGCCGACCGTGTCGGTGAGCAACACCGGACGCTGCGGCACCAACCCCACCTGCCGCCGCAGCGTCAGCACATCCAGGTCGGCCACCGGGATCCCGTCCAGCAGCACCCGTCCGCTGTCGGGTTCCCCGAACCGATTCAGCAGCCGCAGCAGGGTCGTCTTGCCCGCCCCGCTCGGTCCGACCACGGCCGTGCACCGCCCGGCCGCGAAGGTGGCATCGACCTCGACGAGTACCGAGGTCGATCCGTGGCCGAGACTGACCCGGTCCAAAACAATGCTGGGCACCGCCTCACCCTGCCCCACTCCGGATCGGCGACGGGGCGCGGGGTCGCCTACTCGCCGGCAGCCCGGCGATCCGACGCAGCCCCTCGGCGAGTTCCGCTCCGGTGGCGGCGGTTTCGGGGTCGATGAGCGCCTGCGCCGCGAGCCCCACCAGCAGCGCCGCGACACCGCGGCCCAACGCCGCATCCTCGCCGAAACCTTCACGGGCCAGGGCTGGGAGGCGCCACGCCTGCTCGCCGAACTGCCGGACGCCGCGGACTTCTACTTCGACGCCATGGCGCAGCTCAGCCCCCGGGTTCGGAGATGACCCAGGCGGTGCTCAACGGAGGGTCGCGGTCATATGGTGGTTCCCACGACCACGCAGTTGCCGCTGTCGTCCCTCTCTTCCAACACGCGCAACGGCGAGACCGCGTCGTGGTCGTCGCCGGGATGCTTGTCATGCTTCCACCACCCGCCGGTCGGGCATTCCACCCAGTGGATGCGGTTGGTACAGGCGAGGCATCGAGAGAAGATGGGATGGCTGTCGGCATCGCGCATTCGGCGCTCCTTTCGAATTACCGCCCGGATGTCGGACGGGAACGGTTCCGACAGTTAGTTCGGCACGGAGTTGGGGTCGGTATTGGCGGGCTCGGTGATCGCTTCGCCCGCGCCCTTCGCCTGCGCCTCGATCGAGTCGATCGAGTTCTCCAAATCGGTCACCCCGGAGGTGTCGCCGCCGCCGAGCTCGGCGTACGCGCCCACCACCAAATCACCGACCTGGGCCAGCGGCTTGCACAGTGCCGGGCTGGCCTTGACGTCCTGGACCGCCAGCCGGATCTCGCGCTTGATGTGACATCACCCATGCGTGTCATTCAAAAGGGCCAATCCGAATCACGGCCCCGCTCAATGAGTTCGATCAAGGCGAAGCACGAGTCCGAGAGACCACCGAAGGTGTGCCGGTTCGGGCCACCCGCAGCGTGACCCATCCGGTAGCCGGCGAGGTTCCACGTGTACAGCGGGACCTCCTTCGGCATCGCGGATCCAGGATCACCACCCCAGCCGCTCTGCTCGTCGGTCAGGATCACCACCCGATCGTGCTGGTTGAACGCGGCGCGGATGCGATCCAGCTCGGATCGGGGTCCGATGCACGTCCGATGTGGTTCGCACCGGGTTCGTTCCGCATATCGGCGCCTGTCGCATGCAACCGCCGGCGTGCTCGGCGCGTCAAATCCGGTATGAGCGAAGGCGACCAGCAAGACCCAGTTGACGGCGAGCAGCGAATCAGGGGACCTCATCACCTGCACCGTGCTGGAGCTCCTCGACTGGAAGACATAGGGATCCATGCTGGGCTGGTGGTGGGTGTCGGCGGGAACCAGCACCCATCCAGGTGGGTCCTCGGCTGCGTCACTGCGACCATCCATCCGTGGACAACGAGTAGTGCGCTGCGATCCGGTCGCGCTGTCTCGTTGGACATTGGACGGCGTCCGTTGGACGGGAGCAGAGACCTACCCGGACGTATCGGGCCGTATTGATCAGAGCGGTCCCCAGTGCCCGCTGCCAGCATTATCTTCCTGGCATGACACCACTCGAGCCGCCCATGATCGCCACGCCGCAGCAGACGGGGATGATCCTCGACGTCGCCGCCGTCGGCATCTACGACCCCGCCGGCGCCGACACCCTGTATCTGCGGGCAACCAACGGCGCGCGGTACCAGCTACCCGAGCAGCTGCGAGACTGGGCGACCACCGTCATCGGGGGGAACCTGCACGCTGTTGCGGCCGGGCACCCGTCGGCGTTCCCCTGCCGGATCGAGTTCGGAATCCTCGACGGCCGCATGTACGCCGAAATGCTGTAGTCGGGGACGTCTCAGCGGAGAAGTGGCTCTCATGGTCGACCGCCGGGCATTCGTTGGCGGGGCGTACCGGCGGCGACCATCGTATTGGAGAGACACATCAACGGGTGTCCATATTTCGAACGGTCAATCTATCGGCTTGGCAGCGCAGACGCCAAACGGGCTGGGGCCGAGTCTTTTTCGGCCATCTCGCGTTGCTACCGCCGGAAACGACGAAAGCCGGTCCAGGAAGGGGGAATCCGGAGGGCCCAGCTTGAGTTTTATGCTCTGCGGGCCGTGTCGTGTGCCCCGGATGACCATCGGCATTCGCGCGTGTGTCGGGCGCTCACGAGTAGGGTCCTCTCAGCGATGCCGTCCAGCCCGAGGAGTTTGCCGGTGGATTGCTGGCCCGGGAATCTCGCTGGCGTGTCGGATCGACGACACGCCAGCGAGGCTGTTCTGCAAACACTGGATACCGGCCGCTCGAGATATGGTCAGCCGACTGAGGTTCGACGCCTGTGCAAGCGCCGCTGGTGGTCGAGTTCGGGCCGAAAGCGGCAGTAGTGGGCGGTAGTTCGCGGTAGGTGCGCTCGACGATTGCCTCCTCTTTTGAGGCGCAGAAATCGGTAGCCGCCGGTATGGCGCGGTAGTGACCGGTAGGTCGGCGGTAAGCAAACCCGCTGTTCCGGACGGTTGGCGGGGCGCTGGCCTCGGCTGATCCCATTCGCCTGCAATATCTTTCGGAAACGGCAAGATCAACGTCCGCCTCGCCGTACGCTGGCCCACCGTCCCTGAACAGTTATCGGCACCACTCGGAGGCACCATGCTGTCCCTGCAGGAGATTTCGGACCGCCTGGAAATAGAGGACCTCATGGTCCGCTATTCCCATGCCGTGGACACCCACCAATGGGAGCTGCTGGACGAAATCTTCACCCCCGACGCCCACATCGACTACACGGCCATGGGCGGCCCGGCCGGTGACGTGGAATCCACCAAGAAGTTCCTCGCCACCGTCATGCCGAATTTCTCCGCCTTCCAGCACATGATCAGTAACTCCTCCATCCGCGTGGAGGGCGATAACGCCACTGCCCGCACCATGTGCCACAACCCGATGCTGGTCACCGCCGCCGACGGCACGCGGCAGCTCATGCTGTGCGGGCTCTGGTATCACGACACCTTCGTGCGCATGGACGGCGAATGGCGCATCAAGCAGCGGGTGGAGGAGAAGAGCTACATGTTCATCGCCCCCGACGCGGTCCCGGGCACCTGAGTCCTGCGGGGATCACTCCCCCTTCAGCAGCTCGATGAGCGGCGCGAACCGGTCCATGTTGTGCTCGAGCACGGTGACGTAGTTGAACCCGAAGCGTTCCCGGCGTTCGCGCAGGGCCTCGGCCATCTGCGCGGCGGTGCCGACCAGCAGCACGGGCAGGTCCTCGAGCGCGCCGGTGTAGCCGAAGGGCAGGCGCTCGGTGAGGTAGGCGACCGCGGCCTCGCGGTCGGCCGGTGCGGCGATGCCCTGCACGAGCAGGTTGAATTCGACGGCGCCGGCCCGGTTTCCGAGCAGCCCGCGCACGTAGTCCGTCTTCTTCGCGGTCGAGTCGGCGTCCGCGAGCGTGAGCAGCCCGCTGTCGGCCGAGCTCGCGCCGGTGAAGGCGACGATGTCGGCGTACTCGGCGGCCAGCCGCAGCGCCCGCTCACCCCAGCCGGCCACGAGCAGCGGCGGCCCGGAAGGCTGCGCCGGACGCGGCTGATATTCCGGATCGGCGTAGAGGCGGCGCAGCGTCGTGACCGTCTCCTCGAGGTGCGCGACGCGGCGGCCCGCCGACGGGAACGGCATTCCGGCGGCCTCGAATTCGGCCCGCACGTACCCGGCCCCCAACCCCAGCTCGAACCGCCCTCCGGTGAGCTGATCCAGCCCGGCCACGTCCCGGGCCAGCAGAACCGGGTTGTAGAAGGGCGTATTGAGCACGAAGGTGTTCAGCCGCGGCCGTTCGGTGACATCCGCGGCCAGCATGAGCGCCGGGAACGGCGCGGGCAGCCCGAGATGGTCGGGCACTCCGATGACGTCGTAGCCGAGTCCCTCGGCGCGACGGCACTTCTCGATCCATTCCGGGCGGGATGCGGGGGTCAGCAGGTTCACGCCGAAGCGGAAAGGGAGGACCATGACTTCTTGTCTACCAGTGGAATCCGGAACCGTTCGGGGGCGCCGAACCGGGCCGGCGAAGGCTGCGAAGCCGCCCGGAACGAATTAGCGCACGGACTGCGGCGAATGCGGCCCGCGCGATGCGACCGCGCGCCATCATGGGATATCGCTCGGTCCGGTCGCACCGCGAGGAGTTTGCGCCATGACCCGGAAACGTAGCGCGCAAGCCCGGTCCTTCAGGGCCGGGTTAGCGCATCAACTTCGGCCTGCCGGGGGCGCGAGGCGGCCGTTGTTGCTGCTCGATGTAGTGCTGGATTATCGACAGCGGCGCACCGCCGCAGGACGCGGCGAAGTAGCTCGGGGACCACAAGTGTCCGTTCATGCTGTGCCGGTTCACCCAGCCGCGGTATTCGTCGCGCAGGCGACGGGCGGACACACCCTTGAGGCTGTTCACGAGCTTGGATACCGCGAGCTTGGGCGGGTATTCGACCAGCAGGTGCACATGATCGTGTTCGCCGTTGAATTCGACCAGCTCGGCTTCGAAGTCGGCACACACGTCGCGCATCACGTATTCGCAGGTCGTGAGCAGCTCGTCGGTGAGCACTCCGTGGCGGTATCTGGTGACGAAGACCAAGTGGACGTGCATCGCGGAAACCACACTGCGTCCGCGTCTATAACTACTCTCAGAAACCATAGACCAACGATAGGATTGAGTTGTGCAGCTTCGGTACAACTTCCGCGTCTATCCGACGCCTGGTCAGCAGATCGCGCTGGAGCGGGCATTCGGGTGCGCGCGGGTGGTGTACAACGACGGGTTGCGGTTGCGGCAACAGGCACGCGAGGCGGGGCTGCCGTACATCAAGGACTCGGCGCTGCAAACCCTGGTGATCACCGAGGCGAAGAAAACGTCGGAACGTGCATGGCTGGCCGAGGTTTCCAGCGTCGCGCTGGTGCAGGCGTTGGGCGACCTGCACACTGCCTACCGGAACTTCTTCCAGTCGGTCACCGGCAAGCGGAAAGGTGCGAGGGTCGCGCCACCACGTTTCCGGTCTCGGAAGGACAACCGGCACTCGATCCGGTTCACCCGCAACGGGTTCTCAATCCGGCCGAACGGCAGGTTGTATGTGGCGAAGGTCGGCGAACTAGCGGTTCGCTGGTCGCGGGAACTGCCGTCAGACCCCTCGTCGGCAACGATCATCAAGGATGCGAGCGGGCGGTACCTCGCGTCGTTCGTCGTGTCAGTCAACGATCAGCCGCTCCCAGGGGTGGACACCGAGGTGGGCATCGACCTGGGTTTGTCCACGTTCGCTGTGCTGTCGGACGGCAAGACGATCGCCTCGCCGAGGTTTCTGCGGCAGGCCGAACGCCGATTGCGCAAAGCGCAGAAGTCTTTGTCCCGCAAGGAGAAAGGCTCGAAGAATCGGGTGAAAGCCCGCGTGCGGGTCGCCAAGGCTCATGCGAAAGCATCCGATACGCGCCGGGATTGGGCGCACAAGCAGTCCACCATGATCATCCGCGAGAACCAAGCGGTGTACAACGAGGACTTGTGCGTGAGAGGTCTCACCCGGACGAGGTTGGCGAAGTCGGTCCACGATGCCGGGTGGAGCATGTTCACCGGCATGGTAGAGGAGAAAGCGGCCCGATACGGGCGCACCTTCGGCAAGGTGGACCGCTGGTTCCCTTCGTCGCAACTGTGCTCGGTATGCGGAGCGCTGTCCGGGAAGAAACCCCTGCACGTGCGGGAGTGGGCGTGCACGTGCGGTGCCGTCCACGACCGCGACCTGAACGCGGCAATGAACATCCTCGCGGCGGGACGCGCCGAGAGTCTAAACGCCTGCGGAGGGACTGTCAGTCTTTCTGCCTAGCGGGAAGCGAGTCCCTGTGAAACAGGAACCCACCGTAGAACCGCAAGGTTCAGGAGGAATCCCGGTCATTCGTGGCCGGGAGGATGTCAAACAGCTGCCAGTCCCTTCTTCTTCTTCGCATTCGCACCAGCGTGCGGAGTTGGAGAAGGCATGGGTGCGGTGGACCACGGCCTCCTCGGGCCGCCCGCCTGGCACCGAGGTGGTGCTGCGCAACGAGGTGGCGGAGTCGTGGGAGCGGTCGCTGCGCACGGTGGATCCGACGCGTGCGGTGGCGCCCGGAACCGATCGGGACGAATTGGGTTCGCGCTGGGCCGAATCGCCGTTGCGCACGCCCATCACCGAGATGGCCGGTGAACTCCGGGCCCTGTCGGAGGATTCGGGCATGGTCGCGGTGGTCACCGACGACACGGGGACCGTGCTCTTCAGCTGTGGCGACCGATCGGTCCGGCGGCGGGCGGAATCGGTCAATCTCGCGCCCGGCGGCTGCTGGGACGAGCCGTACATGGGCACCAGCGGTGTCGCGCTGTCGCTGCACAGCGGCCGCCCCACCTCGGTCTGGGCCGCCGAGCATCTGGTGGAGGCGCTGCACGGCTGGGTCTGTTACTGTGCGCCCATCCGCGCCGCCGACGGTCGTCAGCTCGGCGTGCTGGATTTGTCGACGTATTGGGATCGCTCACATCCGCTCATCCTCACAACGGTCCGAGCCCTGGTGACAGCCATCGAAGCCCGAGTACATGCCGAACAGTCCCGCCCCGCCGGTGATACCCGGCTGGAATCGCTGGGGGTGCCGCGCCTCTACAAGCAGGGCAAGCAGATGGCGATGCGGCCCCGGCAGCTGGAGATCCTGACCCTGCTCGCCCTGGAGCCCGAGGGCTTCACGCCGGAACGCTTGCACGAGGCCGTCTATGGCGACCGGTCGGTGTCCTCCAGCACCCTCAAGGCCGACGTCTCCCGCCTGCGCGCCGCCACCGACGGCCGCATCGCCGACCGCCGCTACATGCTCACCGAACCCCTCGCCTGTGACGCCGTCGAGCTGCTCGCCGCCCTCGAAGCGGGCGACCTGACCACCGCCGTCCGCCTGTATCGCGGTCCGCTGCTGCCTGATTCGGACGTCCCGGGCATCGTGCAGTGGCGTGAACACCTCGACGTCTGCCTGCGCACGGCCGTGCTCGCCGACCACAACCCCGAGCACGCCCTGCGTTTCGGTCAGCGCTGCCCGGACGACATCGAGATCCACGAGCACGCGCTGCATCTGCTCCCCCGCGGCGACAGCCGCCGCGCGCTGGCGACCGCACGCCTGCACACCGCCTTGCGCGCGTAATCGATGCCGCAGTGCGTGCGCGGGTGCACGCCATGCCACGAATATGCCGGCCTTGTCCGGAATGTCCATTACCGCAGTCGTATTCGACGGCAGTGACTCAGCAACGTTTCGCCAACCCCGCGCCAACCTCCCGCCAACCTTCGCGGTTCATAGTGGCCCCCGTCACCGCAGATACGGGATCAGGAGCCGCGCCATGATCTACGCAAAACCCGGCACCGACGGGAGCATCGTCAGCTTCAACCGCCGCTATGACAACTTCATCGGCGGCGAGTGGAAAGCGCCGATCGAGGGCAGATACTTCGACAATCCCTCCCCGATCGACGGTGAAACCTTCTGTCAGGTGGCGCGTTCGAGTGCCGCGGACATCGATATGGCCCTGGAGGCGGCGCACCGGGCGGCCGACGCCTGGGGTGCCACGTCGGTGACGGATCGTGCCAACATCCTCAACAGGATCGCCGACCGGATCGAGGCGAACCTGGAGCGGCTCGCTGTCGCCGAAACCTGGGAGAACGGCAAGCCGGTCCGCGAAACCCTCGCCGCCGACCTACCTTTGACGGTCGACCACTTCCGCTACTTCGCCGGCGCGGTGCGCGCGCAGGAGGGCCATCTCTCCCAGATCGACGCCGACACCGTCGCCTATCACTTCCAGGAACCGCTGGGTGTGGTCGGGCAGATCATTCCGTGGAACTTCCCGATCCTCATGGCCGCCTGGAAGCTGGCCCCCGCCCTCGCGGCCGGCAACTGCGTGGTCATCAAGCCCGCCGAACAGACCCCGGCCTCGCTGCTGCTGGTCATCGAGCTCATCGCCGACCTGTTGCCGCCCGGAGTCGTCAACGTGGTCAACGGTTTCGGCGTCGAGGCGGGCAAGCCGCTGGCCTCCAGCCCGCGCGTCGCCAAGGTCGCCTTCACCGGCGAGACCACCACGGGCCGGCTCATCATGCAGTACGCCAGCGAGAACATCATCCCGGTCACGCTGGAACTCGGCGGCAAGAGCCCCAATATCTTCTTCCCCGACGTCATGGCCGCCGACGACGCCTTCCTGGACAAGGCCGTCGAGGGCTTCGTGATGTTCGCGCTCAACCAGGGCGAGGTCTGCACCTGTCCGTCGCGGGCGCTGATCCACTCGTCGATCTACGACGAGTTCATGGCCCGCTGCCTCGAGCGCACCAAGGCCATCAAGGGCGGCAATCCGCTCGACGACACGACCATGATCGGCGCGCAGGCCAGTAACGACCAGTACGAAAAGATCCTGTCCTACATCGACATCGGCCGCAAAGAGGGCGCAAGGGTCCTCACCGGCGGCGAGATGCGCAAGGTGGAGGGCTTCCCCAATGGGTACTACATCGAACCGACGATCTTCGAGGGCCGCAATGACATGCGGATCTTCCAGGAGGAAATCTTCGGTCCGGTGGTAGCGGTGGCCCGCTTCGACAACGAGGTCGAAGCGGTAACCATCGCCAATGACACGCTCTACGGCCTCGGCGCGGGCCTGTGGACCCGCGACGGCAGCACCGCCTACCGGGTGGGCCGCGCGGTCAAGGCCGGCCGGGTGTGGACCAACTGCTACCACGCCTATCCCGCGCACGCGGCGTTCGGCGGCTACAAGAAGTCCGGCATCGGCCGGGAAAACCACCGTATGATGCTCGACCACTATCAGCAGACCAAGAACCTGCTCGTGTCCTACTCCCCGAACAAGCTCGGATTCTTCTGAACCACAAGCAATTCGGTTCATTCGGAACTTTTGTCGGTAATTCGGAGTCGGACGGGCCGGACGGTCTGCGAGGAGCGTGATGAAAGCAGGTTCCGTATCCCGGGTGACCATCACCGAGGCCGCCGCACACGTGCTGCAGGACCTCATCGATCACCATGGTCCGGTGATGTTCCACCAGTCGGGCGGCTGCTGCGACGGCAGCTCCCCGATGTGTTACCCCCTGGGCGAGTTCCGGGTGGGCGCGGCCGATGTGCTGCTCGGCCGCGTCTTCCCGGACACGGCGTTCTGGATCAGCGCCGACCAGTACGAGTACTGGCGCCACACCCATCTGACCGTCGACGTGGTCCCCGGCCGCGGCGGTGGTTTCTCCCTCGAGGCACCCGAGGGAGTCCGATTCGTCATCCGGTCACGCCTGTTCACCGATGCCGAGACAGCGGCGTTGGAAGCGGCTCCCGCTCCGCTGCGCGGCAACGAGCTGGCCGGGTGAAGGAAGGTGGCGCGGCCGGTTTCTCCGGGTCGGCCGCGCCATCGTAAACCTCCGGAGCCTCCGGACGGCTCCGAACCCGAAAGTCCTTATCGCGGAACGCGACCGGTGCCCAGCCATGCGGTCGTCGACAGCGGTGTGCCCGGCACGTAGTGCTCGCGCAGATAGTCGATCATGACCTTTTCCTGGGCTGCCCAGGTGGCCTTGTCGGTGCGCCGGCGGGTCGCCTGCAGTGGTGCGCTGCCCCGGGTCAGCCGGTCCCACATCTGCTCGGCGCTGTCGTAACTGAACGATTCCGCGTGCGGCCGCAGCACCACCTCGGTGAAGCCGGCGGCGAGCAGCTCCTTCTCGAACAGGTTCGGATTCTCGAGGCTCTCCGGATTCGGCTGGGGCGCAGGGAATCCCGGAATCCCGGCCTGGAACGCCTCGAACAGCAATGTCATCAGCGGCGAGTCCGTGATCGGGGCCCAGCTCGACACCACCGCGATGCCGCCCGGCCGCAGCACCCGGTGCAGCTCGGCGAACCCGCTGGCCCGGTCCGGAAAGAACATGAGCCCGAACATCGAGAACGCGGCGTCGAAAGTGTTACTGGCGTAGCGCAATTCCTGCCCGTCGCCGACGCCGGTGAGCACATTGCCGACCCCGGTCTGCATGATGGCCCGTCGTAGCCGCCGGATCATGGCCTCGGAGAAGTCGACCGCGACCACCTCCGCGACCCGCGGCGCGGCCAGCAGCGCCAGTACGCCGGGCCCGGTGGCCACATCGATGACCCGGGACCGGCCGCTCAGTTCGGCCGATTCCAATGCACGAATCGCGAACGGCCGCATCATGTCCGATACGACGTCATCGTAACTCTCAGCGACCTGGTCCCACGGGCCCGGCGCGGCAAGCGGATTCTCCGGCATTCGACCACCCTTCCGACGGGTACAGTGTACGCACACCGGACGGGTGGTCCAGCGGGAGGATCAGCGACCCGGCAGGAACCGGATGCCGCGGGCGATGGCCATGAGGAACGGCTGCCACTTGTTCTGCGGGATGAAGGGCGGGGCGTCCAGGTTCAGGAACCGCGTGACCACGATGGACTGGGGTTCGGTGAACTTCAGCAGGCCGTCGGGACCGTGGCGGCGGCCGACGCCGGAGATGCCCATGCCGCCCATCGGCGCACCGGTGGTGCCCCAGGCCGGGGCGTAGCCCTCGTCGACATTGACCGTGCCCGCGTGCAGTTGCTCCGCGATGTGCTCGCCCTCGGCCTTGCTGCCCGCCCACACGCTGGCGTTCAGGCCGTACTCGGTGTCATTCGCGCGGGTGATGGCCTCCTGCACCGAGTCGACCGGGTAGATCGACACCAGCGGGCCGAAGGTCTCGTTGCGGCCGCACTCCATCGCGTCGGTGACCTCGGACAGGACCGTCGGTTCGAAGAACAGCGGGCCCAGGTCCGGACGGGCATTGCCGCCGGCGAGCACCTTCGCGCCCTTGGACACCGCGTCGGCGACATGCTTGGTGACCGTCTCCAGCTGGGCCTCGGAGATGAGGCTGCCGATATCCTGCGAGAAGTCGTACGCGGCACCGAGTTTCGCTGCCCGCATCGCCGCGACGAACTTCGCGGTGAACTGGTCGGCGACCTCGCGCTCGACATAGAGCCGCTCGATGGAGATGCACAGCTGGCCCGCATTGGAGAAGCAGGCGCGGACCGCGGCCTTGGCGGCCTTGTTCAGATCGGCGCCGCGGGTGACGATCATCGGGTTCTTACCGCCGAGCTCGGCCGAGAAGCCGATGAGGCGGCGCCCGCACTGCTCGGCCAGGGTACGGCCGGTGGCGGAGGAACCGGTGAACATCAGGTAGTCGCAGTCCTCGACGATGGCCGTGCCGACCACCGTGCCGGGCCCCGGGACCACCGCGAACAGATCGCGCGGCAGCCCGGCGCGGGCAAACAGCTCGGCGTTGACCAGCGAGGAGTACGGGGTCTGGCTGTCGGGCTTGACCACCACGGCATTGCCGGCCAGCAGCGCCGGAATCGAGTCGCCCACCGAGAGCAGCATCGGGTAGTTCCAAGGCGCGATCACCCCGACCACGCCCTTGGGCACCGCGCGCACCGAGGCCCGGTTCAGCACCGGGAACGCGCCCGCCGCACCGTGCGGGGCGAGCAGCTGCGGAGCCACCCGGGAGAAGTAGCGGGCCGCGAACATCAGCCCGATGACCTCCTCCTGAGCCGCCCATCGCGCCTTGCCGGTCTCGGCCTGGATGACGTCCATCAGGTAGTCGCGGTTCTCGACCACGAGCGCCCGGTACCGATCCAGCACCTCGGCCCGCTGCTTGGGCGTACGCGCGGCCCATTCGGCCTGCGCGATACGCGCTTTGGCGATAGCGGCCGTGACATCGGCGGCGGTCCCGACCGGCACCGAGCCCAGGGTCTCGCCGGTGAACACCTCGGTGATCGCTCGGGTCGCATGGTCCTGGGCGGTATCCACGGCCGCGAACGAGCGCAACCGTTCGAACACCGCGGCAGCCGGCACCGGCATCATTGCCTCCTACTTACGAGTAACTTCCGGATACACACAATCTACTCCGCTACGCCCGCGCCCGGCCGGGACTGCGGGATTCCGCCCGGTCGGATCGGGTTCCGGCCGGAGGGGCAGTTGGGCCGAAATGTCGTGATTGCCCCGATTTTGGCTGCTACCTGCGCAATCTTGTAACCGATCATGAACGCGGAACGAAGAAACAGCCAGCAGTACCCGGGCAGGGATCCATCGCCGGTGAGGCAGCACCGGCCAAGGGCCCGATCCCGCGCACGCACGAGGGGTGCGTGCGCGGGATCATGAAAAGCGCTGCGGGAACGGGCTATTCGTTGACCAGTACCGGAAGCCCTTGTCGATGAGCGCGCCCTCCACCTGCAGCAGGAAGCCCTTGCCGTCCTTGCGCTTCGAGAGCAGGTCGATGGCCTTGGTGGTCATCTCGGCCAGCGCGGCCCGCTGTCCCGGGCGCGGACGAAGCTAGTGCTGAAAGTTTGCCCACTCTGGTCTCACAGGAAGCTCACAGCTGGCTCGAGGGTAAACGAACTCTAAAGAAATTGCAGGGAGATCGGCCACCTCCCGGCGTACGGGACTCGTCTCGCCGGTGTCAAATCCCGTCCCGCACAAAAGGACTCGACCCGCCGAGCGCATCGCGGCGCAATTACGTTGCAGCGATGCGCTTTCCGACGCTCGGGGTCCGCACCCGGATCCTGGCCATCGCGCTGGTACCGAGCGTGGCGTTGGCGGCCATCGGCCTCGGCGTCGCCGGCACCCTGATCGACCGCTCACACCAGGCCCGCACCTGGGCCGACGAGATGCAGGCGGGCATCGCACCCACCCGCGAGCTGATCGAGGCCGTGCAGGCCGAACGGCAGCTGACCCTGTGGCGGGTGGCCGGGATGGATTCCGATGTGCGCCAGCTGACGACGGCGCGCCAGCGGCTCGACAGTGCCGTGCGACTGATCGCCCCGGCCCAGTCGGCGCTGTCGCGGATCGGGCCCGCGTCCATGGGCCAGGCCACCGGTGCCCTCGGCGAAATGAGCAAGCAGCTGGCCGGAATTCGCGCCGGCGTCGATGCAGGCACTCTCGGGCCGGCCGACGCCTACGCCTTCTACAACCATATTCCCGAGGCCGTCATGGCGGGCGTGCAGGTCGCGCAGAAGACCGCGCCTGATGCCGCCACCGCCGTCGAGCTCACCCAGGCCGCGGACGTACTGCACTGCCTGGAGGCCATGAGCCGCGCGAACGCGCTGGGCGCGGCCCTCGTCGACGGCGACAACCTCTCCCCCGAGCTGGGCGCCGAATACCTCAGCCTGGTCGGCTATTACCGCACCCGGGTCGACGGCATCGTCAGCGCACCCGACGAGAAGCAGGCCGCCGCGGCCCGGGCGCTGGTCTCGACCGCCGCCTGGCAGCAGTTGGGCGTGGTGGAGCCCGTCCTGGCCCAGCACACCCTGGTGCCGTCCGACGGCTCAGCCAAACGCTCGGCGCTGCAACCGCTCCCGATCTCGGTCGCGGAATGGCAGCACAGCGCCGGGGAGATCACGCACGGCCTGGCGAACCTCTGGCAGGCGGAGAACGCCGAGGCCCAGCAGCTGGCCGGGGCCGCCGCTGACGACACCACCAGGAAATCGCTGGCGGCCGCGGTGGGCATGGTCGTGGTCGGGGTGGGCGCGATCGTGGTCGCGCTGGCGCTGGCCAATCGGATCATCCGCAGGCTCCGGCGTTTGCGCGACCGCACCTTGGCCCTGGCCGACGAGCAGCTGCCCGAGACGATGAGTCGGCTTGCCGCCGGTGAACACCTCGACATCGAGACCGAGACACCCGTCCTGGACTTCGGCCACGATGAAATCGGCCAGGTCGCCGAGGCTTTCGGCCTCGCCCACGGGACGGCCGTCGCCGCCGCGGTCGCCGAGGCGCGTACCCGCGAGGGTGTGAAGTCGGTCTTCCTCAATATCGCGCACCGCAGCCAGGTGGTGGTGCACCGGCAGCTGGAGATCCTCGACGAGGCCGAATCCCGGCTGGAGGATCCGGAGCTGCTGGACATCTACTTCCAGCTCGACCACCTGGCCACCCGCGAGCGCCGCAATGCCGAGAACCTGATCATCCTCGCGGGCGGGCGCCCCGGCCGCCAGTGGCGCAATCCGGTTCCGCTGCTGGAACTGGTGCGGTCCGCCGTCGGCGAGACCGCCGACTACACCCGGGTCCAGACCGGCCGCCTGCCTGCGGCTTTCATTGCCGGCGGGTCCGTCGCCGACCTCATCCACCTGCTGGCCGAGCTGATCGACAACGCCACCTCCTTCTCCCCGCCGCAGTCCCGCGTCGAGATCTCCGGCGCCTCGGTGGGCCGCGGGGTCGCGGTCGAGATCAGCGATCAGGGCATGGGCATTCCCGAGTCCGACCTGGCCCGGCTCAACGAGCTGCTGGCCGGGCCACCGGATTTCGCCGTCACCAGCCTGTCCTCGGATTCCCGCCTGGGCCTGTTCGTGGTGTCGCGGCTGGCCGCCCGGCACGGCATCTCGGTGCGCCTGTCCGATTCCGATTACGGCGGCACGCGCGCCATCGTCCTCATCCCGTCGGCCATCGAGAACGGCACCCGACAGGGGCGGCAGACCGATCCCGGCGCGCCGCCCGCCACCCGACAGGAAGGCGAAGGTGAACACCTCCCCCGCTGGTGATCTCGACTGGCTCCTCGACGATCTCGTCGACAAACTCGCGGGCGTGCGGCACGCGGTGGTGCATTCCGCCGACGGGCTGCTGCTCGGCCGGTCGGCGCGGATGAGCCGGGAGGACGCCGAGCACTTCTGTGCCATGTCCTCGACCCTGTTCGGGCTGTCCCGCAGCGCCGGGCGCCGATTCGACGCGGGCGGGGTGCGGCAGGCCGTGATCGAACTCGACCGCGCGGTCCTGTTCGTCACCGCGGCGGGTGCCAATGCCTGCCTGGCACTGCAGGCCGCGGCCGACGCGAACCTCGGCATGGTCGCCTACGAGATGAACCTGGCCGTGCAGCGGGTCGGATCCTTCCTCTCCGCAGCACCGCGCCAGCGTGCGTGAGAGTCGCGAATCGTGCTGTCCTGCCCCGGATTCCGGTTGCCAGAAGATAGCTGGCAACCGGTATTGTTTGTGATTTATACGCATACATGAATTAGAAAGTCAATCTCAGTCCCGCTCAACGGGATCGGTGGGGCATATGTGACTTACGCCCCGTTACCTTTGCCGGATGTTCAGAGCGAGGCTCGGGGTCCGGACCCGCGTGCTCGCCATCGCACTTGTCCCGAGCCTGGCGCTGCTCGTGATCGGCGTGGGTGGCGCGGGGTACCTGGTGGTCGAGGGCAAGCACGCGCGGGATTGGGCGGACGCGTTGTCCGCCGCGGGACCGCCCACCGGAGAAGTGATCGCCGCGGTGGAGCAGGAGCGCCAGCTCTCCCTCTCCCAGATGGGTGGAGGCGACGACGCGAATCCGAAGTCGTTGGCGCAGGCGCGCACCCGTCTCGACACTGCGTTGCAGGGCATGGCGCCGGTCAGCGCCGCCATGGAGAACCTCGGCCCGAAATCCGTCACCGGCGACGTCGGCGGGCTGCTCACCCTGACCCGCCAGCTGGCAGGTCTGCGCACCCAGATCGACACCAATGCGGTGTCGATCTCCGACGTCTACTACTTCTACGGCAAGCTGCTCGAGTTCGTCTGGATCGGCACCCGCATCGTCGCCGACACCGCGCCCAGTTCCGAAGTGGCCCTGGAGGTCGCCAACGGCCTGCAGGTCGTGCAGGCCGCCGAGATGCTCTCCCGCGAGGCCGCGGTCGGCGAGGTCCTGCTCGCCGGCGGCACCCTGCCACCCGAGCTGGCCATCGAATTCTCCCGCGTGGCAGGCACCTACCGGGTGAACCTCGGCGTGCTGGCCGGCGGCGACGGCACCAACGGTGACGTCGACATGCAGGCCCTCATGAACGATCCGGACTGGACGAAGATCGTCATGATGGAGAACGTGCTGCTGTCGCGGGCACTCGACCCCATGACCGTGCCGCCCGTGAAACCCGGTGGCACACCGCAGGTCGCACCGCTGACCTTCACCGCGCAGGAGTGGCGCGACACAGTTGCCCGGCTCAACACCCAGATCCTGCACCTGTGGGAGAAGATGAGCCGCCACAACGAGAAGATGGCCGCCGATGTGGCCGACAGCAATTCGCGCAACTCCGCGCTCGCCGGTGGCGGCATGCTGGCGGTGTCCGGGCTGGCCTTCCTGGTGTCGCTGGTGCTCGCGAACCGGATCATCCGCCGCCTCAAGGGCCTGCGCAACGAGACCCTGGTGCTGGCCGACGATCGGCTGCCCGAGATCATGGCCAAGCTTCGGACGGGCCAGCCGGTCGACATCGCCGCCGAGGCCGCGGTGCTGGACTTCGGCCACGACGAGATCGGCCAGGTGGCAAAGGCGTTCACCCACGCCCACTCCGCCGCCGTGACCGCCGCGGTCACCGAGGCCCGCACCCGTGAGGGCGTCAAGGCGATGTTCCTCAATATCGCCCACCGCAGCCAGGTCATCGTGCACCGCCAGCTGGAGATCCTCGACGCCGCGGAGTCGTCGCAGGAGGATCCGGCGCTGCTCGACATCTACTTCCGCCTCGACCACCTGGCCACCCGCGAACGCCGCAACGCCGAGAACCTCATCATTCTCGCGGGCGGTCAGCCCGGCCGGCAGTGGCGTAATCCCGTGCAGCTGCTCGAGATCGTGCGCTCGGCCGTCGGCGAGACCCTCGACTACACCCGCGTCAAGATCGCGCGGCTGCCCGACGTGTCCATCGCGGGCAGCGCGGTCGCCGACCTCGTGCACCTGCTCGCCGAACTCGTCGACAATGCCGCCCACTTCTCGCCACCGCAGTCGCAGGTCGAGGTGCGCGGCAACGTGGTCGGCAAGGGCGTCGCCATCGAGGTGATCGACCAGGGCATGGGCATGCCCGAGGAGGAGCTGGCGCGGATCAACGAGATCCTGCGCAACGCACCCGATTTCGGTGTCGCCATGCTGCCCGACGACTTCCGCCTCGGCCGCTTCGTGGTCGCCCAGCTGGCGGCCCGCAACGGGATCTCGGTGCGGCTCACCGAATCCGACTACGGCGGCGTGCGGGCCATCGTGCTGGTGCCCAACAGCGTGGTCGTGCAGCCCTCGGGCCGCACCGGCGAGATCCCGGTCGTGCCGCGGCAGCTGGATGCCGCCGAGCCGTCCGCGGCCTCGCTGGCGGTGGCCGCGCTGCCGCAGCTCCCCGCGGCGCCGGCGGTTCCCCCGTCGATGATCTCGAGCTACGAGCTGCCCATCGTCGGCTACGAGGCCTACACACCCCCGGCCGCACCGGAACCGCCCGTCGCGCCCAGCGCGCCGGTGGCCCCGGTCGCGCCCCAACCGGAGCCGTTCGGGCCGTCCACCGGCTCGCTGGTGCCGCCGGTCATGTCCTTCGGAGCCGCAACGCCGTTCGACCCGCCGACCAACCCGCGGCCGAACCCGAATCCGCCGGCCGAACCCGTCCCGCCGGTGGAAAACGGCTTCCGGTCTCGCGAATTCGGGCGCTCCCATTACACTGGCTCCGACGCCCGGCCCGCGCTCCCGCGTAGGCGCCGGCAGGCAAGTCTCGCACCGGAATTGGCGCAGGAGCAGTCGGCCCCCGAGTCGACGGTCCAGGCCACCCGCACGGCCGAGCAGGCCCGAGACCTTTTCTCCGCCATCGAAAACGGAACCAGGCAGGGCCGCCAGGCCGACCCCGGTTCGTTCGGGCCTGAGTCCCAGGCCTTCTTCGAAGGCACACAGTCGGAACGACAGGAAGGCGACGGTGACCACCTCAAACGCTGGTGATCTCAACTGGCTACTCGATGATCTGGTCGACCGGCTCGCAGGCGTCCGTCACGCGGTGGTGCACTCCACCGACGGGCTGCTGCTGGGCCGCTCCTCCGCCATGAGCCGCGAGGACGCGGAGCACTTCGGTGCCATGTCCTCCACCCTCTACGGCCTGGCGCGCAGCGCCGGAGGCAGATTCGACGGCGGCGGCGTCCGCCAGGCGGTCATCGAACTCGAGCGCGCGGTGCTGTTCGTGACCGCCGCCGGCAGCCACGCCTGCCTCGCGCTACAGGCCACCGAACAAGCCAACCTCGGCATGGTCGCCTACGAGATGAACCTGACCGTGCAGCGCGTAGGCAACTACCTGTCCACCACCCCGCGCCACAATCTGGCCGGACAAGGCAACCCCCGACTGTCATGAGGCCGGGGCCGGGGGAACAGTGGTTCGATGACGCGGCCGGTCCGCTCGTGCGCCCCTACGCACGGACCGGTGGCCGAACCATGGGTGCGGGACACGATCTGGACATGCTCACGGTGGTGGTGGTACCCAATGCCGCCCCACCGCTGCGTCGTGTCGAACCGGAGTACGCGGAAATCGTCCGGTTGTGCCGGCTGCCGCTGTCGGTGGCCGAGGTCTCGGCCGCCCTGCGGCTGCCGCTGGCGGTGACCAAAATCCTGGTGGGGGACCTGATTTCAGACAACATCCTCAACTTCCGGGCCCCGGCCTCCCCCGAGGCCGCGCCCGGTGACCTCAACATTCTGCGAGCGGTACTCGATGGCATTCGAAAACTCTGATACCGCCCAGCCCATGGCCGCCTCGGTGAAAATCCTCATCGCGGGCGGCTTCGGCGTGGGCAAGACAACGATGGTGGGGGCGATCAGTGAGATCACTCCGCTCCGCACCGAAGAACTCATTACCGAATTGTCCGCCGGCGTCGACGATCTGCGCGGCGTCGAGGGCAAGACCACCACCACGGTGGCGCTGGACTTCGGTCGTATCACCATCGACCAGAACCTGGTGCTCTACCTGTTCGGCACGCCCGGCCAGGACCGCTTCTGGTTCCTGTGGGACGAACTGGCCCGCGGAGCGCTGGGCGCGGTCGTGCTGGCCGACACCCGCCGCCTGGAGGGCTCGTTCGCGGCGATCGACTTCTTCGAACGCCGCGGCGTCGCTTTCACGGTGGCCGTCAACTGTTTCGAGGGCGCGCCCCTGTACACCCCGTCCGAGGTCCGCGACGCGCTCGACCTGGACGAGCGAATCCCGGTACTGCTGTGCGACGCCCGCGACCGCGGCTCGTGCAAGAACGTGCTGATGACGCTGGTCGAGTACCTCATCGACCGGGCTGCCACCGCCGGCGTGCACTGACAGCTGTCCCGGAATACGAGGCGAGCCCGCCCGGAGAAATCCGGACGGGCTCGCCTCGTCTTCGCTTGTGCGGCAGGTCAGTTGGGCACGACGTCGGCGAAGTCGCCGATCCAGCGGTGCGAGCCGCGCGGGCTGTTCGGCTCGCCCGGGCGGGTGACACCGATGGCCTGCCAGCCGGCCGCCACGGCGGCGTCGACCTCGTCGGGGTGGTCGGACAGGAACAGGATCTGGTCGGCAGGGACGCCGATGGCGCTCGCGATCTTCTCGTAGGAGGAGGCTTCGCGCTTCGGGCCCGCGGTGGACAGGTCGAAGTGCCCGCTGATCAGCGGGGACAGATCGCCGCCCCGGGCGAACGCGAACCAATCCTTCTGATTGCGAACCGAACCCGAGGAGTAGATGTAGAGCTCCAGACCGGCGTCGCGCCAGGCGCGCAGCACCGGCGGCACGTCGGGGAAGAACTCGCCGTGCAGGGACCCGTTGCGGAAGCCCTCGGCGCAGATGATGCCCTGGGCGGCCTTGAGCGGCTCGGACTTCACGTCGGTATCGAGCCACTCGATGAGGATCCGGGCCACCTCGGCGGCGTCGGCGCCGGGGCGGTTCACCTGGGCGCGGGTGGCCTCGAGGATGGGATCCGCTGCGCCGCCGGTGTTCTCGGCCAGCCAGGCCGGGAGCCGGTCGCGGGTGTAGCCGTAGAGGTCCTCCCGCACCGAACTGGTCGGGCTGGTGGTTCCCTCGATATCGAGCACGACCGCCTTGATCATGCCGGGGCCAGTAGTTCGTCGAGGGTCGGGAAGCCGGACGAGATCTTGTCGCCGGTGAAATCGCCGATCCAGCCGTCCTCCTCCTCGAAGAAGCGCACGGCCACGAACTCCGGCCGGGTGCCCATATCGAACCAGTGCAGGGTGCCGGCCGGCACCGAGACCAGATCGCCCGCGGTGCACACGGTGGCCAGCACCTCGTCGCCCAGGTGCAGATAGAAGCAGCCCGTGCCGGCCGCGAAGAAGCGGACCTCGTCCTCGGCGTGGCGGTGCTCGTCGAGGAACTTGGTGCGGGCGGCGACCGCCTTGGCGGGCCACTCCAGATCGCTGTCGTCGGGGTGGATGCGCGCCACGTCGATGAACTTGTAGCGGCCGTCGGCATTCAATTCGTCGATGCGGCCCTGGTATTCGGCCAGCAGCTGCTCGGTGGTGGTGGCGGCGCTGAAACCCTCCAGCAGCGGCCAGCGCTCGAAGGTGATGCCGCGCTCGGCCAGCTCGGCGGCGATCACCGCGTCATCGTCGGTGCGCAGCACCACATCACCGGCGTCCTTGTCGGACATGATCTGCAACAGAGTCATAGGAGGTTCCTTTCTCGGAACGCAGTATTCAGTTCATACATGGTCGCCCACCGGAATCTCGCGGTGTCCGGTCAAGGCGGTCAGCTGGCACATGGCCTCGAGGCACTCCGCGCGATCGCGCGCCTGTGCCAGGCTCGAACCCCAGGCGGTGATGCCGTGCCCGGCGATGAACAGCACCGGCGGGGCCTCCGGATGCTCGGTCAGGTACTTCTCGATATCCGCGCCGATCTGCGGGACATCGGCGTGGTTCGGGAACACGGGGATGTCGATGACATCCGGGCGGGCCGAACCGAGGCCCTTGATGAGCTCGTAGCCGGCGAAACGCGCTGTGGTGACGCCTGATCCGGCCGTCGTGATCGAGACGGCCGTGGCGTGCGGCGGGTGTACGTGCACCACCGCGTCGGCACCGCGGGTGCGGTAGACGGCGGTGTGGATGGTGGTCTCCGCCGAGGGCTTGCGGCCCGAAGCGTCGACGGGCTTGGAGTCGACCACGGCGACGGTCACCATGTCGGAGGCGGTGAGCTCGCCCTTCGACAACCCGCTGGCGGTGACGAGGGCCGTATCGCCCTGGCGCACCGAGATATTGCCGGCCGTGCCGGGCATCCAGCCGCTGGCGTACAGGCCGCGCGCGATCTCCGCGATCTCCGCGCCCGCCGCAGACTTCGGGGTGGTCACCGCCGACGCGGAAGTCCGCGCGGCCGCCGGGTCCTCGAGCACCCCGAACTCGGTCACCACCGCGGTCACCAGCTCGGCCGGAGTGACGTCGAAGGCCGGGTTGAACGTCTTCGTGCCCTCGGGAGCCGTTGCGACGCCGCCGAATCCGGTCACCTCGGTCGCGGCGCGCTGCTCCACCACGATGTCGGAGCCCTTCGCAGTCGAGATGTCCCGCGTCGATTCGGGTGCGACCACGATGAACGGAATGCCGTGGTGTTGCGCCGCGATGGCCAGCATGTAGGTGCCGATCTTGTTGGCGACCGACCCGTCGGCGGTGATCCGGTCCGCGCCCACGACCACGGCGTCCACCTGCTCGGTGGCCATGGCCCACGCGGCGGCGGAATCGATGGTGAGCCGGTGCGGGATACCGGCTTCGGCCATCTCCCACGCGGTCAGGCGCGCGCCCTGCAGCAGCGGGCGGGTCTCGTCCACGATCACCTCGGCGAGCGCGCCCCGCTGATGCAGCACCCGCAGCGCGCCGATGGCGGTCCCCCATGCCGTGGTGGCCAGGCGGCCGGTGTTGCAGTGGGTGAGCAGCCGCAGCGGGCGGTCCGCGCACAGGCGCTGGATCAGATCGGCGGCCGCGGTGGCGGCGGCCAGATTCACCCGCCCGTCCTCGGCCAGCATGTCGAGGGCTTCGTCGAGCATGGCCTGCAGTCCCTCGGGAAGCTTGGCCAGCGTGCGCTGCACACCCCAGGCCAGATTCACCGCGGTCGGCCGGGCGTCCGCGATCCGCGCGGCCTCGTCCTCGACCTGCCCGGCGTCGACCACGCCATCGGTGGTGGCGGCACGGGCCGCGATCACCACACCGAACGCGCCGCACACGCCGATCGCCGGTGCCCCGCGCACGGCCAGAGTCTTGATCGCATCGATGACTTCGTCGACCGTCGTGATCCGAAGCTCCCGCACCTCGTGCGGCAACGCCCGCTGGTCGATGGTGACGAGCGCACCGTCGGCCCACGCGATCGAACTCTGATCCATCTAGTTCTGTCCTCTTGACTGGAGAATTGCGGCGACGCCCACGGCCGTGGGCACACTCCACCGTATCGAACTCGGATCCGCGCCTGACCGGCAGGTTTCGGATCAGCGCAATCCGAATGGCCGGTTTTCGTGCGGGATGCCCCGGGAACGGGTAGTGCGTCTTTCGGCGATGTCAGCTCGCGTCCGCGCGCCATACCGCTCTACCATCGCGGTATGGCGAGACCGCGTCGTACCCGCAAGATCACCGTGACGATGCCGGAGGAGATCGCTGCCACCCTCGACGATTGGCGCAGCACCGGCCGCATCGCCTCGATTTCCGCGTTCGTCGCCGAATCCGTGAAGACCCGGGTCGATCGGGCCGAATCGCTGGCCCGCCTGGAGAACGCGCTCGGCGGCCGCCCGCCGCTGGATCTGATCAATCGCGCCCGTGCCGTGCAGGGGTTGCCGCCCTTATCGGACAAGGAGGATCCCGGCGATCACGCCGGCGCGGCATGACCCCCGCCGCCCCGACGCTGGGCGGTGTCGTGTTCGACACCGCAGCGCTGACCGCCTGGGCGCATCGCGTGGCATACGTGCAATCGGTGGTGTGGGCGACCGCGGACGCGGGCCACACCATCATCGTCCCGGCCACCGCTCTCGCCGCGGCCCGCGCGCTGATTCCGCCCGGCCGCCTGGACATCCTCTCGGTGCTGCTGGATCTGCCGAACACCGTCATCCAGCCCCTCGACCGCCCGGCCAGTGATCATCTGGGCGACACCCTCGCCGATCGCCCCGACGCGGACGCACTCATTCCGGCCGGGCATGCGACTCTCGAAGCGGTGAGCCGGGATTGGCCGTGTCTGACCGACCGCCCCGATACGCTGCGCAAGCTGGACCCGCGTGTCCAGACGGACAAGTTGCCCTGAGCTTTCGAATCCGGCTGCGGCCCAAGGGCTATCGATCAGACGCGTCCCAGGGCGAGGGTGACATTGTGGCCGCCGAAGCCGAAGGAGTTGCTCAGCGCGTACCGGAGCTCCTGATGGCGCGGCTTGTCGGCCACCACATCCAGCTCGGTATCCGGGTCCGGGGTCTCGAAATTCAGTGTGGGCGGGACGATCTGCTCGTTGAGCGTGCGCAGGGTGAGCATGGCCTCGAGGGCGCCGACCGCGCCGATGGAGTGGCCGAGGGCCGATTTGGGTGCGTACACCGAGGCATGCGGCGCGACCGTCATGATCGCCTTCGCCTCGGAGGCGTCGCCGATCTGAGTGCCGGTGGCGTGGGCATTGACGTGGTCGATGTCCGCGCCGGTCAGGCCGGCCGTGGTGAGGGCCTTGCGCATGGCGCGGGCGGCGCCGTCACCGTCGGGCGCGGTGCCGGTGATGTGGTAGCCGTCCGAGGTGATGCCCGCGCCGAGGACCCGGCCGAGCATCCGCGCACCCCGCGCCCGCGCATGCGCTTCCGACTCCAGCACCAGCAGCGCGCCCGCCTCGCCGAACACGAACCCGTCCCGGTCCCTGTCGAAAGGCCGTGAGGCGCGCTCGGGTTCGTCATTGCGGGTGCTCATGGCCCGCATCATGGCGAAACTGGCGATCGGCACCGCGTCGATGTGTCCCTCGACGCCGCCCGCCACCACCACGTCGGCCTCACCGGTGGCGATCAGTCGCCAGCCGTGCGCAATGGCCTCCGCGCCCGAGGCGCAGGCCGAAACCGGTGCGTACACACCGCCTTTCGCGCCGATCTCCAATCCGACGGTGGCCGCCGAACCGTTGGGCATGACCATGGGCACCGTCATGGGCGGCACCTTCCGGTAGCCCCCGGCCTTCATCAGGTCCACGGCATTGACCAGTGCCTCGCCCCCGCCGAGCCCGGTGCCCACGGCGACCGCCAGCCGTTCCGCCTCGACGCCCGGCGTCCCCGCCTCCCGCCAGACCTGCCGGCTCAGTACCAGTGCCAGCTGCTGCACGAACGACATCCGCCGCTGCTCGATCCGGGTCAACTGCTCTCCCGGCTGCGCGACCAGCCGCCCGCCGATCCGCACCGGCAGGTCGTTGTCGGTGACGAAATCGTCTGTGAGCGTGCCGATCCCGCTGTCCCCCACCAGCAGTCGCGACCAGGTGGTGTCGAGGTCGGCCCCCAGGCAGGTGGTTGCCGCCATTGCCGTCACCACGACGCCCCGGCGAGTTTCTGTACCAGTCGTTACACTCATGCTGACATGGATACCTGTACCACCCGCTACAGTCAACCCGTGCCCCGCCCACTCGACCACGCCCGCCGCGCTCAGCTCCTCGAAGGCGTCATCGCCTACATCGCCGAGTACGGCCTGGCCGAACTCTCCCTGCGCCCGCTGGCGGAATACCTGGGCACCAGCTCCCGCATGCTGATCCACTACTTCGGAACGAAAGAGGCAATGCTGGTCGCCGCCTTGGAAACCCAGCGGCCCGATATCGCCGCACTGTTCTCGGGCATCGACTCCGCGGAGGTCCTCCGTGAGCGACTCTCGGCGTCCTTCGCGATCAACACCGCAGGCCAGTTCGCGACCAGCCTCCCGGTGCTGCTCCAGGTTCTCGGAGCGGCCACCGTCCCCAACAGCCCGTTCAAGGCCTACGCGACCGACGCCATCCTGGTGCTCATCACCGCAATGACCCGGTCCCTCAGCCGAATCGACCCCACCATCCCCGACCCCGAGGCCTCGGCCACCCTGCTGATCTCGGGTATGCGCGGCCTGATCCAGGACTGGTGGGTCACGGGCGACACCACCCGGGTCCACCGCGCCGTGAACCTCCTCATAGCCCAGGCCATCCCCACGCCCTCGTGAACAGCGAACATGCCTTGGCGCACACACTGGAAAGGGTGCTGCGCCAAGGCATGCCGGCGGGTCAGGCCGGAGTGAGGGCGGGGCGATTGCGCAGGATTGCGCCGATGGCCAGCACCGACAGCGCCAGCAGGGTCAGTGCGAAGGTCGTCGCGCCGGTCGAGAGGCCGACGATGTCGCTCAGGTACCCGGCGCTGACGGGCAGCAGACCGGCGGGGATGTAGCCGCCGATATTGAACGCCGCATTGGCTTCTGCCAGGCGAGCGGTCGGGACGGCGTGGTTGAGCAGGGAGAGCCCACCCAGCTGGCCCAAGCCCTGGCCCGCCCCGGCGAGCAGCGCCGAGGCGATCAGGGAGGTCGGTGAGTGGGTGTGGACGGCGATCACGAGGGTGAGCATCGCGAGAGCGGTCGCGGTGGCGGAGATCGCCATCGTCGCCGGGCGCGGCAGGGATCGGGCGGCGAACTGGACGGCGGTGGCGGTGAAGAACATCGCGAAGGCCATGGCGCCGGCGACGATTCGGCTCGTCGTGCCGAGCAGGCCGGACAGCAGGGCCGGGCCCAGGGACAGAACGAAGGACGTGGCCGTGATTCCGGGCGCGAACACCGCGATGCCGAGGAAGAGCTGGCGGCGGTTCGCGTGGGGCACCCGGGGCACCCGGATCCATGAACCCGCACCCCGGTGCGCCGGACGGCCGACGGGCATCCGCAGTACCGTCACGAAAGCGGTTGCCAGCAGCGCGATCTCGACAAGGAAGACGGTGACCGTCGGGGCCGGGACGGTTTCGGACAGGACACCGGACAGCAGCGGGCCGACGCCCGCGCCCAGCACCATCGCCGTCGAGGCGAAGAGCGCGCCCAGGTGCTTGCGTTCAGGTCCGGCGACATCGGTCACGGCGGCCATGCCCGCCGACACCGCAGCGCCCACCGCGATACCGGTCAGCAGGCGAGCGATCATCAGCGCGATCACACTCGGCGCGGTGGCGAAGATCAGACACGCGGCCGCCGCGAGGATCAGCGCCGGGATCAACACGGCCTTGCGGCCGAGCCGGTCCGAGGCGACGCCGGACGCCAGCAGCGATCCGAGCAAACCGACGATGTAGAACGCGAAGACCACGGTCATCGTGCCCTTGGAGAACCCGACGTCGCGCTGCCACAGCACATACAGCGGCGTCGCCGCGTTCGAGAGCACGAAGACCGCGGTCACCGGCCACGCCGCGAGCCAGATCCACCACGCCGGGGCGACGCGAGATGCGATTCCGAGATCGATCGGCTCCGCGGTCTGTGCCGGACGAGATTGTGTCGCAACCACTTCCACTACCTCCACTCAAAGTTCGAATCGACTCGAACTAGTACGAACGAAGTCGAACATAGCATGCTGTACGATCAAAGTCGTACAAGCGCCGATAGTGAGGAGTTCATCGATGCCGGCCAAGCAGCGCCCCGCGCCGACGTTCACGCTCCCCGCGGAACCGGCCGTCGTGCCGGATCCGTTGCCGGAACCCGGACTCGACGAGCTGCGACTCGAGACCGTCATGGGCGCGCTCAGCGACCCGCTGCGGCTGCACATCGTCCAGAAGCTGCTGCTCGAATCCGAGGCCTACGACCACTCCTGCGGCTGGTTCGGCATCGACCGCCCGAAATCGTCACTGACGCACCACTTCAAGGCGCTGCGCGAAGCCGGTATCACCCGCCAGCGCCAGTACGGCCTCGAACGCCGCAGCCAGGTCCGCATCGACGACCTCGAAGCCCGCTTCCCCGGCCTGCTCGACCTCGTCGCCGCCTGGGAGCCCGCGGACTGACGCCCGCTAGGCTGCGCCCATGCAGACGGAGCGGGAGCAGCGGCTGATCGACACCGTGGCCTGGGTGCGAATCGAGGACGGTCACATATTGTGCGCGCGGCCGCGCGGCAAGGACATCTTCTTTATCCCCGGCGGCAAACGCGAGGGCGCGGAAACCGATCTGCAAACCCTCGTCCGCGAGATCCGCGAGGAGCTCACGGTCGAACTCGCGCCGGACACCGTCGCCCACGTCGGCACCTACGAGGCCCTGATTCCCGACGCCGTCGTGCGCATGGCCTGCTACACCGCCGAGTACTCCGGCACGCTCGCGGCCAGCAGTGAGATCGACGAGATCGCCTGGTTCACCTACGCCGATCGGCCGCACGTCCCGCCTGTGGACCAGCTCCTTTTCGACGATCTGCACGCCGACGGCCTGCTCGCACGCGGCTGACCGTTTCCGGCAACTAGAACATGTTGTTGACAGTGACCTTCGGGTAGGCATCGAGAGACTGGTCCGAATGTAGAACATGTTCTAGTGTGGTGGGCACAACATTTCCAGTGCCGGAAAGTTCAGAGGAGCCCACCACACCATGCGTACCGAGATCTGTGATCGCCTCGGCATCGACGTACCCATCTTCGCCTTCACCCACTGCCGGGACGTGGCCGCCGCGGTCAGCAATGCGGGCGGTCTGGGTGTGCTCGGCGCGGTCGGGTTCACCGCCGAACAGCTCGAGGTCGAGCTGCAGTGGCTCGACGAGCACGTACAGAGCGTCTACGGCGTGGACCTGGTCATCCCCTCCAAGTACGAGGGCAAGGGCGTCGAGGGCCTGAGCCCCGAGGAGCTGGAAGCCCAACTGGCCAAGCTGGTTCCGCAGGAGCACCGCGACTTCGCCGAGAAGATCCTCAACGACCACGGCGTGCCGCACCTGCCGCCGGAGGAGCACCACAACCAGCTGCTGGGCTGGACCGCCACCACGGTCGCTCCGCAGATCGAGGTGATCCTGAAGCACCCCAAGGCCAAGCTGGTCGCCAACGCGCTGGGCACCCCGCCCGATGACGTGATCAAGCAGATCCAGGACTCCGGCCGCCTCATCGGCGCGCTGTGCGGTTCGGTCAAGCACGCGCTCAACCACAAGAACGCCGGGCTGGACTTCGTGGTCATGCAGGGCACCGAGGGCGGCGGCCACTGCGGTGAGATCGCCTCCATGGTGCTGTGGCCGCAGGTCATCGACGCCATCGGCGACATGCCGGCGCTCGCGGCCGGTGGTATCGGCAATGGCCGCCAGGTCGCGGCCGCCCTCGCCATGGGCGCGGCGGGCGCGTGGACCGGCTCGCTGTGGCTGACCGTCGAGGAGGCCAATGTGCCGCCCGCCCAGATGCAGACCTACATCGACGCCACCAGCTCCGATACCGTGCGCTCGCGCTCGTGGACCGGCAAGCCCTGCCGCATGCTCAAGAACGACTGGACCGAGGCCTGGGAGCAGCCGGAAAATCCGAAGCCGCTGGGCATGCCGCTGCAGATGATGGTCGCTCTCGACGGCGTCAAGCGCGGGCACCGGTACCCGGAGCAGGCCAAGGACGTGAACTTCAATCCGGTCGGCCAGGTCGTCGGCATGATGAACAAGATGGAGCGCTCCGCCGACGTGGTGCAGCGGCTCATCACCGAGTACCTGGAGTCCTGCGAGCGGCTGAACAAGCTCAACAACGCCTGATTCTCAGGATATCGACACCGCCTGATGCTCAGGCGATTCGGCGCGTTGGGTAGGGGCTGCCCGGCGCGCCGACGCATCTCCGGCGGGCGCGCGGCACCAGGTCGCGGGCTGCCGGCTCGGAGCATCGGCCGGCGCTAGGGTTGTCCCCATGGGGAAGGTCGAGCGGGTGCTGCGGGCCGCGTACTACGCGCTGCTCTCGGTGCCGGTTGCCTTCGCGCCCACGGGGGTTCGGGCCCGGGTGGTGCGCCGAGTGTTCCGGGCGCCGTTCGAGCTGCGGGAACCGGGACCGTGGCGGACCGCCGGGCACACGGTGCTGGCGGTCGCGGTCGGGCTGGTCGCCTGGTTCGCGGCGTTTCTGATGGTGCTGGCCGCGGTGCGCGGCATCTTCTATCCCCTGGTGGCAGCGCACGATTTCGAACATTCCTGGGGTGGGCCGACATTGGCCGGCGCGTGGGCGGTGCATTTCGCCGGGGGAGCGCTGCCATTGCCCCTGTGGGTACTGCTCATCGCCGGGTTCGGAAGGCTCGAACAGCGTCTCGCCCAGCGTTTGCTGGGCCGCAGCGGGCCGTGGTGGCCGATACCGGTGGCCATCGCGCTGTGCGCGGGCGGCGCGGTGTTCTTCATAGCCTGGTGGCATCAGATCTAGGGCGACACTGTCAACGCGCCGGAAGCCGAGCGGAAATCCCTGCACCGTCATTGTTTTCGCTCTCTGTGCGACTCAGTATGGCATTGCGGCGGGTGTGCCACGAGTCCGGTTCCGGACGCCGATTCTCGGGGTGCGGTGTGACACCGGTCTCCGAAACCCTCGTGCGGCTTGCCGTTTCGGGTCGCTGATTGCCAAGGTTTGCGGGATATGTTGCACACGAAGCCGTCACGCCTGTCGAAGCCCCTGTCCCCGGCCGCCGCGGGCGGTGATGCGCGGTGACATGGTCGAAGATCCGTTCCTCCCCCACCCTGCGCCGCGCCTTGAAAGCGGCGGTGTCGTTGCTGTTCGTGATCGTGCTGGCCATCGTGGCCGCCGTCCTCGAAAAGCATGTCGGCACCGAAAAACCGGACGCGAGCGGCCCGCCGATTCCGGATCGCGGCGCTCAGCCGGCTGGATCGGCCAAGGAGATCAGCAGTCTGCTGGGCAAACTGAAGGTGGCCGACGAACTGCCGATGACCGGTTACTCCCGCGACCGATTCCCGCACTGGGACACCGACAAGCCCGAACACGGATTCGGTGACGCCTTCGCGCAATACAGTCGCTGCACCACCCGTGACGTGGTGCTACTACGCGACGCGACCGGGCCGGTGAAGCTGGATCCGAGCAGCTGCAAACTGAGCGTCGGCACCAATGGCGGCTGGCGCGACCAGTACGGCGTCATGGACAAGAAGACCAATGCCCTCAAGCCCTACAAGTGGACCACCGATTCGTCGGCCCTGGACATCGACCACATCGTGGCGCTGGCCGAGGCGTGGCGTTCGGGCGCTGCGAACCTCGACGACGACACCCGGCGCCATATCGCCAATGACGCGCTGAACCTGGTGATTTCCGATCCCACCGCCAACCGCTCCAAGGGCGACCAGGATCCGTCCAGTTATCTGCCGCCCGGGACTTTCCGGTGCGCCTATATCGGGCACTACATCCAGGTGAAAGTAAAGTACGGATTGAACGTCGATGCCAAGGAGCAGACCGCACTGCAGACCGCGGTGAAGGACTGTGTCAGCAAGGGAGAGTTCACATAGTCGCCGTCGTCGAAATCCGCAGCGAGGCAGCCGTCATGACCCGGGAAGAGGGAACGGTCTCCGGGGATCTCGATGTGACGCTGGATTATTCGGGCCACGGGCTGGTGCGCTATCGCGGCACCGCCACCTGGTACACCATCGGCAATCTGGAGGACCAGGAACCACGCAGCTGGACCAGCGTGCAGGATCTGGCCACCGCCATCGAGAACGAGAGCGGTGGCCGCGACGCCGCCGGCAATGTGCTGCCGTTCGAGGCGTGAGCGCTAGTCGCGCACGGCTTTCAGGGCCTCGGCCCGCGTCTTGACGGCGTCGGTCATGCCCTCGAACCCGGTGGTCAGCGCGCCGCCCAGCAGGCCGGCGACCACCGGGGCCAGCGGCCCATTGAGCTGGAAGTGCGAGAAGTAGCGGGTGCGGCCGTCCGCCAGCGGGGTCAGGGTGTGCGAGCGCTCGCTGCTGAGCAGGCCCAGCGGCGCGGGCTTCATGTTGTAGCTGAATTCCCTACCCGGTGTGTGGGAACGGATGAACTCGCGCTGCTGCTTGGGCTTCGGCCCGACCAGCCGCACCTTCATATCGATCGGCGACCCCGGTTCGAGGGTGGTCTTGCACTCCAGGCAGAAGGGATTCCATTCCCCGTACTTGTCCACGTCGGTGAGCACCTGCCAGACCAGCTCGGCGGGCGCGTCGATCTCCACGCTTTTGTCGATGACGAAGGCCATAGGGGAACAATACTGAAACCAGTTCTAGACGGTGGGGCGGGCCGTCACTCCGCGAGCAATGACCTCTCACCCTCACGAGTGATCCGGGACGCGATCGCGCCACCACCGCTGCGGCCCCATCGAATTCCTGCTCCGCACAATCACCTACGGCCCCCAGCGACTGCACCCGTCCCCCAGTACCGTCGAACCATGACCCTCGCCGACCGCTACCCCCTCCTCCACACCCCCGCCCGGTGGGAGTGGGGCGGCCTCGACGTCCAGTTCTCCACCGACCTCCCACCGGACCACCTGGTCACCAACATCCACGTCGTCTGCTTCCTCGCTGACCGCGTCGTCCTCTGCCGCGACGACCGGAACCGCTGGATCCTCCCCGGCGGCACCCGCGAAGCCGGAGAATCCATCGAGTCCTGTGTAGTCCGCGAACTTGCCGAGGAGGCCGGCGCCGAACTGTCCGGCCCCCTCCACTACTTCGGCGCTCACTACGCCACCACCGACCGCCCCACCCCCTACCGCCCCTGGCAACCCCACCCCCACAAAGCCTGGCTCTGGTGCACCGCCGACGTCACCCTCACCGGCCACCCCACCAATCCCGATGACGCAGAACAAATCCTGGAAGTCCGCACCTTCCCCCTCGCCGAAGCCATCCACCTGGCAGCCACCGACGGCCCCCACGTCCCCGAACTACTCGAACTGGCCGCCGAACTTCACCCACGCTGACCCCGAGAACCGCAGCGCCCGTCAACCATCCAATCGACTAAATGGAACGACTGCCGAATAAGTGCTCTCCAACAGCAATGCGTCTTCATGGGTTTCCGCGAGCCGATAGGTCCGCGCGGCCCAATCGAGCCGGTACTCCTGGATCATCTTCACGTAGAGACTCGAGTCCAGATAGACGATCAGATAGACCGGACGTCAGGGCAAGGTCACCGTACGCGCCGGATCCCGGAACCCTGGGGATGCTCGGATGCCATGCCCAGCTGATGACTATCGGGGCAGTTGTGACGGCTAGGGACACAGGGCGTCGCCGAGCAGGCCGGTGATGTCCGGATCGGTGTCCGGGGAGTCGTTCATCGCGATGGTCACTGCGCGGCCCTCTCGGGTGGCGCCGGAAATGGTGAGGTAGCCGGCGATTTCGCCGACGTGGCCGAAGTATTGTGCGCCGCAGGGAAGTTGGATCGCGCCGATGCCGAGGCCGTAGTCGAGGAGGCTATCGGGGGAACGGGGTGTGGTTGTCAGCATGTCGTGCAGCTGCGCGTCGGCGACGATCTTCCCGGCGAGCAGGGCCATGAAGAAGCGGTTCAGGTCGTTGCCGGTGGAGATCAGTCCGCCTGCCGACCACCCCACCGACGGCTCGGAGCGGGTGACGTCGGTCGGGACGCCGCCGACGAGGGTGTAGCCCTGCGGGTGCGGGCCGCGGAAGCCGGTCTCGCCCGGACCGGGCAGGTAGGTGTCGGCGAGCTGGTTCGGGGTGGTGATTCGGCCCGCTAGCTCTTCGGAATATGTTCTGCCCGTCACCTTTTCGACCAGCATGCCCGCGACGATGAAATTGGTATTGGTGTACTTGAACCGCTCCCCCGGCGCGAACTGCGCGGGGCGGCGGAGCGCGATCGCGATCTCCTCGGCGGGAGTGAAGGTGCGGCCCCCGGCCGCGGCGCGCACCTCGTCGAGTTCGGGGTCGTCGGAGAGTTCCGGCAGTCCGCTGCGGTGCTGGAGGATCTGGCGCACCGTGATCACGCGCCCGTCCACGCCATTGCCCCTGAGGAGCCCGGGCAGATAGGCGTCGACGGGTTCGTCGAGCCGCACCTTCCCCTCCGACACCAATTGCATGATGAGTGCCGCCGCAAAGGTTTTGGAGATGCTGCCGACCCGCACCTGCTGCGGCGGTGCCATCGGAATCGGCGCCCGGCTGGTGCGGTCGCCGACCCCGGCGGTGAGGGTGATGGTCTGCCCGTTCTCGGTGAGGGTCGCGATCACCCCGGTGGTCCCGGCCCGCACCAGCCCGTCGATGTCGTCGCGAATCCGCTCGACTCGCTTGGGCGACACCGCCATCGGGGTGGTGGAGACCGACTGCGGCGCCGAGGTGGTCATACTCCCGCATCCCGCGGCCCCCACCAGCGCCAGCACTGTCACCGTCAGCCCGATTCGCATATCTCGACGGTAGGGGGCGGCGGCGGACCGGGACATCCGGACAACCCCTGAGTCCGTCCCTGAGAATCTACCCGGATACCGATGCGGCCTTCGGCATTCGCGCTGCCAGGCCCAGCACGCCCGCGGCCACCGAAGCGCCGGCCATGACGTACCAACCGTGCTGGAAGGCGTCGAGGGTCGCCTGCGCGCCGGCGGGCGTGCCGAGCACCGCCACCAGAACGGCCACACCCACCGCCATTCCGAGCTGTCGCGCCATGCTCAGCACCGCCGACCCCGTCGCGAACTGCTGCGGCGGCAGCCCCGCCGTCCCCGCCGCCACACTGGTCGGCATGGTCAGGCCGACGCCCAGACCGGTCACCAGCATGCCGCCGAGCAGCCCGGCCGGATAGTCCGGCCGCAGCGTGATCGCCTGCGCCCACCAGACGATTCCGGCCGCGAACGCCACCCCGCCGAGCGCGAGCACCGGCCCGACACCGATCCGGGCGATCAGCCGGCCCGCCGACACCGCCACCAGCGGCACGATCAGCGGCCCGGGCGCGATCCCCAGCCCGGTCTGCAAGGCCGACCACCCCCACACGTTCTGCATCCACAGCACCGCCGACAGCAGCATCCCCGCGAACGCGATATTGAACAGCAGCGAATTGCCGAGCATGAGCGCGAAATTCGGCACGCGCAGCAGTCCCGGATCGACGACGGGACTGTGATGGCGACGCGACGAGACCAGGAACACCACCGCGAACACGGCGGTCGCCACGAACGCGCCGATCACACCGGGCGACCCCCACCCCCAATCCTCGCCCTTGACGACGGCCAGAATCAGCGACGCCACCGACCCGATCAACATGAGCGCGCCGACCCCATCCGGCATCGATCCGCCCGTACCGTTCGGCCGTGGCAACAGCCGCGCTCCCAGCACCAGCGCGATGATCCCCAGCGGCACGTTCACCAGGAACACCCAGCGCCAATGCAGTTCGACCAGCAGTCCGCCGATCACCGGCCCCAGCGCCGCACCCAGACCACCGAACGCCACCCACAGCCGCACCGCCGTCGCCCGTCGCTCGGCCGGTGTCGCGGCCAGCAGCAGGCCCAGTGAGGATGGTGTCAGCAACGCGGCGCCCGCTGCCTGCAGGACGCGGAAGGCCACCAGCGCACCGGTATTCCACGCCACCGCGCACAGCGCCGACCCCAGCACGAACACGCCCAGCCCCGTCAGGAACGCGGTCTTGTTCCCGTTGCGGTCACCCAGCCTCCCGGCGGGAACCAGCAGCGCCGCGAACACGATGGAATACGCGTTGAGCACCCACGACAGTCCCGCGATCCGGGCTCCCGAGAAATCCTGGGCGATCCGCGGCAGCGCCACATTGACGATGAACAGGTCCAGGCTGGACAGCAGCACCGCCACCGCGACGATCCCGAGCACCACCCGCGGATCGGCGGCCCGCCGTTCCTCCTGCACGACAACGGTGCTCATCGTTCTCCCCCATACGTCCGGCCGTCGGCCCGAGTGAGTTTTTTCATGAGACGGACCATAGGCGAGTAAGTCTCTTCAAGCAACCGACTATGCTGGGGTCATGCGGCGAACCAGCTTCGAGGACATGAACTGCTCCATCGCCCAGTGTCTGGAGGTGGTGGGCGAATGGTGGACCCTGCTCATCGTCCGTGACGCCCTCTTCGGCATCACCCGCTTCGACGACTTCCGCTCCCGCCTCGGCATCGCCCGCAATGTCCTCACCCAGCGCCTGGAACACCTTGTCGCCCAAGGCATCCTGGACAAGACCCCCTATCAGGACAACCCGGTCCGCTACGACTATCTGCTCACCGACAAGGGCCGCTCCCTGTGGTCGATCCTGGCCGCCATGCGCCAATGGGGCGACGAATGGGCCGCCCCCGATGGCCCCCCGATCGAATCCGTCCACAAATCCTGCGGCCACGTCATGACCGTCCAGCCCGTCTGCTCGGAATGCGGCGATCAGCTGACCGTCAAGGACCTACGCCCTCAACTGGGCCCAGGCGCTCACGACCCGTCCCTGCTGCCCGGCAGCAACTGACGGACAAAACCCACTCGACAGCAGCCAGGGCGGGAATCCTTCGGGCCACTCTGTGGTGTCGTCGTACATCGCGTCGCCGACCGGATGCTGCCGGTTACGATTGCCGGCGAGTAGGTCCGCGACGTTCGGTGCGGTGCGAGACGCAGGCGCTCCGGGCCGGTCCGAAGCGTAGAATTCTGTGTTATGTGTGGGCCGAAGGGGCTCGCGCACAACGGATTCGGGGGGATCTCGCGATGTCGGACCTGCGTGGAGCGCGATGGACCTGGCGGTTTCTGGTCGCGTTGGCCATCACGGGCGGGCTGTGCCTTGCCAGTTTGGTCAGCTACATCCTCAACTTCGACCATACGGAGCATTGGAGCCAGCTGTTCGCGGTGCTGACAGTGGCATCTGCGGCTCTGTTCTGGTTTGTGGGGTGGGTCCCCCTGCGGTCACGCAACCCGCGGTGACCGGGCGATCTGCGTCAGGCAGCGCGGACTGTTGTGACGGGCTGGCCGGTGGCCTTGGCGATGCGGGGTAGCTCGGCGGTGAGCTGGGCGGTGGGGACGGGTGCGCCGTCGAACATGGAGATGGTCAGGTCGCCCTTGTCGAGGTCCCAGGTTCCGGTGATCCGGCCGCCGGTTAGGACGAGCGGGGAGATCCAGCCTGCGGTGCGACTGACCTTGGCGCGGTGGTCGCCGGGGAGGAGGACGGTGTCGCCGGTGCCGGGGCCCAGGACGTACTGGTCGAACTGGCCGAGGAGGTGGACCGCGGAAGTCGGTTCGGTCCTGGCGAGTTCGTCGAGGTGGGCTGTGAGGAAGTAGCCGCGGCGGCCCTCGACGTCGATCTCCGTCAGCTCGTTGCCGAGGTCCGAGAACCAGCGGCGCACAGTCGGTTTGCTCAGGAAGCCGTGAGTCAGCCAGGTATTGAAGATCTCCGGGGTGGCGGGACCGTAGGCGCCGAGGTAGGCGCGGATGATGGTGGGCGCGGCGGCATCCGGGTCGGGGATGCCGGACCAGCCCGGGATGACGTGCGCGGGATTGGTGAAGGTGACCGACGTGCCGCGGGACGGGCCGTGGCACAGCGCGCCCTGCCAGGCCAGGGGCTTCAGCATCGAACCCCAGCCGGAGCGCAGATGCTCCTCCAGCGGCTGGAATCGCCGCTCGGCGATCAGCTCCGCGACCAGCTCGTCGCGAGTCAGCACGCGCCCGTCGAGAATGTCGCCGACCGCCTTGACCAGCGCCGCCACATCATCCGGTGTCGCCCCGGACGCCCTGGTCCACGCGGGCTTCTCCCACGTACGTGCCGACCCCATGAGCGACAACGCCGCGGACCCCTGCTCCGGCGTGAGCGCGTGCAGCGTGCCACGCATCGCCCATGTCTTCATCAGCGCACCCTCCCCCAGCGCCGCCACCACCACACCGGGCTCACCCGCCGAACGCCGCAGCGCCACAGCGGTTTCCGCCGCCGAGGTCACCTGCGCCTGCACCCCGCACAGCCGCTCGACCACGGCCACGGCATCGCTTTTTGTCCGCGGGTCCACGAACTGCCGCTGGACCCGCCAGCTGAACACCTGATCCCACGAAACCCGCACTGCGCCTCCCGCACCCGCTCCGCACGCCAGCCGCACGACGGCCCCAGCTTACGGCCGACCCCCGACACGATCGGCCATCTGCGCCGCCGCCCTTCCGGCACAACATCCTCCGAGGCGTCCCGTGGACACGACGCATGGGAACCGCTCGGGCGATCGCAACATGAGGTGGCGTCTTTCACCAAGCTAAGGCATACCTCACAACATTCCGGATGGCCTGTACCACAACTCATCTCACATCAGCATGAGCGAGCACTGCCGCCGGCTATACGACGCTCTGCCCGTCGATCTTCCGATGCCTCGGGCTGGCCGGTTCGGTCAACGCGGTATGCGGCTTCTTAGAGAATGGTCCCGACTCGTTTTGGTCGGTGCCAGGGTTCGCCTTGGTGCGGGCAACCGATCGGTGGTCGACGGGGAACCCAAAATGACGGTGCACTGCGGTGGGTGCTGGAGGTGTCAATACCCCAAAAGATGTGAAATGAATTCGGTTCGCAATGCTGGTTCGGTGGCTAGGCTGCGAGCGCCCGGGCAGCAATCTCCGGGGGGATCGAACAAGAGAGGTTCTGCACCGATGACTCTGAAATCACTGACCGGCAAGGGATTCGCGGTCGCGGCCGGTGCCGCGGCGGCCAGTCTCGCGGTCGCCGCGGCACCGGCGTCGGCGACAATCACCAACGTGGCGGCGGGCTGTGTCGGCGGCGCGCTCTCCGGCGGCTGCACTTACGTTGCAGTCTCCGCCAACCTGACAGATTCGACGCCGGTGTCGTTCACGATCAACGGTGCAGTGCTGGCAGGCGGCCCGTTCACTCCCACGCTGTGGTCGGGCGGGTCGTATGCGGTCGTTCTCTGGCTCGATTGCATCGACAACCCGTTCCATGTGGTCGCGACCCAGAACAGCGCGACGGGCGGACCAGCCAGCCAGATGGGGGCCGATTACGCTGGCGACGCCGAGTATGTTCATGTCGCTAGCACCGGCAGTTCCGTGGCCGACAACATCTTGAAGACTGTCTCCAGCCTGCTCCCACGTCCCGCCTGCCACGTCGTCAAGCAGACGTAAGCGCCATTGGAGGGCCCGCAACTCGGCATTTCCGGATGTTCTGCAGCGCACCAGGTTCCGGCCGCCGACAGCCGCTGGACGGATCCAACTACGCCGCAGCATGACACAGACCAATCCAGAAGTGCGATCCTGGCGTCCACGTGACATAAGGTGACGTCTTTCACCAAGCTAAGGCATACCTCATAACATTCCGGATGGCCTGTACCACAACTCATCCCACATCAGCATGAGCGAGCACTGCCGCCAGCCATACGACGCTCTGCCCGTCGACCTTCCGATGCCCCGGGCTGGCCGGTTCGGTCAGCGCGGTATGCGGCTAGTTAGCGGACGTTCTGCGCCGCAACAGGTTCCGGCCGCCAGCGCCTAGTCCGAAGCTCAGGATGTTCACCACCATCCCCGATCGGATCCGGTGGCGCTGGCGCGCCACCGCCGACGACCTGCTCCCGCCCGCGTACCTGCGCTATCCGTGCGCCGCGATCGCCGCTGCCCACACCGGTCGCACGGGTCATGGTGGGCAACGAGCTGCGGTAGCGGGGAATCGGGTCGCATGGCCGCCCTCGAGGGTGTGGTCGGACTGCTCGGTCGATGATCCGGGTCGAGCAATCCGCGGGGCGTGCGGCGTCGAACTATCGAACGGTGACGTAATCGGTCGAGGGGGAGTACCCGAGTGCAGATGTTCATCAGCGGCCGGGTCAGCCGCTGCGGTAGTGAGGCCCACGTCGTCATCGGTGCACCGCGCCCGGTCGCCGGATCCGCCCGCGGTGACCAGGTCTGTCACGTCGAAATCCGCTGGGAGGACACCATTGTGCGGCTGCACCCGCGACCGGGGTCCACGCGGGTGGCACTGGACAACGCGCTGTGTGAGGTCACCCGGCATCTGGGCATCGACCTACCGGGGTTACTCGCACACGTCGCGATCGGGCCCGCGGTGCACGAGCCCCAAGCCTGGTAGCCGAGATACGCTGCCTCCCACCTCGATTCGTGGGACTCGCAGCGGTAGATGGCGGTGTTCCCGCAGCGTCAGGTGGCGCCGATGAGGCGAGCGTTTGTCGAGCGGGCCCGACGTCTGCCCAGATGGTTACCGATCCGGCACCCGCGGGGCGCGTGTCCTATAGGTCGACGGTCTCTTCGATGATGTTGGTGCCCAGTTCTTCGGTGAACAGCGGGTCCCGGTTGGCTGCCGCGCCGAGGATGAGGCCGTCGAAGGCGCTGTTGGCGTAGTCGAAGCTGTCCGCGCTGATGCCAGGGCCTGCGACCTCGAGTTTGCGGGGTATGGCCGGCCAGGAGCCGACCCCGTTGAGCGCGTGGGCCTCTGCGGCGGTCGGGGTAGGGCTGGAGTAGGACACGAACTGCCCGACCTGGTGGTCGATGCGGTCGCGTTCGAACCTGGCCAGGGTGTAGCGCAGTTGCAGGGCTCCGCGCCCGATGCCGCAGACCGTGAGCGGAGTCGAGCCCAGGCGCTCGGCGATCGCGCGGAACAGGACCTCCTGCACGCTCTGGTGGGTGGCGCCGTCGAGGGTGTCGCTGGTGCCCAGCGACACCAGGATCAAGTCGGCGCCGGCGGCGCGCAGCGCTTCCTGGAATGAGTACCTCGGGCTGTCGAGTTGCCGGGCGAAGGCGCCGGGATAGGCGGCCGTCGTGTCCGAGTCGCCCACCAGGATGAACGGTGCTCTCAGGCTGCTGTCCTGGGCGGGAAACACCGCTGCGTTGCCGAGCATGAGGGGCCAGGTACTGGCCGGTGCCACAGTCGTCATCGTCGAACTCCTCACGTGGTCGAGAAGATCCGGAGAAGAACCCAACTTGCAGCAAGACACCCCACAGCGCGACACGGCGCGAACAGCACACCACACGCGGGGGCGCAGCCCCATGCTACCTGCACCGATAGGCCTGCGAACGTGGCTTCCACGTCGACCAGGCGGGCACCCTCATCCGCGCCGGGCACGACGCCATAGAGGCGCGAATGCCCAGCGGTGGCGCATCCCGCGCTGACGACATCGGATGGACGAGGGTCTCGCCGCAGCGGCGCGGTAGTGCACGTGGGGCGAGACCCTCGTATCGGCTCAGCAGGGTCAGGGGGTTGTTGTGCTGCGCCGACACCTCAGCGCATACCAACAGGTCGGCCTTCTCAACCGGTCGGTGCCCGATCGTGGCTGACTGATGATGAGGTCGTTACCGGCCCCCATCCCGTCCACCCATGTCGCGACGCGCCGACACATTCATCGAATGCGCATTCGAATAAGACTGATGAGTCTGGGGGTTCCGGACCCGCCGAAAATCCAACGAGGTTCCCGTAAGTGCCTGGTCGGCGTCGGTGTAACGGCGTCGACGAAGCAGCGAGGGGCTATGCAGTCAGCCTCCCTCGGCCGAATCGTTTGGTAGCCAGCGGTAAACTACTACTGACGTCTTCCGCGGTACCAAACGACGTCTTGTCCGGTCCGGTCGATGCTGCAGCTGTCGGAGCCTGAATGAGCGTTCCTGTCGGGACGCATCATGAACTTCACCAAGGAGCAAATCGGGTGTCGCAAAGCCGATTCGGCACGCGACGCACCCGCAGACCCAGCCCGGTAACTCGGCAGCGCAGCCGAGTACCCGGACGTCATAAAGCTCGTTGTAAGGAGGCGAAATGTCTAGCAAGATCATCAAAACCCTTGCCGCGACTGTTATTGCCGCGCCCCTGCTCGTCCTCGCCGCGCCCGCAGCCACTGCCGATTCGAATACCGTGGCGCCTACGTCACCCTCCGCCACTCCAGTCGACGGATCGTTCGGATCAGCTACGTTGTGTTTCCCCCTCGGCAGTGTCGTCCTGTGCATCTGAGTGAGCGTCTGCGAACTCCGGTGTTGGGTGTGTGACGCTCGAGATTTGAATGAACCCAGGTAGAGCAGTGATTGCTGAGATCAATTGGTGTACCGGGAGTTCATCATCGCGTATTGCGGGTGGTCGTCGTGCCCGACTGGTGGTATCACGTGGCCGCATGGCCAGCAGATTCGAACGGTGGAGTCGCGCAATCTGCAGGAAGCAATCCTGACACCTGCCCCATCACATAATCGGCAATAGCGGACGTTCCGCCGGCCTCGGATCGCCATGGCCAGTTGATCTTCCGATGCCCGGCGCTGGTCGGTTCGGTCTGCGCGGTATGCGGCAAGAGAGTGCGTTCAGCGAGCAGGACTACGGTTCGCGAACACCAGTGACTGTCAACTGTTTCCGATGATGGTCATAGTGCTGCCCCGGATACTGATAGAGCTCCGCAAGGGACATGGACCCCTGGAAGTACGGATCCCAAAGACTCGGATAGTGCATCTCGCGCGTGAACTTCGCTGCATTCTCCCGCCGTAGGGAACGCTGCAACGAAGCGATGACCCGATCCATCTTCGCGCCCATCCTGCGCCGGTTGTACGCACGCGTCGCCAGGCGCGAGCCATAGAAGTTGATCACGTCGAACGGGCCGGTCACCGCGTTCAGGAATCGTGCGTTCGCGCGGCTGGCACCAGCGGGCAGGCGGCCGAATACGCGCACGAGGATCAGGAGCTTCTGAACGATCATGTAGCCGAAGACCATGTGGAACAACAGCTCTTCGTTGGTCCAACGGGTGCCATTCGTCGGGGCTGTCCACTCTTCGGCACCGGTGGTATCGAGCAGGTGGTGAAAGTCGATTCTCACTCGCTCCAGGTCGGCAGCAAGACCCTCGCGGTCGACGTTCGGTTGTGACATGTCTCCACCTCGATTCGAGCGCCGAACACGCCCATACGACGATGGTCGCGCGCGTGCGCCCAGAGACAAGACTCTAGACTGGAATGCCCCGCATTCGGCATTTCCGGATGTTCTGTAGCGCACCAGGTTCCGGCCGCCAGCAGCCGCTGGACGGATCCAACTAGCCGCAGCATGACACAGACCAATCCAGAAGTGCGATCCCGGCGTCCACGTGACTGAGTGGTCTACGTCGTCCTCGACACCGCTGTTCGGCCGGCGGCGACAACAGGCCTGAGGCGCCGATCCGGGCGCGGGGCTCAGAGGCGTTCGATGATGGTGGCGTTGGCCAGGCCGCCCGCCTCACACATGGTCATGAGGCCGTAGCGGCCGCCGGTCTGTTCGAGGTGGTTGAGCATGGTGGTGAGGATGCGGGTGCCCGAGGCGCCGAGCGGGTGACCCAGGGCGATGGCGCCGCCGCGCGGGTTGAGCTTGGCCGGGTCGGCGCCGAGCTCGTGCGCCCAGACCAGCGGCACGGGTGCGAACGCCTCGTTCACCTCGTAGACGTCGATGTCGTTGATGGACAGTCCCACTCGCGCCAGCACCTTGCGGGTGGCCGGGATGACGGCGGTGAGCATGAGCAGCGGATCGTCACCGGTGACGGCGAAGGAGTGGAAGCGGGCGCGCGGCTTCAGGCCGAGCTGGGCGGCCTTCTCCTCACTCATGATGAGCGCCGCCGACGCGCCGTCGGTGAGGGGCGAGGAGTTGCCGGGGGTGATGGACCATTCGATTTCCGGGAACCGGGCCTTGAATTCGGCGTCCACGAAGGCCGGCTTCAGCCCGGCCAAGCCCTCGACGGTGGTGCTGGGGCGGATGGTCTCGTCGGCCGTGAGCGATCCCGCCGGGACCAGTTCGTTGTCGAAGCCTCCGGATGCCGCGGTGGCGGCGGCCAATTGGTGCGAGCGCGCCGCGAATTCGTCGAGCGCGGTCCGGTCGAACTTCCAGCGCGCGGAGATCACCTCGGCGGAAATGCCCTGCTGCACAAGCCCGTCCGGGTACCGGTGCGCGATGGGCCCGCGATTGGCGTCGCGGCCCTGGGCGTTGGAGAACATCGGCACCCGCGACATGGATTCCACGCCGCAGGCGATGGCGATGTCGTAGGCCCCCGCGATGACACCCTGCGCTGCGAAATGGGCGGCCTGCTGTGAGGATCCGCACTGCCGGTCCACCGTCGTGGCGGGCACCGCTTCCGGGAAGCCGGCCGCCAGCACCGCGGTGCGGGAGATATTGAAGGCCTGCTCGCCACTCTGGGTGACGCAACCGCCGATCACATCATCGACCAGCGCGGGATCGATCCCGGTGCGCTCGACCAGGCTTTCCAGTACGCCCGACAGCAGTGTCGCCGGATGCACTTCCGACAGGCCGCCACCGGTTTTCCCCTTCCCGGAGGGGGTGCGGACAGCGTCGACGATGACGGCGGAGGTCATGACTTCTCCTTGTTCCCACTGGACATTCCAGTTGCGAATTCCGGTTAACATACGCACTGTACCGCACCGGCAGCGCGGCGTCACCGGCGCGAATTTTCCCCTCCGGGCCGACATCCCGCGGATTGCTAGCCTGTTGCTGTGACTGCGATCGGCAAGCAACCCCAGAAGCCCTTCTGGGATCTCGAGATGCGGCTGTCCGCGGTGCTGTCCATGCTGGCGGGATTCATCGGCGCGGCCGCGTACACCCACTCGGAGGGCTATTTCGTCACCTTCATGACCGGCAATACGGAACGCACGATTCTCGGCAACTTCGCCGGCGACCCGGCCCTGGCCGGCGGCGCGGCCGCGATCATCGTCTGCTTCCTGGCCGGCGTCTTCATTGCCTCGATCTGCCGCCGGTACTGGTGGACCAACCACCCGCACGGCGCGACCATGCTCACCACCGGCGCGCTGGCGCTCGCGGCCATCGTTGACGCCGTGCTCGGCGAGCGTGGCATCGGCCTGGTCCCGATCCTGTTCGTCGCCTTCGGCATGGGCGCGCTCAACACCTCCTTCGTCAAGAACGGCGAGGTCTCCATTCCGGTCAGCTACGTCACCGGCACCTTGGTGAAACTCGCGCAGGGCATCGAGCGGCACGTCTTCGGTGGCGGCACTGTCCGTGACTGGCTCGGCTATGCGACGCAATATGTTTCGTTCAGCACGGGCGCGCTCATCGGTGGCCTGGTGTCGCTGGTGGTGAACGGTTCCTCGATGCTCAATGCCGCGGTCGTCGGTTCGCTGCTGGTCGCCGGATACACCTGGCGGGCCGACATTCGCTGGATGCGGCGCATCGCGCGCCTGAGCGCCGACGACGATTGAGTCATGTCACAGCCGCGCAACACTTGGCTAATTAATCGCAAACGGCCCGAACTGGTCATATTCTGCTGAATATGACAACCAGCAAAGAGGGAGTTTACGAAGGGCCGGTCCATGCACTGGCCCGCAGCGCGTGGCAGTCGATCCTGGTCACCGGCCTTCTCTCGGTGGTGCTGGGCATCCTGGTGCTGGTGTGGCCCGGACCCACCCTGGTCGTCGCCGGTGTCCTGTTCGGCATCTACCTGCTCGTATCCGGTGTTTTCCAGCTGATCGCGGCCTTCGGAGTGCACATCAGCACCTGGATGCGGGTGCTGTCCTTCATTACCGCCATCCTGTCGTTCATTCTGGGCTTCTTCTGCTTCCGCAACGAGTTCCAGGCCATCGGCCTGCTGGCGCTGTGGATCGGCATCACCTGGATCTTCCGTGGCACCGCGGTGCTGGTGGCCGCGATGTCCGATGCAGCCGTCCCGGGCCGGGGCTGGCAGATCCTGTTCGGCATCCTGCTCATCGTCGGTGGTGGTCTGCTGATCGTGGAGCCGTTCCGCTCGATCACGGCCCTGGTCGTGGTGGTCGGCTGCTGGCTGATCGCCATCGGCGTCTTCGAGGTGGTCTCGGCCTTCCTGGTGAAGAGCCGCGCCAAGGATGTGCCCACCGCTGTCTGACCGCTTCGATCCGCGTAACCCCACGGCGGTCGCCCTCCCCGGGCGGCCGCCGTTTCTCGTGCCGCACAACCTGGTTCAGCGCAGCCGCTTGGGCCGCTTGTCCATCAGCCGCAGGATCAGCGGCGTGAAGATGAGCTGCATCGCCAGGTCCATCTTCCCGCCCGGCACCACGATGCTGTTGGGCCGCGACATGAACGAATCGTGCAGCATGGACAGCAGATACGGGAAGTCGATGACCTTCGGATCGGCGAAGCGGATCACCACGAAACTCTCGTCCGCGGTCGGAATGGTCCGGGCGGTGAAGGGATTCGAGGTGTCCACCGTGGGCACGCGCTGGAAGTTCACATAGGTCCGCGAGAACTGCGGGCAGATGTGCTTCACGTAGTCGGGCATGCGCCGCAGAATGGTGTCGATGATCGCCTCGCTGGAGTAGCCGCGTTCGGTCTTGTCGCGGTGCACCTTCTGAATCCACTCCAGATTGATGATGGGAACCACGCCCACCAGCAGATCGGCATAGCGGGCCACGTCGACACCGTCGCCGACCGCCGCCCCGTGCAGGCCCTCGTAGAACAGCAGATCGCTGCCCGGCGAGAGCTCCTCCCACGGCGTGAACGTGCCCGCCGGCTGTCCGAAGGGTTTGGCTTCGTCGTCATCGTGCAGGTAGCGCCGCACCGCGCCCACACCGGTCTCCCCGTACTCGCGGAACAGTGACTCCAGTTCGGTGAGCAGGTTCGCCTCCGGCCCGAAATGCGAGAAGGTCAGGTTGCGATGCTGTTCGGCCTCTGCCATGGCCAGCTTCATCTCGTTGCGGTCGTAGCGATGGAACGAATCCCCTTCCACGATGGCCGCACTGATTCCCTCGCGGCGGAATATCTCCTGGAAGGTTCGCGTGACGCTGGTCGTCCCCGCACCGGACGACCCGGTGATCGCGACCACGGGATGTTTGACCGACATGGCACCTCCTCGATTGCCGGACAACAGCTTTCACACAACCGGCAGCTCAGTGCCGGGACGCGCGGAACAGGGAGCGGGAACCGAAGAGCGAGGCGTCGAAACTGGGCCCCTCCTCCGGTTCGCGGTGATAGCGCTCGATCCGTTCGACCTCGTTGCGGGAGCCGAAGATGAACGGGATCCGCTGGTGCAGCTCCTCGGGCCGCACATCCAGCACCCGTTCGTGCCCGGTGCTGGCCGCACCCCCGGCCTGTTCGACGATGAAGGCGATCGGATTGGCCCCGTACAGCAGCGAAACCCGGCCCGGGCGTTCGGGATTGCGGGTATCGCGCGGATACATGTAGAGCCCGCCGCGGGTCAGGATGTGAAAGGTGTCGGCCACCAGCGAGGCGACCCAGCGCATATTGAAATCCCGTCCGCGCGGGCCGTCCACGCCTTCGAGGCATTCGTGGACGTAGCGGCGGACGGGGCGTTCCCAGAACCGCTCATTGGCGGCATTGATCGCGAAACCGGAAGTGTCGTCGGGGATTCGCATACGGGGATGGGTGAGCACGAACGCGCCCACCTCGCGGTCCAGCGTGAACCCGTCCACCCCGTTGCCGGTGGTGAGTACCAGCATGGTCGCGGGCCCGTACAGCGTGAAGCCGGCGCACACCTGCTGGACGCCCGGCTGGAGGAAGTCGGTGCCGGCCGCCTCGCGCCCGTCCTCCGGAGCGCGCAGCACGCTGAAGATCGTTCCCACCGGCAGATTCACGTCGATATTGCTGGATCCGTCCAGCGGATCGAAGGCCAGCAGATACTTCCCGCGCCGGTACTCGGTCGGCACCTGATGGCATTCGCGCATCTGTTCCGACACCAGCGCCGCCAGCGGTCCGGTCCACTGGCTCTCGGCCACCATGATGTCGTTGGCGATCGCGTCCATCTTCCGGTGCACAGTGACCGGCAGATTCTCGGCATCGGACGCGCCCAGGGAGCCGACGATCGCTCCCCGGGTCACTTGATTCCCGATGATCTTGGTTGCGGTGGCGAGCACGTTCAGCAGCGCCGAGAACTCCCCGGACGATCCGGGATGCCGGTGCTCCTGCTCGATGGTGTAGCGGGTGAGGGTCTTCAATCCTTCGGGCACAATCGCTCTCAATTCGTCATGGAGGGGCCCCCTCGTCGGCGAGGGTGTCCGCGAACACACTGCTGCCGAGGACATCGCTGTCCGTCAGGGTGATCAGATCCGTGCGACCGACCGGCCGGTGCAGTTCGACCAGGCGTTTGGCCTGCCGCAGCCGGCAGCGCTCGAGGGCATTGCGCACGCTGCGCGCATTGGCGAAACGGGGGCGGGCCATGCGCAGCTTCAGATAGCGCGAGAAGGCCTGCGCGGCTTCCGGATCGAAGCGGAAGTTCTCCTGGCGCACCATCAGTTCGGCGATGGCCATGAGCTCGTCGTGGGTGTAGTCGGGGAACTCGATGTGGTGGGCCACCCGGGAGGACAGGCCGGGATTGGCGGAGAAGAAGGTCTCCATGCGGTCCGGATAGCCGGCGAAGATGACCACCAGGCTGGTGCGTTCGTTCTCCATCTCCTGCAGCAGGATCTCGATGACCTCCTGCCCGTAGTCGCGCTCGTTCTCGGGGCGGAACAGGTAGTAGGCCTCGTCGATGAACAGCACTCCCCCGGCGGCCTTGGCGAGGGCCTCCTTGGTCTTGGGCGCGGTGTGACCGATGAACTGGCCGACCAGGTCATCGCGGGTGACGGTGTGCACCTTGGGTTTCCGGATGTACCCGAGGGCGTGCAGCATCTCGGCCATGCGCAGGGCGACCGTCGTTTTCCCGGTGCCGGGCCCGCCGGTGAAGCTCATGTGCATGGTCGGGCGGGTAGCCTGGAGCCCGAAACGCTGACGGGCGCGATCGATCAGCAGCAATGCCGCGATTTCCCGCACGCGGCGTTTGACGTTCGCCAGACCCACCAGTTCCGCGTCGAGGCGGGCGAGAGTGTCCTTGACGTCCTTGCCCGCGACATCCGTCGACAGATCCAGCAGGGCGTCGTCGGCCAGCATCTCCGGTGGGCCGGAAGCGGGGCGGTGCAGGTGGCCGGCCGCCGAATCCTCCGGTCGGGGAGGACCATCGGCGGCCGTACCGCGCACCGGTGCGGGGCTCGTGACCCCGGGCCGATGCATCTGGAACCCGCCCGCCGGGCGGCCGGCTGCAGGCTGCCGGCCGCCCGGTACCGCGGGGCGTTCCGCGCTCACGATATCCTCCCGTTCCGAAAGCTGTTCAGCCGCCATACCTTTGGCCCGGACGGTCGTCGAGCGCGTAGGCGTGGAAGCCGTAGTGCTGACGGCGATCGTCGGACTCGGTCCGGTCGAGGCGGAAACCGGGCTCGTGGGCCGGGCGCTGCACGAGGAAACTCAGCGCCGTGGTCTGCCGGCCGTAGGAGGCGTCGTAGGCGTTCACGCGAATGTAGTGGCGCGGGAACGTGGCCCGGCAGGCGTTGATCTCGGCGAGCACCCCGTCGGGCTCGTCCAGATCGAACAGTGGCAGGCCCCACATCTCCCAGTAGTTGTTGCGCGGATGTGGATCGTCGGTGTACTCGATGGACACCGGCCAGTTGTTGAGCAGGGCGTAGCGGACCTGGGCGGCGATCTCGGGGTCGTCGAGATCCGGCAGGTGCGAGAAGGTGCCTTGGCGCAGATGCATGGGGATTCCTCGACTTTCAGCGGGAGGCCGTCGGGACGGCGTCGGGGGCGTCGGTGGAGGTGTAGTCGAAGGTGACATCACCCCAGGTGGCGAGCGCGACATCGAGCGGGCGGCAGATCTCGGCGGCGCGGCGCAGCACGTCCGGGCCCTCCTTGAGCAGATCGCGACCCTCGTTGCGCGCCTTGACCACTGCTTCGAGAGCGACCCGGTTGGCTTCCGCGCCCGCGGCGATGCCCATCGGATGGCCGATGGTGCCGCCCCCGAACTGCAGGATGGCGTCGTCGCCGAACAGGTCCAGCAACTGGTGCATCTGGCCGGCGTGGATGCCGCCGGAGGCGACCGGCATGACGCCGGGCAGGCTGGCCCAGTCCTGGTCGAAGAAGATGCCGTTGACCGGGTTCATCGGAATGTGGTTGTCACGCAACGTGTCATAGAAGCCCTTGACCGTGTGCGGATCACCTTCCAGCTTGCCGATGACCGTGCCCGCGTGCAGGTGATCCACGCCGATCAGCCGGCACCACTTGGCCAGGACCCGGAAGCTGACGCCGTGGGTCTTCTGCCGGGTGAAGGTGGAGTGCCCGGCCCGATGCAGGTGCAGCAGCATGCCATTGCGCCGCGCCCACTTCGACATGGACTGCATGGCGGTGTAGCCGACCGTCAGGTCCATCATGATGATGCAGCTGCCGAGCGATTTCGCGAATTCCGCGCGCTCGTACATGTCCTCCATCGTGGCGGCCGTGACATTGAGATAATGCCCCTTCATTTCTCCGGTTTCGGCGATGGCGCGGTTGACGCCCTCCATCGCGAACAGGTAGCGATCGCGCCAGCGCATGAACGGCTGCGAGTTGATGTTCTCGTCGTCCTTGGTGAAATCGAGTCCGCCCCGGCAGGCCTCGTACACCACGCGGCCGTAGTTGCGGGCCGACAGGCCGAGTTTCGGTTTCACCGTGGCACCCAGCAGCGGGCGGCCGTATTTGTTGAGATACTCCCGTTCCATAACGATTCCGTGCGGCGGACCCTGAAAGGTCTTGACATACGCCACGGGAATACGCATGTCTTCCAGCCGCAATGCCTGCAGCGGTTTGAAACCGAATACATTGCCGATGACCGAGGAGGTGAGATTCGTGATGGAACCCTCCTCGAAGAGATCGAGATCGTAGGCGACATAGGCGAAGTACTCGCCCTTGCGGCCCGGAACCTCGTCGACCCGGTAGCACTTGCCCTGGTAGCGCTCGTGCGCGGTGAGCCGGTCGGTCCAGACCACCGTCCAGGTGGCCGTGGATGATTCACCCGCCACCGCCGCGGACGCCTCCACCGGATCGACGCCCTGCTGGGGCGTCACCCGGAAGACCGCCAGGACATCGGTGTCCTTGGGCTGATAGTCGGGAGCGTAGTATCCCATCGACGCGTACGACTGCACACCCGGATCCCACCGGCTGCGCTGATCATCGACAGATCCGGCCATCATTCCTCCTGCGAACCGGGTTGGGCGACTTGTGATTCCCAGGATGACCGGGCCGTTAACGACAAACAATTCGATTGTTTCTGTTCTCGCTCAACCTTTTCGTCGAGTTTGCTACCGTTGAGTATGGGTACGGTGAGCGCAGTGCGCATGGAAACCTTTCTCGCCGTTGCCAAGCACTCCAGCATTCGCCGCGCGGCCGCACAGTTGCACATCACCGAAGCGGCGGCCTCCGCGGCCGTAGCACACATCGAGAAACAACTCGGCGCGAAACTCGTCGCCAAATCCGGGCGGGGTATCGCGCTCACCGAGGCCGGGCGGGTCTACGCCGACTACTGCCGCAGCATCCTCGGCTTGATGAAGGAGGCGCACGCCGCGGTCCGGGAAGCCGAGACCGGCCGGTTGCGTATCGGCGTGGTGGCGACCGCCGGCGAATACGTGCTGCTCCGGCTGCTCGCGTCCTTCCGCGTGCGGTACCCGGACATCGAACTGGGCCTGTCCATCCAGCCCCGCGACGTGCTCTACCTCGAATTGACCCACCACGAAACCGATCTCGTGATCGCCGGCCGCCCACCCCGCGACGCCGGACTGGTCACCCGCGCGCGCCGCCCTTGTCAACTGGTCGTAGTCGGCGCACCCGACGCCTGGCCCGACCCCTGCGAGGCCACCTGGCTCCTGCGCGGCAAAGGCTCCGGCACCCGCGACACCACCCTCGCCCTCTTCGACCGCCTCCAAATCCGCCCGCCCACATTGACTCTCGGCACCCACGGCGCCGCGCTGGCCGCCGCCCGCGAGGGCCTGGGCATCACCCTCATCCACTCCGACGCCGTCGCCACCGACCTGGCAGCCGGACTGCTCGAAGTCATCGCGGTCGAGGGCACCCCCCTCAACCGCCCCTGGCACGTCGTCACCACCCGCACCCCAGCCCCCGCCGCCCGCCTGTTCCTCTCCCACATCACCGACCCGGACAGGGTGGCGGACAAGGCCTTTCGCGGTGCGTAGTACCTGATCGCCGAGTTTTCCAGCAACTAAACTCGCGCCCGGCCCCCGACAGCTGATTGACATTGTCCCTGGGGGCAGGGTTTACGGTCCGGGTGTGAGAATTGGGGAAGTCGCGCGGTTGGCGGGCGCGAGCCCGAAAGCGATTCGACGATACGAGGCGATGGGGTTGATTTCGCCGCGGCGGTCGGCGAACGGCTATCGCGAGTATTCCGAGCACGATGTCCGCGTGGTTCGGGAGATCCGGACATTGGGTCGGCTCGGGATCGCGGTGGATGCTCCCGATGAATACCATCGCGGTGTCGGGGCCCCGGTGATACCGGTCCGGCGGGGAAGGGAACGACAAACGCCCGCCTTGCGTGGTGAAGGCGAGCGTTTGTCGAGCGGGCCCGGTGTCTGTCCAGATGGTTACCGATCCGGCATACGCGGGGCGCATGTTCTATAGGTCGACGGTCCCTTCGATGATGTTGGTGCCCAGTTCTTCGGTGAACAGCGGGTTCCGGTTGGCTGCCGCACCGGTGATGAGGTCGTCGAAGGCACTGTTCTCGTAGTCGAAGCTGTCCGCGGTGATGCCGGGGCCTGCGACCTCGAGTCTGCGGGGTATGACGGGCCAGGAGCCGACCTTGTTGAGCGCGTCGGCCTCTGCGGCGGTCGGGGTAGTGCTGGAGTAGGACACGAACTGCCCGGTCTGGTGGTCGATGCGGTCGCACTCGCACCTGGCCAGGGTGTAGCGCAGTTGCAGGGCTCCGCGCCCGATCCCGCACACTGTGAACGGAGTCGAGCCCAGGCGCTCGCCGATCGCGCGGAACAGGACCTCGAGCACACTGCGGTGGGCGGAGCCGTCGAGAGTGTCACTACTGCCCAGCGACACCAGGATCAAATCGGCGCCGGCGGCGCGGAGCGCCTCCCGGAACGAGTACCCCGGGCTGTCGAGTTGCCGAGCGAAGGTACCGGGATCGACGGCCGTCACGTCCGAGTCGCCCACCAAGATGAACGGTGCCATCAAGCCGCCGTCCGTGGCGGGAAACACCGCTGCGCTGCCAAGCATGAGAGGCCAGTTACTGGCTGGTGCCACAGTCGTCATCGTCGAACTCCTCACGTGGTCGGGAAGATCCGGAGAAGAACCGAACTTGCAGCAGACACCCCGCAGCGCGGCATCGTGCGAACTGCGCACATCACGCGCGAGGGCGCAGCCCATGCTACCTGCACCGTTGGGCCTGCGGACGAGCCTGGCCACCCGGTACAGGATCTCGCCCGTAGGACCCGATTCGGTCGGGTTTCAGAACGTGAACTGGTCGCCGTAGGCGGTGGTCTGCGCGAGTCCCTCGGCGGTGCTCACTGTGGTGGTGATGAAAGGGACGGCCGATACCGGCGAGGCGCATTGGGCGATGTTCAGCGCGGCATTGTTGAACGCGATGTGATGCGGGAACGTCGTGTTGGCATCGAGGCGGGCCGTCTCCGTTCTCGCAACAGTGACCTGGCCTGGTCCCAAGTTCGCGAACACGCCTTCGCCCACGCCCAGAGTCCCGCCGACAGCGGGCCGACCCGTACCGGGCAGGATGACCGAGGCGCCGGGGAAGCCCGCCGAGGGGAAAACCCTGACTCCCAGCCTTTGATCGGTGCCGATCTCGACACCGAAGCCGCCGTCCACACTGATCCCGCAGCCGAGGATGAATCCCGCGACCGCCCGTCCGGACGTGATCGGGCCACCGTTGACGGTGACCGAGTAATCGCCGGACATCTGCGCGGCATGCGAGAACGTCATGAGGAAGGTCGGTGTCCGGTCACCGGGCGGGTTCGCCTCGATGCTGTCGACCGACGCCGTCAGATGGACTTCCCCACCGGAGACGTCTGCGCCGGGCGACTGGGCGCGGCCGAGTCCGGCGCCACCGGTACACAGGCCCACCGCGGCCAGATTTGCCGCGGCCGTAGCGGCCAGGGCGTCGGTGAACGAACGTCGCATGCCTGGAGCCTTCCGGTTCGCGACGATAGGCAACTCGACAGCACAGGAACAAACCCACACGGGAGGAACACCGCTTCGCAAGCCTAAACGGCGCCACCGGCCAGGTGGTGTCACAGCAAGGCGTGTCGACCAGGCCACCCCCGTCGACCCGACGGACATCGACACCGAAGCCGCCCGCCTCCCTTGTTGATTCCCGCTCGCGTTCGGAAAGCGATTGGTTCTCGTACAGTTCGGGCGCCGCGCGGAATCCGCAGCACCGCAACAACTCGCGTTCCAGGCGGTGGGCTGTGCGCGGCAGGCGATTCCGGTGAGTGAGCCATCACACGATTTCATTAGTTAGCGGCATGTAACTATATTCAGGCGCTGTTCGTTCGTTGACTTGCGGGAGGCTCTGATGGCTGCGGCCCCGACCACCGGTTTGGATACCGGTGATGTCCAGACCATTCGGAGGCGACTCCGAATCGAGCATGACCACCCGCACTACAAGTGGGTAGCCCTGTCGAATACGACCCTGGGCATGCTCATGGTCACGATCAACTCCTCGATCGTGATCATCTCGCTTCCCGACATCTTCCGGGGCATCGATCTCAACCCGCTTGCGGCGGGCAATGTCAGCTACCTGCTGTGGATGATGATGGGCTTCCTGCTCGCATCCGCGGTGCTGGTGGTCATGTTCGGGCGGCTCGGTGACATGGTCGGCCGCGTCAAGATCTACAACTACGGGTTCGTGATCTTCACGATCGCGGCGGTCGCGCTCTCGTTCGATCCGTTCACGCACGGCGGCGGCGCGGTGTGGCTCATCGGATGGCGTGTGTTCCAGGGCATCGGCGGCGCCATGCTCATGGCCAACGCGGCCGCCATCCTCACCGACGCGTTCCCCGCCGAACAGCGTGGCTTCGCGCTCGGCATCAATCAGGTTGCGGCCGTGGCCGGTTCGTTCCTGGGCCTGCTGCTGGGCGGCCTGCTCGCACAGTGGGACTGGAAGGCCGTGTTCTGGGTGAGCGTGCCGTTCGGCATTCTCGGGACCGTCTGGTCGTACCGGTCGCTGCACGACAACGGTCAGCGCAACGCGGGCTCGCTCGACATTCCGGGCACCGTCACCTTCGCGGTCGGACTGACCGCCCTGCTCACCGGCATCACCTATGGCATTCAGCCGTACGGGGATTCGAATACCGGCTGGTCCAACCCGTGGGTGCTGGCCGCGGTGTTCGGCGGTATCGCGGTGCTCGCGCTGTTCTGCTGGATCGAGACCAAGGTGGAGCAGCCGATGTTCCACCTGTCGCTGCTCAAGGTCCGAGCGTTCGGGCTCGGTAACCTGGCCGGCCTGATGTCGTCGCTGGGTCGTGGCGGTCTGCAGTTCATGCTGATCATCTGGCTGCAGGGCATCTGGCTGCCGCTGCACGGCTTCGATTACGAGTCCACGCCGCTGTGGGCGGGCATCTACCTGCTGCCGCTGACGGTGGGATTCCTTGTGGCCGGGCCGGTTTCGGGCAAGCTGTCCGACCTCTACGGCCCGCGGCTGTTCGCGACCCTCGGCATGGCGATCACCGCGGTGACGTTCGTGCTGCTGGTGGTGTTGCCGGTGGACTTCTCCTACTGGGCGTTCGCGGTGGTCATCGCGCTCAACGGCCTGGGCTCGGGCATGTTCGCCTCGCCCAACACCGCCGAGGTCATGTCCGCGGTGCCGGCGTCGCAGCGCGGTGTCGCGTCCGGCATGCGCGGCACGCTGCTCAATGGCGGTATGGCGCTGTCGATCGGTGTGTTCTTCTCGCTCATGATCATCGGCCTGTCCAATACGCTGCCGAGCGCCATGAATTCGGGTCTGCAGGCGCAGGGTGTGCCCGCCAATGTGGCGGAGAACATCTCCGGTCTGCCGCCGGTCGGCAGTCTGTTCGCGGCCTTCCTCGGTGTGAATCCGATCGAGGCGCTGCTGGGCCCGACCGGCATCCTGGACCACCCGGGCGTGCACAAGGACGTCCTCACGGGCCAGGAGTTCTTCCCGCACTTGATCTCTGGCCCGTTCCACTCGGGTCTGGTCGTGGTCTTCCTGGGAGCCGCGATTATGATGCTGATCGGCGCGGTGGCCTCGTGGTTCGCCGGTAGCCCCACCGTCGCGGACGAGGCTGCCGAACTGCGTGAAGCCGTCCGCGAGGGAATCTGACCGGAGGAGATCACGCTGCCCGAGCCCACGAGCGTCGCCGACCCCGACCAGCTCACCGAAGCTGCCGACCTGTACCACTCGATCGGCCGCCTCCTACGCTTGTTGCGCCACTCCGGCGACCTCGGGGCCCTCAGCCCCGGGGCGGCCTCGGCCCTGGCGACCGTCGCCCGCTCCGGACCCCTCCGCCTCGGCGACCTCGCCAATATCGAACGGGTCAGCGCCCCAACCATGTCCCGCATAGTGACGGGCCTGGAAAAGGGCGGCTACCTGACCCGGGACGCCGACCCGGAAGACGGCCGAGCCCAACTCCTCACCGCCACGGCCGCCGCCCACAACCTGGTCACCGGCCTTACCTCCGCCCGTATCCAGCGCTTCGCCGGCGCCCTCGAATCCCTCACCCCGGCCCAGCGCGCGTCCGTCAAATCCGGCCTCAACACCCTCATCGAGGCCCTCGACCAGTAACGTCGCCCCGCTCAGCGAGGCGACGTCTGGCAGCACTCCCCCGTGCCCGGTCACCGTCGGGCGCGTGGTCAGGATGTCAGGACGGAACGGATCCGATTGTCCGGGTCCACACGATTGCGGAGCTCGGACAGACGGGTGTGGTTGTCGCCGTAGTAGCGGGACAGCGGATCGCCGGGCTCCAGGTAGTTGACGTACGCGCCGACCGAATCGGGGGCGAGGGTGGCGTGGGCGTCGGAGAGCCAGGCCATTGCGGCATCGTGCGGGATCGGCTCGTAGGCACCCCATTCCACCATGGCGGCGTGGTCTCGCCAGGGAAAGGCGGTGGCGGTGGGCGACAGGTCGCGGATCGCGCCGTCGAGGGTGTTGATCTGCACCCAGCCGGTGCCGCCGACGCTGGAGAACCGGGTGACTGCCTCGAGCACCCGGCCGATGGTGTCGGGGGTGAGCTCCGAGACGATGTCGGAGCCGTTTGTGAAGGCGGCGCGCGGCTGATCCGGCGTGCCGCCTGCCAGATACAGAACGGTGTCCATATGGCTGAGGGTGCGGGTATCGATGTCGGCAGGTGCGACGCCGATTGCGTCGATGAGCGCGGCCGTCACCGTATCGGCCGAACCTGCCGGGCAGACCAGCTGCATCCAGCAGCGGAGGCCACCCTCGCCGTCGGCGTCCAGGCTGACATCGGCCCACTGCTCGCGGTCGGCGCCACGCAGCCACTCCTGCCAGCCACCGATGACGCGATCCGCGTTCTCGCCCGAGAAGGTCAGGCGCACCACGTCTTTCGCGGTCGCCGGGATGGTGTCGAAGGTCAGCGAGGTGACGATGCCGAACAGTGAACCGCCACCGCGCAGCGCCCAGAACAGGTCCGGACGCGCGGTGGCGGACACCTCGGTGACGGTGCCGTCGGGCAGGACCAGGGTGGCGGCGGTGAGCCGATCACAGGTGAGACCATAGGCGCGGGACTCGAAGCCGAACCCGCCGCCCAGGGTGAGGCCCGCGACGCCGACGCTGGGACACATGCCCGTCGGCAGGCTCTGCCCGGACCGGTCGAGTTCCCCGTAGACCTCGTACAGGGTGTGGCCCGGTGATATGACGGCCTGTCCGCCCTCGACTCGGACGCCGCGCAGCCGCCGGACGTCGACAATCAATGTGCCGGTCGCCGTGGAGACCCCGGCGTAGGAATGCCCGCCCGCCCGCGCCGCGACCTCGAGATCGTTCTCGGCCGCGAAGCCGAAGGCCGTGGCCACATCGGCGGCATCCGCGACCTGCACGATGGCCGTGGGCATCTCGTCGTCGAAACGAGTGTTGAAGACCTCTTTGGCCATCGGGTATCCGAGATCGCCGGGCAGTATCACCCGGCCGCGCAGCTTGTCCTGCAACGCACGCCATTTCGGGTCGGCACTGCCGGTGCTGGAGCCGGAGGCGCTGTCCGAGGAGCCGGCGGTGCCGTCGGAGGAGCCCGCGGCGGGCGCTGCGTCGGAGGCGGGCAGTCGGGTGGTTCCGGCGAAACCGACACCGGCAACCGCGATTCCGAGCGCACCCCGCAGAAACACGCTGCGTGCGAAGCGGGGTCTCACAACGGTCCCCCGAATCCGATCGAGATGCGGTGCGCCGCCCGGTTATTCGATTCAGATATCAAAGTTCGCGACCCACCTATACCCATCGGACAACACAACACCACTCGATCATGGTTCACCCACTCTTCATTCGCTCAATCGTGCCGGTGTGTGTCGACCGCCCCGCTGCCGAGATCCCATTTCAGCCCGAGTGTCGGGCGGAATGAGCCACCGGGCGAACGTCTGTCCGGACTCACGGTGACCACATCGAGGAGATGGCGGCATTCTCGACACGGCGCGGCTATCTACTCGCGGCGAGGCCGTAGCGCTGCGAAGAGACTCAGCACACCGACGACCACCAGCCACACCGTCAACCCGAAGCCTGCGGTGACGACCGTTCCCCACAGCATGATGAACGGCCCGTATTCCCCCACGCGGGCCCAGTATCCGCAGGGGCCCACATCTTCCGGGATGGTCGCGCATTCGGGGTGGCCGATGGCCGCGAAGGCCAGGGTCGCGAGCATCGGAATCGCAACGGCCACACCGAGTACGATTGCCAGGCTTCTGATGGGGCGGGAGACGACTGCCATACGGTCAGACCCTAATGCGCGGCCGGGGGCGATTTCCACGCGCACTCGCAGCCGGCCATTGACCCGGCTCCACCGTCGCGCCCGGCACAGACAACCCGCCTTCACCACTGGTCAAGGCAACTTCGCTGCTTTCGCGCGATTTCTACCGGAACCCCACAGATCACCACAAGATCGGCAGGTCGTTACATGGAAACATCCGGAAGATGGCACCTACCCGCAAGTTCGAATACGTGAGCCTGAAGTGGCTCGATGCCGTGGCAATGATCATCGCTGGTCTGCTGGACGGCCACGATCTCGATTCCCTCGATTTCTGCATCTGTGAGGACCTGACGAACCCACCACCCGGCAGGGCCAACACGCCCGCCGGAACGCTGAGCTGGTTCATCCGCATCCGCGACAACGAGCTCGAGGTCAGCGGCGGCTCTGTCGACTACGCCGACATCCGAATCGTCGCCGACTACGTCACGCACCATGAGCTTTCCAGGCAAGCCTGGGCAGGCAACCCGGAAGCCATCGCCGCCTCCGAACACCGCCGCGAACTCGCAACAGACAGCGGCAAACTTCGGATCGAAGGCGACCTCACAGCAGCCCCACCGGTCGTTCGACAGCTGGTCATGCAACTCCACGACCCAGTTGCTGCGATCACCACATAACTGGCTCGGCTCCACCGGCTTCTGAGATGCCCAGGGACACACAATAATCCGCGATAGTCGAATAGGCGATCTCACCCGCCCGGAACCCCGACAAGGGGGCGGATGGGGCGGAGGTTGGCCCGATCGCGAGGATCCGCGGTGTTCGGGCCCCACCCCGCAGTACATCCGCCACTGTCCGTGAACCGGCAAGGCCGCCGGGATATTCGAATGTGCGTATCGAATTTCCCGGCGGCGGTATCCGTTCTGTTCGAACAGCACGCATTGCTCGACTTACGCACGGATTTCAGCGGTATTCATCTTTGCCGAGCCGTTGATTCGGGCTTGTACTGGAATCGTATTCGGCTCACCGGGAATTACCAGGCGGGGCAGCGATCGTCGTGACGACCCCACTGGTCGCGCTCGTCGTCATGCCAGTTGCCGTGGCGGTCGCAGTGCCAGTCGTTGTGCCACGGATCGCCCGGGTCGGTCCAGCTCGGACGGTTGTACCCACCCCAGTCGCCACCCTGTCCTTGGTCGCCCCAGCCCGCCGACCCGGTGTCCCGCACCCGCTCGGTGAAGTCCGCGCCGGGGCCGGCGATCAGTTCTCGTGCCGTCAGGGCGATATCGCGTAGCCGCGCGTAGGTCGCGTCGTCGGACAGCGCCTGATCCTGCATCTGCATCCGCAGCAATCGCGCATGCCGCAGCCAGGTGTCCATGAGCCCCTCCACCACCGCCCAGCGCCGTGTTCGCGGATCCGAGATGGGACGAGCCGATTCGAGCAGAGCCTCGGTATCGGCCAGCAATGGCTCGACCAAGGCAGCGACGATGTCAATCTTGCTCGGGAAATGGTACAGCACAGCGGTTTTCGTCAGCCCGACCTGCTCAGCGATTTCCCGCACCGACACCGCGGCCTTCGGCCCGGAATCGGACTTCGTGCGGTACATGGGGCATTACTTCGCCTTCGGCAATGCCGACGCGGCGCTGGGCCCCGACCGGTCGATGGCAGTGTTCAACACCCCCGGCCGGATGACCGGGATCTACCGCTCGGGCAACCACCCGCAGGCCAAGGCATATTTCATGTTCCGCAGCCCCCAGCGCGACATCGACCTGCGCGACCGGGGGGCCGCGCGTGCTGGGGGATCCAGACCTGTGGCGTGGTGTTGTGTCGCAGACACTCCGGTGGAGTTTTGCGGCGGTTCTCTGGGGCGTGTGGCTCCGTGGTGCTACGACGGAGGGCGGAGGCAGGATGCGTGCGTTTCGGGTTCGGATGCCATCGGGAGATCGGTATTGGACGGTGGTCGATGACCGCCTCGATCGTGTTGCGGTTGCTGACGATTACTTGCGGGAGTTGAGGTTCGGGCGGGACCGGGCGGGGTCGACCACGAAGTCGTAATGCCGAAACCGTCGCCCTATACCTGCGGTGATGCATGCGTACTGGACGACCCTGGCACGAGAGCGGCCAGCCCGGCGCGCACCTCGGCGATGAACTCGGCAGGAGCCTCGTAGGCAGCGAAATGGCCACCCCGCACCGGCGTGCCGTAGTAGCGCAGATCGGTATAGCGGGTCCGTGCCCAGCGCTCGGACAGCGCGACGTTGTCCGCGGGAAAGAGAGAGTACGCGGACGGCGCGGGCACCTCGTCGAAGCTTCCCAAACTCGACGCGAGCGAATCCCAGTACAGGCGCGCCGATGAGGCCGCCGCAGCACACGTCCAGTAGACCATCACGTTGTCCAGCAACTCGTCCTTCGTAAAAGAATTCTCTATGTCATCGCCGCAGTCCGACCACGTTTTGAATTTCTCGACAATCCAGGCGAGCTGGCCGACCGGCGAATCGGTCAGGCCGTATCCGAGCGTTTGCGGCTTGGTCCCCTGCTCGATCGCGTATCCGACCTCGGCCTGGCTGGAATTCTCGATGCGCGCGAGGTAGCGCTGCTCCTCTTCGGTCGGCCCGCCGAGCTCCGTGAGCTTCGCCGGATCGGCGAGCGCCCAGTTGACGTGGATCCCGATCAGCTTCGCGGGATCGGCCAGCCGCCCGATCGCCGAACTGACCTGCGCTCCCCAGTCGCCGCCCTGAGCTATCCAGCGCTCATAGCCAAGCCGGTCCATCAGCTCGATCCACGCCTGCGCGATCTTCTCGACATTCCAGCCGGTCACCGTCGGCTTGCCGCTCCACCCGTAGCCCGGGAGCGACGGAATCACCAGATCAAGCGCGTCGGACGCCTTCCCGCCGTGACTGACCGGATCCACGAGCGGATCGATCACCTTGACGAATTCCATCACCGACCCCGGCCAGCCATGCGTCATGATGCACGGCGTCGCCCCGTCGACAGGCGAGCGGACGTGCAGGAAGTGGATGTCGACTCCGTCGATCGTCGTCGTGAACTGTTCGTAGCGGTTCAGCTGATCGGCGACACGCTGCATCTCGTAGGACTCCGCCCAGTACCCCGCGAGGCCCTGCACGTAGGCTTGTGGAATTCCCATCGACCAGTCGTCGACGGGCTCCCTTTCTGGCCAGCGCGTCCGCGCCAGTCGCTCGCGGAGGTCATCGATCACCGCGTCGCTGATCTCGACGCGGAATGGACGGATCTCGGTCATGTCGCTCCCTACTATTGGTTGTTGTGTGCGTGGGACTTGAATCGCATCGACTTCTATCGTTTATTCGCGAACGTGCGTTGTATATGAGAATTCTTCGACACTCAGGACCGCCGTTATTTGGCAACACGTGTCCACCCTCGAGTGGGTAGGGCAATTTCGTCGACCGATAGTCCACTATCAGGTCAGTATGGTGAACTCGGTCACCGCAGTCATGCTCATCGGATGCTCTCTTCGTGGTGTTCGCGGCGTCCATTACGCGGACTGCGGGGCGTGCTGGTTGGACATGGCGGGTACCTCGCCGGTCAGGTCCTGTGGCTTCATCGTGGCCATCCCACCCAGTCGTGTGTGCAGGCCCGCTGCGGGGCGTGAGCACCACGCTCGACCGTCCGGTCACCGGAGTGTCAACCCCGGCCGGCGCACTGGACCCTCCCGTAACGGGAGAGTTGATACTGGGACCATGCGCGAGGGCTGACGATCGGCGAGTTCTCCCGGGTGACCCACCCCAACCTGAGTGCTTAACACCAGTGCACCGCCTCGACGGTGACTTCCCCGGCGGCGTCGTCGATCTGCAATTCCGATTCACGTTGCGGGACGGGCGCATTGGCGAACCTGGTCATCGAGCACTGAGAGAGGAGACAGCACAATGATCCCACTCGGTAGATATGGAGCCTGGCTCCACCCCGTGTACGACGATGCCCGCCGCATCGGCTATGCGGTCGAGGCCGAGGCGCTGGGCTACGGCGCCGTGTGGCTCGGCCTGGGCCAGCGTGACGAGAGCGAGCTCCGGTTGGTCGAGCAGGTCCTGGACGCGACCGGGCACGTCATCGTGGCGACCGCGATCGTCAACATGTGGACCAACGACCCGACCACGCTAGCCAAGTCCTGTGACCGCCTGGAGGCTCGCCATCCTGGTCGTTTCCTGCTGGGCATCGGACCCGGCCACCCGGAAACGGTGACCGGCTATCGTTCCCCGTACCAGCGCATGGAATCGTTCCTCGACGCCCTGGACGCCGAAGGGCATCCCCGCGACCGTCGCGTCCTCGCCGCGCTCGGACCGCGAACGCTGCGCCTGGCCGCCGCCCGCGCCGCCGGAACCCACCCATATCTGACGGTGCCCGGCCACACCCAGCAAGCCCGCCGCCTCCTCGGCCCGGGCCCGCTGCTCGCCCCCGAGCACACGGTGGTCGTCGACACGGACCCCGCGGAGGCTCGCCGGCGTGGCCGCGCCTTCGTCAGTAATCCCTACTTGCGACTCTCCAACTACGTCAACAACCTCCTGCGGCAGGGCTACGACGAGCCCGACGTCGCAGGCGACGGGAGCGATCGGCTGATCGACGACCTGATCCTGCACGGGACGCCCGAAACGATCGCCACCGGATTGGCCGGCCACTTCGCTGCCGGCGCGGACCATGTCGCCATCCAGGTCCTGCCCGGAGAAGGCGAGGGGCCCATGCCGGGACTGCGAACCCTCGCTGGTCAACTGATCAGCTGAAGGTGGCCCGGCGCGGAGGCCACAGGACCGGTTCGGTTGGGGTGCAACAACCGAGCCGGCTCTCCCGACCGAGTGCCGTCTCCGGTCGGCGCACGACACCTGTCGTGATTTGCCACAGTCACCCGCGAAGCCACTGAGCTGCGTAAACCTCTGGCTGAACCGCTTCGAAACCTCGGTGACCCCAAGAGAAGCCGGTTGCGACAGATGCAATTCCGCTGGTTTGCGGTCGGACGGCGAACCCGACGAGCCCGATCCACGTTCCTTCGGTGCACTGGAACGGATCGGTCAGCACGATTAGGTGGGATGGCCTGCACATGCCGGATTTAGTGGGGTTCGGCCTCGGCCTGCCCTGCGTGGTGGCATGCTGAGCAGCGGATACGTCCCCTGCTCAACCGGGCTCAGCACAGCTGCGGGCACGCCGTTACCCGCAGACGACTCGCGGGAAGGTGAGGGTAATGAGTAAAAGCAGCCAGAAGCTTCGCGGGGAAGGTGAAAATGGCGTCAAGCTCGCAATTTCTGGTCACTCGTATCATTCGGCCGCGCTCGGGTACGCGGCGACACGACGGAAGAAATGGCCGGACAGGACGTTTGTGGTGACCGACGTCGGTCCTACCCGGGAACCTGCGTCCACCGACCGCCCGAACAAGTCGCCGTTGCCTCGGGTGGTTTCCCTCACGCCCTACGACAGACCTGGCGCTGCCCCGATGCAGGTCCTCGCGTATGTCCCGACGAACTTCAACAAACCCCTGCGCGTCGGGGACGCGGTGGTGACCCGCATGTCCAAGCACGGCGCACACAAAGGGCTACCGGGAGTACACCTCCGTATCGTCGGCGCAGAACCAGTGGATGTTGCGCTGCGCAGGCACCGCCGCGAATCGGGGGGCGAGTCTGCGCGGAAAGTCGAACAGACACCGAAGACGCCAAGGCTCAAGAAACGCCGGTGAGGGCCGAGCCGCCGCCATCCATCGTTTGGCGCGAAAGCGACTGGGACCCCGGCGAATCAGTCGGTGAAAGCATCCGAGACTTGATAGGTGATGGTGCTGTCGCCGGGGCGCAGCATCGTGAAGTGGCTCGTCCATCGTCCCCAAGGAACCCCTCGTCGGCGTAGGGCGGCGGGGGTCGGATACTCCGGCGGCTGAGGGAGGCTACGCGGGCGGTTCGGGGTGGAGGCGGGTGCGGAGGTAGGTGAGGATTTCGTCTCGGGCCTGGAGGGTGGGGTGGCCTTGTTCGTCGACGAGGTGGGCGGTGACGACGCTGTGGGGGGTTTGGACTACGTGCTGGAAGAACGGTGGGGGGTTGGGGTTGGCGTGGGCGCCGGAGAGGACTCGGCCGTCGAAGCGGTCGCCGAGGAGTTGGGTGTAGGCGGCGAAACGCTGGCCGGTGCACCATTTGTCGTTGTCGAAGCGGTAGGCGAGGGCGCGGAGGTCGTCGCGTTCGAAGCGGGCGGCGATGGCGGTCGCGTCCTCCGGGGAGAGCTCGAGGCCGGCGGGGTCGTCGAGTGGGAGGGACGGGTGGTTGATAACGGGGGCGATGACCGCGGGTTCGAGAGTCATGGTGAGCGCGAAGTTTCCGGTGAAGCACATGCCCACCGCGCCGACGCCGGGGCCGCCGGATTCGGCGTGGGCCAGGCGGGCCAGGGCGCGCAGCCACACGGCGACGGGGCTGGTACCCCCGCCGGCAAAGGCTCGGAACTCCTTGCTGACGCAGGTCTTCCGTGCGATCGGGTCACCCAGTTCGACCGTCGGGTACGCGCCGTCCACACCGAACAGTGAGGGCACGTAGACGGTGAAGCCCGCGTCGCGGACCCACCGCGCGAAGCGCAGCACGTCGGGGCTGATGCCGGGCATCTCCGGCATGACGATCACCGCCGGCCCGCTGCCTGCCACATAGACGGTCTTGTCCGCGCCTTCCAGTGCAATGGTGCGCTTGGTGAAATCGCCCAGAGTGTCGTCAGGCGTTGGGTTTTCGGACTGCACGGGCGCAGAGCCTTCCTCGATACGACGAATCGATTCGATCGTATCGGGCAGGCAGTCGGGTGAAACGAGTGTGTTTATCCGTCAGCCGTGCTGCAGGTACTTGACCAGGGCTTCGCGCTCGGTTTCGAGTTCGGAGATCTGGCTTTTGACGACGTCTCCGATGCTGACGATGCCGATCATCCGGCCGTCGCGGAGGACCGGGAGGTGGCGGATCCGGTGCTCGGTCATGGTGGCGTTGAGGGTTTCCACGCGGTCGTCGGGCGAGCAGGTGTGCACGGCGGCGGTCATGATCGAGGAGACGGAGGCGTCGAGGAGTGCGGCGCCCTGGTCATGGAGTCGGCGCACGATGTCTCGTTCGGAGACGATGCCCGACATGGCGGCACCGTCTCGCGAGACGATCACCGCGCCCACATTGTGGGTCGCCAGGACTCTGAGCAGTTCACGCACTGATGCATCCGGTGCAATCGTGACCACGCCGCTGCCCTTCCGGCGCAGTATTTCGGAGATTCGCATGTGTCCACCGCCCAACGCTCGGGACTATCCGTGGTTACTAGGATGCCGCTGATAACCGGGTGTGACCAGCAAAGATTGCGATTCGATGCCTAACCGGATGCGTGGGCATCGAGACCCGTGTGCCATCTTCCGGCAACAGAGTTATCTAAATATTTGCTGACTGGCAGTATCTGCCGTGGTAGCTGCGCCGAAAGCCCGCCGAACCTGACTAAATTCTCAGTCGATCCTGGGGTGAGGAGCCCGGACTGATCGAGGACTCGAAGGTGAATACGCGGCCGCCGAGAAGTAGCTGACTGCCAGGTTCCAGTACTGTCGGCCGCCCGGGTGCCGCGGGCACCCAATCCGGACGGCCCGGCGGGCGAATGTGGGTGCCGTTGGCCGACCCGCGGTCCATCACCAGCACGTCCCACCCCACGAGCCGGATCTCGGCGTGCACCCGCGACATGCCGCCGGAGGTGTCGGGGATCCGAATCGCCTGCGCACCGCGGCGCACCTGGTCGGATCGTTCCGGCTCCCGCCCGATCACCAGATCGCTGTCGAGCGCATACGAGGTCCCGTCATCGAGCAGCAGCACACCCAGCGGCGGCCGGATGCCCTCGGTGAGCACACGGGTCACCGGCTCCATCCGAATGCCGCACACCGCACAGAGGGACACGCGCGGATCGTTGAGATGCCCACGCGCGCAATCGTATCCGTGCACGACGACCCCGAGCCGAGTGGCACGCGATGCATTCTTGCCTGCAGTGCCGGACACGGCGTCCCCCGACCTTGCAGGCTCGTTCGCCGGCGGCCCGTTGCGTCTCGATTGCCGCACGCGGCGATCAGGATTCGTGCGCGCCCCGGAACTGCGTGCTCCCGCCGACACACCACCGGCCGGTGTATCGGATGCGTCCTCCCGCCACATCACCGCCCCGGACCCGGGCACCCGCCCATCGCGCAGTGCGAAAACACCCGGCGGCAGCAGCGTCGCCCGCGGCTCGCCGTCGTCCACGAACACCGCCGCAGCCCGCGCGGGCGCGGGGCTGACCACCCGGTCGACGCTGAATCCCGCGTCGCGCCCGTGCAGTACCTCACGGCGCTGCTCACCCTCCAGGATCGCGGTGACCTGCCCGTGCAGGAATACGGCCAGCCCGCGGCTGCCCGGCGTGAGCACCCCGAATTCGACGTTCTCCTCGTCGTCGCGAGCCATCAGCCAGGTGCTGACCAACCGGGCGAAGGTCCGCCCGGTCCGCCGGGTCTCCCGCGACGACGCCTCGGCGACCAGATCCAGCAGCTTGTCGAGCACCGCCACGGCGTCGGATTCGGCGGTCAGCGGCCGCGAATCCCGGTGTGCGACAACCACGACCACGCCGTCCACACTGGCCACCAGGTGGCTGCCCGGCACCACCTCGACCCGCGCGCTCATCTCACCCGGCCCCCGCCAGCCCGTCGGTCCGCACGTCGGTTTCGATGAGGCGCTGCGTGATGTATCCCCTCATTGGCTGGATCGTACCGATCGCGAATTACGAACAATCGGCCATCGACGTGTCGCGCGACAGGCGATTCCGCGACGCGCGCGCGACTTCGGGCGAAGCTGCCCCGCACTCCCCCACCAGGGACGTAGCATGCGGAACGTGGCCGATGCGAAACGTCCCGCCGCGGTGCGGGTCCTCGTCTACAGCAATGACGCCGATACCCGGAGCCAGGTGATGCTGGCGCTGGGCAGACGGCCGCACCCGGATCTGCCGCCCATCGAATATCTCGAGGTGGCGACCGGGCCGGTCGTCCTCGAGCGCGTGGACGCCGGCAATCTGGATCTGCTGATCCTCGATGGCGAGTCGGCCCCGGAGGGCGGTCTCGGCCTGGCCAAGCAGCTCAAGGACGAGATCGCGGACTGCCCGCCGATCGTCGTGCTGACCGGCCGCCCGGACGACGCCTGGCTGGCCAATTGGTCGCGCGCCGAGGCCGCGGTGCCCCACCCCATCGACCCTATCCGGCTCACCGACACTGTCCTGGGTGTGCTCGGTAATAGCTTCGCGGCCTGATCTTCGTTCGCCCTCGTGATCAGGGCAAACCCCTGTCACGTGACATTCGCGATTGCGTCCAATCGGTCATAAAAGACCGTTCCGAATTCGATCAAACGCGATTGCGAATCGTGATGTATCTTCTCATCCGAGTTGTAGGCTGTGCCGTAGCTCACACGAGCGCGGGCATCGGTATCAATGAAGCCGCCGCCTCACTCCCCGAACGTCCGTGTCGTCGCTGAGCGGTGCCCGGGGAACGAGACTGGCCGGCGGACGACGATGTCAGCCCGCGCCTCGGCAGCTGCCGTCCGTATTGCGTCGTCCAGCTCGCAGGAGGGGTAGTGCTGTTGTGAATATCGAGGTGCCGACCCTGGTTCTCGGCGCGGTGGCCGCCGCGTTCGGGGTGTTCTCCATTTTTCTGGCGGCCCTGATCGGCCCCAAACGCCACAACCGGGCAAAGCTCGAAGCCTATGAATGCGGTATCGAACCCACCCCACACGCTGTCGCGGGCGGGCCGGGAAATGCTGCGGGCCAGCGCTTTCCGGTGAAGTACTACCTCACCGCCATGCTGTTCATCATCTTCGACATCGAGATCGTGTTCCTCTACCCGTGGGCCGTGCACTTCGACGCGCTCGGAGTGTTCGGACTGGCCGCCATGGCGTTGTTCATCTTCAACGTCTCGGTCGCCTACGCCTACGAGTGGCGGCGCGGCGGCCTCAGCTGGGATTGATTGGCGCACAGGGGATTTCCAATGACACACCCCGTGCGAGGCGGGGTGTAACGATCCGGGAGATGTAGTCCGACATGGGTCTCGAGGAGAAACTGCCCAGCGGGTTCCTGCTGAGCACGGTGGAAGATTTCGCCGGCTATATGCGCAAGAGTTCGCTCTGGCCGGCGACGTTCGGCCTGGCATGCTGCGCGATCGAGATGATGGCCACCGGCGGCGGGCGATTCGATATCGCCCGCTTCGGCATGGAGGCGTTCCGCGCCTCGCCGCGCCAGGCCGATCTGATGATCGTCGCGGGCCGGGTGAGCCAGAAGATGGCCCCGGTGCTGCGCCAGGTCTACGACCAGATGACCGAACCGAAATGGGTGCTGGCCATGGGTGTCTGCGCATCCTCGGGCGGCATGTTCAACAACTACGCCATCGTGCAGGGCGTCGACCACATCGTGCCGGTCGACATCTACCTGCCCGGCTGCCCGCCGCGGCCGGAGATGCTGTTGAACGCGATCCTGAAGCTGCACGAGAAGATTCAGGAGATGCCGCTCGGCGTCAATCGCGAGGAAGCCGTGCGCGAGGCCGAGCGCGCCGCGCTCGCCAGCACCCCGACCATTCAGTTGAAGGGGCTGCTGCGATGACCTTTGATGCACCTACCGGCGCGGAGAGCCCCCCGGAGGCGGCGGTGGAACCGACTGAGAACACCCCGGAGGCAACCGAAGCCGCCGAGCCCGCCGACGAGGTGATCGGCGTCCGCAAGGGCATGTTCGGTGTCTCCGGCACCGGCGACACCTCCGGCTACGGCCGGCTGGTCCGCACGGTCGCCATGCCCGGCGGCACACCCGCGCCCTACGGTCCCGTCTTCGACGAGATCATCGCGAATCTGCGCCTGGCGCTCGCGAGGACCTTCGACGAGGCCGTGGAGAAGATCGTCGTCTTCCGTGGCGAGCTGACCCTGCACATCCGCCGCGAGCACCTGGTGCCGGTGGCGAAGACGCTGCGCGACACCGAAGCCCTGCGGTTCGAGTTGTGCCTGGGTGTCAGCGGCGCGCACTACCCCGAGGAAACCGGGCGCGAGTTGCACGCGCTGTATCACCTCAACTCCATCACCCACAACCGCCGGGTGCGGCTGGAAGTCTCGGTGCCGGACAACGATCCGCACCTGCCCTCGCTGTACGCGGTCTATCCGACCGTGGACTGGCACGAGCGGGAGACCTACGACTTCTTCGGCATCCTGTTCGACGGTCACCCCTCGCTGACCCGCATCGCCATGCCCGACGACTGGCGTGGCCACCCGCAGCGCAAGGACTATCCGCTCGGCGGGATCCCGGTCGAATACAAGGGCGCGCGCATCCCGCCGCCCGACGAGCGGAGGACGTACAGCTGATGAACGACATCGACACCAAGTCCCGTCGCAACACCGAGGAACGACCCGAACACACGGTCACCGTGGTGGGAAACGACTGGGACGAGATCTCCGCTGCCCTGAACGGGGTCGCCGAGGAACGCATCGTCGTGAACATGGGCCCGCAGCACCCCTCCACGCACGGGGTGCTGCGGCTCATTCTCGAAATCGAGGGTGAGACCGTCACCGAGGCCCGCTGCGGCATCGGCTACCTGCACACCGGCATCGAAAAAAACCTCGAGTACCGCAGCTGGGTGCAGGGCACCACCTTCGTGACCCGCATGGACTACCTGGCGCCGTTCTTCAACGAGACGGCGTACTGCCTGGCGGTCGAGAAGCTGCTGGACATCACCGACGACATCCCCGAGCGCGCCAATGTAATCCGGGTGATGCTCATGGAGCTCAACCGCATCTCCTCGCATCTGGTCGCGCTGGCGACCGGCGGCATGGAGCTGGGTGCGCTCACCCCCATGCTGTTCGGCTTCCGGGAACGCGAGCTGATCCTGGACGTGTTCGAGACCATCACCGGTCTGCGCATGAACCACGCCTTCATCCGGCCCGGCGGTATCGCCCAGGATCTGCCGGACGACGGCGTGCAGAAGGTGCGCGAGCTGCTGGACCTGCTGCCGAAGCGCCTGCGGGACATGGAACTTCTGCTCAACCAGAACCCCATCTGGAAGGCCCGTACCCGCAATGTCGGTTACCTGGACCTCACCGGGTGCATGGCGCTGGGCATCACGGGTCCGGTACTGCGCGCCACCGGCCTGCCGCACGACCTGCGCAAGTCCCAGCCCTACTGCGGTTACGAGAACTACGAGTTCGACGTCCAGGTCGACACCGGCTGCGACTGTTACGGCCGCTACCTCATCCGCGTCAACGAGATGAAGGAGTCGGTCAAGATCGTCGAGCAGTGCCTCGACAAGCTGCGGCCGGGCCCGGTCATGGTGGAGGACAAGAAGATTGCATGGCCTGCCGATCTGCAGCTCGGGCCGGACGGCCTCGGCAATTCGCCGCAGTACATCGGCAAGATCATGGGCACCTCCATGGAGGCGCTCATCCACCACTTCAAACTGGTGACCGAGGGCCTGCGCGTCCCGCCCGGCCAGGTGTACGTGGCGGTCGAATCCCCGCGCGGCGAGCTGGGCGTGCACATGGTGAGCGATGGCGGCACCCAGCCCTACCGGGTCCACTACCGCGACCCCTCCTTCACGAATCTGCAAGCGGTGGCGGCGATGTGCGAGGGCGGCCTGGTGGCCGACGTGATCGCGTCCGTCGCCTCCCTCGACCCCGTGATGGGTGGTGTCGACCGATGACCGAGATCCTGCTCAACCTGACCACGCGGCCGATTCCCTACCCGGAGAAGGTGCGCGAGGGCCTGCAACTCGAGGCCCGCGAGATCATCGACCGGTACCCCCACGCGCGTTCTGCACTGCTTCCCCTTTTGCATCTGGTGCAATCGGTGGAGGGGTACGTCTCCGGGACCGGCATCGAATTCTGTGCCGAGCAGCTGGGATTGACCGATGCCGAGGTCACGGCGGTGGCCACGTTCTACTCGATGTACCGGCGCACGCCGACCGGTGACTATCACGTCGGTGTCTGCACGAACACACTGTGTGCGGTCATGGGCGGCGATCAGATCTTCTCGGAGCTGAATCAGCACTTGGGAATCACACACGGGGAGACCACCGCCGACGGCGCGGTCACCCTCGAGCACATCGAGTGCAATGCGGCCTGCGATTACGCGCCGGTCGTCATGGTCAACTGGGAGTTCTTCGACAACCAGACCCCGGAATCGGCCAAGGGACTGGTGGATTCGCTGCGGCGCGGGGAACCGGTGACCGGATCGCGCAGCGGCATCCCGTTGTGCACCTTCCGCGAAACGGCCCGCATTCTCGCCGGATACGAGGACCAGCGGCCCGGGGCCACCGACGGCGCCGCCGGACCCGCCACCCTTGCGGGCCTGCATGTCGCCGAACGGGATCTGCATGTCGCGGAACAGAAGCCGACCGACGGAGGCGCGCAGTGACGACCGCTCTGACTCCCGTCCTCTCCAAGCACTGGGAGGACCCGGAGGGCTGGACCCTGGCGGCCTACCGCGGCCAGGGCGGGTACCGCGCACTGCCGAAGGCGCTGCGCATGAACCCGGACGAGGTCATCGCCACGGTGAAGGACTCCGGGCTGCGCGGCCGGGGCGGCGCGGGCTTCCCCACCGGCATGAAGTGGGGCTTCATCCCGCAGGGCCCCGGACCCGACGGCACCACCAAGCCGCACTACCTGGTGGTCAATGCCGACGAGTCGGAACCCGGTACCTGCAAGGACATTCCGCTCATGCTGGCGAGCCCGCACACCCTCGTCGAGGGCGTCATCATCGCCGCCTACGCCATTCGCGCCTCGCACGCCTTCATCTACGTGCGCGGCGAGGTGGTGACGGTGCTGCGCCGCCTGCAGGCGGCGGTCCAGCAGGCCTATGCCGCAGGCTATCTCGGCCGCGATATCCAGGGCTCGGGTTTCGACCTCGAGATCGTGGTGCACGCCGGTGCGGGCGCCTACATCTGCGGTGAGGAGACCGCCCTGCTGGATTCGCTCGAGGGCCGCCGCGGCCAGCCGCGCCTGCGTCCCCCGTTCCCGGCGGTGGCGGGTCTCTACGCCTGCCCGACCGTGGTCAACAATGTGGAATCCATTGCGTCCGTGCCGTCCATCATCGCCAATGGCGTGGACTGGTTCCGGTCGTTCGGCACGGAGAAGTCGCCGGGCTTCACGATCTACTCGCTCTCCGGTCACGTGACGCGACCGGGACAGTACGAAGCGCCGCTCGGAATCACGTTGCGGGAGTTGCTGACCTACGCGGGTGGCATCCGCGCCGGCCACACCCTCAAGTTCTGGACCCCGGGCGGATCGTCCACCCCGATCTTCACCGACGAGCACCTCGACGTCGCCCTCGACTACGAGGGCGTCTCGGCCGCGGGGTCGATGCTCGGCACCAAGGCCCTCCAGATCTTCGACGACACCACCTGCGTCGTGCGGGCGGTGTTGCGCTGGACCGAGTTCTACGCCCACGAATCCTGCGGTAAGTGCACCCCCTGCCGCGAGGGCACCTACTGGCTGGTCCAGCTGCTGCAGCGGCTGGAGAACGGCCGGGGCCACGAGACCGATCTGGACAAGCTCGCCGACATCGCCGACAACATCAACGGCAAGTCCTTCTGTGCCCTCGGCGACGGCGCGGCCAGCCCGATCTTCTCCTCCCTGAAGTACTTCCGCGACGAGTACGCCGAGCACATCCGCCTCGGCGCCTGCCCGTTCGACCCGGCCCGGTCCACCGTCTGGGCTGAAGGAGCGCGATGACCTCGACAGTGAGCTCCACGACCGGCGGCGGGGTGACCCCTACCGACATGGTGACCGTAACCATCGATGACACAACGGTTTCCGTGCCCGCCGGCACCCTGGTGATCCGGGCCGCCGAACTCATCGGCACCCAGATCCCGCGGTTCTGTGACCATCCACTTCTCGATCCCGTCGGCGCCTGCCGGCAGTGCCTGGTCGAGATCGAGGGACAGCGCAAGCCCGTCGCCTCCTGCACCCAGACGGTGGCCGAGGGCATGGTGATCCACACCCAGCTGACCTCGCCCGCCGCCGCCAAGGCCCAGGAGGGAGTGATGGAGCTGCTGCTCATCAACCACCCCCTCGACTGCCCGGTCTGCGACAAGGGCGGCGAATGCCCGCTGCAGAACCAGGCCATGTCCACCGGCCGCGCCGAATCCCGCTTCGACGGCGAGAAGCGCACCTATCCCAAGCCGATTCCGCTGTCGGCGGCCATCCTGCTGGACCGGGAACGCTGCGTGCTGTGCGCGCGCTGCACCCGCTTCTCCCAGCAGGTGGCCGGTGACCCGTTCATCGAACTGATGGATCGCGGTGCGCTGCAACAGGTCGGCATCGCCGCCGGGGAGCCGTTGGACTCCTACTTCTCCGGCAACACCGTGCAGATCTGCCCGGTCGGCGCGCTCACCGGCTCCACCTACCGCTTCCGCGCCCGGCCCTTCGACCTGGTGTCCAGCCCGGCGGTGTGCGAGCACTGCGCCTCCGGCTGCGCCCAGCGCACCGACCACCGCCGCGGCAAGGTCATGCGCCGCCTCGCCGGTGACGACCCGCAGGTCAACGAGGAATGGAACTGCGACAAGGGCCGTTTCGCATTCGCGTACGCCACCGAACCGGACCGGCTCACCACGCCCATGGTGCGCAGCTGGAAGGACGGGACGCTGCAGCCCGCCTCCTGGTCCGAGGCGATCAGGGCCGCGGCGCGCGGACTGGCGTCGGCACGCGGCAATGCCGGTGTGCTGATCGGCGGCCGCGTCACGCTCGAGGACGCCTACGCGTACTCGAAGTTCGCGCGAATCGCGTTGAACACCAACGACATCGACTTCCGCGCCCGCGAGCACTCCGGCGAGGAGGCCGACTTCCTGGCGGCTCGCATTGCGGGACAGGGCATCACGGTCGACTACGCGGCGCTCGAACGCGCCCCGTTCGTGCTGCTCGCCGGCTTCGAGGCCGAAGAGGAATCGCCGATGGTGTACCTGCGGCTGCGCAAGGCGGCCCGCAGGAACGGCACCCCGATCTACTCGCTGGCCCCCTATATGACCCGCGGTCTGCAGCGCATGTCCGGCACCCTGCTGATCACCGCGCCCGGCTCGGAACCGCATGTGCTGGAGGCGGTCCGCACCGGTGAGACCGATGCCGCCACCGCCGGATACACCCGCGTGCGCGAGATCGCGGACCTGCTGCGCGAGCCCGGTGCCCTGATCCTGGTCGGCGAACGTCTCGGCGGCATTCCGGGTGGCCTGTCCGCGGCCGCCCGCCTGGCCGACGAGACCGGAGCCGCCCTGGCCTGGATCCCCCGCCGTGCCGGTGAGCGCGGCGCGCTGGAGGCCGGTGCACTTCCGGTGCTCCTGCCGGGCGGACGCCCCGTCGCGGATTCCGCTGCACGCCAGCAGGTCCGGGACGCGTGGAATGTCGACGATCTGCCCGCGGCTCCGGGCCGCGACACCAGCGCCATCCTGGCCGCCGCCCCGACACTGGGCGCGCTGCTCATCGCGGGGGTGGAGGTCGGCGACCTGCCCGACCCGCACGCGGCCCTGTCGGCCATCGACGCCGCGAGCTTCGTGGTGTCGATGGAACTGCGCCGCAGCGATATCAGCGACCGCGCCGACGTGGTTTTCCCCGTCGCCTCGGCCATGGAGAAGACCGGCACCTTCCTCACCTGGGAGGGCCGCCACCGCCAGTTCGACGCCGCCCTGCGCGACGCCACTGTCCGCCGCGAGGCCGCGCCGATGCCCGAATACCGGGTGCTCGACGCCATCGCCACGGACATGGGGATCCGGCTCGGCCTGGCCGACGCGGCCAGTGCCCGAGCCGAATTGGCGGATCTGGGCGCGTGGGAAGGCCCGCCCGCCGCGACCCCGGTGCACCGCCCGCACCCCGTCGCCCAGCCGCATGCGGGCACCGCGGTGCTCGCCTCGTGGCGCATGCTCGTCGACCGCGGCCGCCTCCAGGACGGCGAACCCAACCTGGCCGGCACCGCCCGCACCCCGGTGGTGCGGCTCTCGGCGCACACGGCCGCCGAGATCGGCGCCACCACCGGCGATCCGGTGACGGTCGGCAACGATCACGGCCACATCACCCTGCCCCTGGTCATCACCGAGATGCCCGACCGCGTGGTGTGGCTGCCCATGAATTCCCCCGGCTCCGACGTGCTGGTGCAGCTCGGCACCACACCCGGACACCTCGTGCGCATCCGACGGGAGGACCACCGTGAGTGACCTGTCCATGTTCGGCCACGACCCCTGGTGGCTGGTGCTGGTCAAATCGATCGGCATCTTCGTCTTCCTGCTGCTGATACCGATGCTCGCGGTGTACGCCGAACGCAAGATCGTGGCCTTCATGCAGATGCGCGTCGGCCCCAACCGGGTCGGCCCGCGCGGCAGCCTGCAGTCCATCGCCGACGGCGTCAAGATGCTCCTCAAGGAGGACATCGTCCCGGCCATCGTCGACAAGCCCATCTTCATTCTCGCGCCGGTGATCTCGCTCATCCCGGCCGTGATGGCGTTCGCGGTGATCCCGTTCGGGCCGCAGGTCAGCATGTTCGGGCACCGCACGGCGCTGCAGCTGACCGATCTGCCGGTGGGCGTGCTCTACGTCCTGGCCATGGCCTCGGTCGGCGTGTACGGCATCGTGCTGGCGGGTTGGGCGTCGGGCTCCACCTACCCGCTGCTGGGCGGCCTGCGCTCCACCGCGCAGGTCATCTCCTACGAGATCGCCATGGCCCTGTGCTTCGCGGCGGTGTTCCTGCTCTCGGGCACCATGGCCACCTCGGGAATCGTCAAGGCGCAGAACGGAACCTGGTACGTCTTCCTGCTGCTGCCGTCGTTCCTGATCTACGCGGTGTCGATGGTCGGCGAGACCAACCGGGCGCCCTTCGACCTGCCCGAGGCCGAGGGCGAGCTGGTCGGCGGCTTCCACACCGAGTACTCCTCGCTCAAGTTCGCCATGTTCATGATGGCCGAGTACATCAATATGGCCACCGTGTCCGCGCTGGCCACCACGCTGTTCTTCGGCGGCTGGCACGCGCCGTTCCCGATCAGCCTGTGGGCGGGCGCGAACTCGGGCTGGTGGCCCGTGCTGTGGTTCATCGCCAAGGTGTGGACGTTCCTGTTCGTGTTCATCTGGCTGCGCGGCACCCTGCCGCGTCTGCGCTACGACCAGTTCATGAACCTGGGCTGGAAGCTGCTCATCCCGGTGTCGCTGGCCTGGGTCATGTACGTCGCCACCCTGAAGGTGCTGCAGGACAACGGGACCCACATCCAGACCGCAGGCATGGTGATCGGCGGGATCGTGGTCGCGGTCGTGCTGCTCGCGCTCGTCATCCGGGCCGGGCACGCGGGCGGCGATCGCACCAAGGCTTCGCCGGATCCGGACTCCACCCGGGCCTACTCGGACTTCCCGGTGCCGCCGATGCCCGCCGAACCTCCGGCGGCCACGGAGAAAGCCGGTCTGCTGGAACCGCTCGGCGGTTTCCTTGTCACCGCCTCGACCATGTTCAAGAAGCCGAACACCGAGATGTATCCCGAGGTCAAAACCCCGACCGCGCCGCGCTATCACGGCCGGCACCAGCTGAACCGGCACCCGGACGGTCTCGAGAAGTGCATCGGCTGCGAGCTCTGCGCGTGGGCCTGCCCGGCCGACGCCATCTATGTCGAGGGCGCGGACAACACCGACGACGAACGCTTCTCTCCCGGTGAGCGTTACGGACGCGTCTACCAGATCAACTACCTGCGCTGCATCGGCTGCGGCCTGTGCATCGAGGCCTGCCCGACCCGGGCGCTGACCATGACCAACGAATACGAGCTCGCCGACGACAATCGGGCCGACCTCATCTACGAGAAGCAGGACCTCCTCGCGCCGATGCAGCCGGGCATGATCGCCCCGCCGCACGCCATGTATCCCGGTGCGGACGAGGGCTCCTACTACCGCGGTGAAGTCCCCGGCGCCGCAGGCGAACTCGCCGGAGCGGAAGGGACGCAGCAATGATCGACCACCTGTCCCAGCCGGCCCAGCAGATCGTCACCCACACCTCCACCGGTGAGGCGGTGCAGTTCTGGATCCTCGCCGTGGTCGCGGTGCTGGGCGCGCTCGGCATGGTGTGCGCGCGCAAGGCCGTGCACTCGGCCATGTGCCTGGCCGCCACCATGATCACGCTGTCCGCGTTCTACATCGCCCAGAGCGCGCTGTTCCTGGGCATCGTCCAGATCGTCGTCTACACCGGCGCGGTCATGATGCTGTTCCTGTTCGTGCTGATGCTCGTCGGCGTGGATTCCGCCGAGTCACTGCGGGAGACGCTGCGCGGGCAGCGGCTCGCGGTCATCGTGGTGGGCATCGGCTTCGGCATGCTCCTCATCGGCGGCATCGCGCACGGGATGTCCGGCAAGAGCGTCGCCGAGACCGGGCCCGGCCTGGGCGGCAACTACAGCATCGGGGCGCTGGCCGAACTCATCTTCGTGCGCTACGTGTGGGCGTTCGAGCTGACCGGCTCGCTGCTCATCACCGCCACCATCGGCGCCATGGTGCTCGCGCACCGCGAGAAGTTCGGGCCGCCCACCGATCAGCGCACGCTGTCGAAGGAACGCTTCCGCCAGGGCACCCGGGTCACGCCGCTGCCGACGCCCGGCGTGTACGCCCGCCACAATGCGGTCGACGCCCCCGCGCGACTGCCGGACGGCTCCTTCGAGGAGCTGTCGGTCAGCACCATCCTGCGGCACCGGCGCAACCGGGCCCACACCGAAGCCGTGGTGCTCACCGTCGGCAACGGCAGTGACAGTCACCGGAACGGCAACGGCCACAACGGCACCGACGCGCACGGCGGCAAGAACGGCAACGACTCCCACGAGGAAGGCTTGCGGTGAATCCGGACAACTATCTGTATCTCTCGGCCCTGCTCTTCACCATCGGCGCGGCCGGAGTCCTGGTGCGGCGCAACGCCATCGTGGTGTTCATGTGCATCGAGCTCATGCTCAACGCGGTGAACCTGGCCTTCGTCACCTTCGCCCGCACCCACGGCAACCTCGACGGCCAGGTGTTCGCCTTCTTCACCATGGTGGTCGCCGCCGCCGAGGTCGTGGTCGGCCTGGCCATCATCATGAGCATCTTCCGTGCCCGCCGCTCGACCTCGGTCGACGACGCGAACCTGCTGCGGTACTGACATGGATACCGCACAGATGATGCTGTGGCTGCTGCCGGCGCTCCCGCTCGCCGGCGCCGTGGTCCTGCTGCTGCTCGGCAGGATCAGCGACACGTGGGGCCACCTCGTGGGCACCCTCATGGCGCTGGCCTCGTTCTTGGTGGCGGCCTGGGCGTTCAGCGACATGCTGGATCGGACGGATGCGCAACGGGCCGTCCACTACAGCCTGTTCGAGTGGCTGCCGATGACCGGGCTGAAGGTGGACTTCGCCCTGCAACTGGATCAGCTGTCGATGTGCTTCGCGCTCCTGATCACCGGTGTGGGCTCGCTGATCCACATCTACTCGGTCGGCTACATGGCCCACGATCCGGGACGGCGGCGCTTCTTCGCCTACCTCAACCTGTTCCTGGCCGCCATGCTGGTGCTGGTCCTCGCCGACAACTACCTGGTGCTGTACCTGGGCTGGGAAGGCGTCGGCCTGGCGTCCTACCTGCTGATCGGGTTCTGGTACGAGAAGCCTTCCGCGGCAACGGCGGCCAAGAAGGCGTTCGTGGTCAACCGAGTCGGCGACATGGGGCTGGCCATCGCGCTCATGGTCATGTTCGCGACCTTCGGGAGCATCGACTTCGGAACCGTGTTCGGGGCCGCCGGGCAGGCCGGCACCGGAACCCTCACCGCCATCGGGCTGCTGCTGCTCCTCGGGGCCTGCGGCAAGTCCGCGCAGGTGCCGCTGCAGTCCTGGCTCGGCGACGCGATGGAGGGCCCGACGCCCGTGTCGGCGCTCATCCACGCGGCCACCATGGTCACCGCCGGTGTCTACCTGATCGCCCGCTCGAACCCGATCTTCGATCTGGCTCCCGGCGCACAAGCCGCCGTAATGGCAGTCGGCGCAATCACTTTGCTGTTCGGCGCCATCATCGGTTGCGCCAAGGACGACATCAAGAAGGCCCTCGCGGCCTCGACCATGAGCCAGATCGGCTACATGGTCCTCGCCGCCGGGCTCGGCCCGATCGGCTACGCGGCGGCCATCATGCACCTGCTCACGCACGGCTTCTTCAAGGCCGGGCTGTTCCTCGGCGCGGGCTCGGTCATGCACGCGATGGACGACGAGACCGATATGCGCCGCTACGGCGGACTGCGCAAACTGCTGCCCGTCACCTACGTCACCTTCGGGCTGGGATACCTTGCCATCCTGGGTGTTCCGCCGTTCGCGGGGTTCTGGTCCAAGGACCGGATCATCGAGGCGGCGTTCGCGCACGGCGGATTCGGCGGCATCATCACCGGCTTCGCCGCACTGTGCGGCGCGGGCATCACCGCGTTCTACATGACCCGCGTCATGATTCTCACGTTCTTCGGCGAACGCCGCTGGCGTGCAGGCGTACACCCGCACGAGGCGCCCGCCTCCATGACCGGCCCGATGATCCTGCTGGCCTTCGGCTCGGTGTTCTCCGGCATGCTCTTCGCCTACGGCTCCTCGCTCACCAACTGGCTGGCCCCGGTCGTCGGTGAGCACCACGCCGAACCGTTCATCCCGTCCTGGGCGATCACCTTCTTCGCACTCGCGGTGGTGGCGGCCGGCATCTGGGTGGCCTACGACCAGTACGCACACGGCAAGATCCCCGAAACGGCCCCTGCCGCAGGCCCGCTCGTCGAGGCCGCCCGCCGCGACCTCTACGGCGACGCCGCCAACGAGGCCGCGTTCATGCGCCCCGGCCAGCACCTGACCCGGTCGCTGGTGTTCGTCGACAACCGCGGCATCGACGGCCTGGTCAACACCACGGCCGCCGTCGTCGGCGGCCTGTCGGCCCGGATCCGGCGCGTGCAAACCGGTTTCGTGCGCTCCTACGCCCTGTCCATGTTCACCGGCGCGGCCCTGGTGGTCGCCGCCCTGCTGGCGGTGAGGTTCCTGTGAACGACCTTGCTAGTTCCCCGTTGGGCGCCGTGCGGGAATTCCCCTGGCTCACCATGCTGTGGGCGGTGCCCCTCGCCGGGGCCGCACTCGCACTGCTGTTTCCGGCGGGCCGGCGCACCGGGGTGCGGGTCTTCGCGCTGCTGATCTCGCTGGGCACCCTCGGCATCGCCATCTGGCTGGCCACCCGGTTCGAAACCGGTGGCGCGCAATACCAGTTCGTCGAGAAGCAGCAGTGGATCCCCGCCTTCGGGGCGGGCTACACCCTCGGCATGGACGGCATCGCGCTGGTCCTGGTCCTGTTGACCACCGGGCTGGTGCCGCTGCTGCTGCTCGCCGGATGGCAGGACGAGCGTGAGGTCGGCAGCGGCCCGCGGGTCGCGCACTACTACGTGGCACTCACCCTCGTCGTCGAATCCATGGTGCTGATCTCGTTCACCGCGTTGGACATTCTGCTGTTCTACGTGTTCTTCGAGGTCATGCTCATCCCGATGTACTTCCTCATCGGCGGCTTCGGGCCGCGGACCGGGGATGCGGCGGTGCGGCAGCAGCGGTCGCGGGCCGCGGTGAAGTTCCTGCTGTACAACCTGTTCGGCGGGCTCATCATGCTCGCGGCGGTCATCGGGCTCTACGTCATCACTGCACGCGACAAGCTCGGCAGCAATGGCGGCGGCACCTTCGACTTCCGGACGGTCATGGAGGCGGCCAACTCCGGCCACCTCGGTGCCACACCCGCGGTGCTGAACGCGCTGTTCCTGGGCTTCATGTTCGCCTTCGCGGTGAAGGCCCCGCTGTGGCCGCTGCACACCTGGCTGCCCGACGCCGCGGTGTCGGCCACCCCGGCCAGTGCGGTGCTCATGATGGCGGTGGTCGACAAGGTCGGCACCTTCGGCATGCTGCGCTACTGCCTGCTGCTGTTCCCTTCCGCCACTTCGACTTACGCGCCGCTGATCAGCGTGCTCGCGGTGATCGGGATCATCTACGGCGCGCTGCTGGCCATCGGCCAGACCGACGTCATGCGACTGATCGCCTACACCTCGATCTCGCACTTCGGGTTCATCATCCTCGGCATCTTCGCGCTCACCACCCAGGGCGGTACCGGTGCGACGCTGTACATGGTCAACCACGGTATCTCCACCGCGGCGCTGTTCCTGATCGCCGGATTCCTGGTGTCGCGCCGGGGAACCCGGCTCATCGCCGCGTTCGGCGGTGTCCAGAAGGTCGCACCCATCCTGGCGGGCACCTTCCTCATCTCCGGTCTGGCCACCCTCTCGCTGCCCGGTCTCGCACCGTTCATCAGCGAATTCCTGGTTCTGATCGGCACATTCACCCGATACCCGGTGGCGGCCGTCCTCGCGGCCTCCGCGCTGGTGCTGGCGGCGCTGTACGTGCTGTGGATGTACCAGCGGATGATGACCGGCCCGGTGAAGGAGGGCAACGAGCGGCTCTACGACCTGCTTCCCCGCGAATTGGTGGTCGTGGTCCCGCTCATCCTCGCCCTGCTGTTCCTGGGCGCGTACCCGAAACCGGCGCTGGACCGGATCGATCCGGCCGTCGCCCGCACCCTCACCACCATCGGACAGCACAACCCGGCGCCGGCCGTGCAGCCGGAAGCCGCCCAGACGACCACGGGAGGTGTCCACAAATGAGTGGAGGTCTGCTGCTCGCCGCGACAGTCCCGGCACCGAGCATCGAATATCGAGACCTGTCCCCGATGCTGATCGTGTTCGGCGTCGCCGTCGCGGGCGTACTGGTGGAAGCCTTCGCGCCCAGGCGATTCCGATACGGGATCCAGTTGGTGCTCGGACTGGGCGGGTTGGCGTTCGCGCTCGGCGCGGTGATCGGACTGCGCGATGTCCGCGAGACGGCGGTCGTGGGCGCGGTTGCCATCGACGGGGTTTCCCTGTTCCTGCAGGGCACCATCCTCGTCGTCGGCATCCTCGGACTGCTGTTCATCGCCGAACGCCATGCCGACCGCATGCCGGTGCGGCGGGAAGGGCCCGGCACCTGGAGCCTGACCGCCTCGCGCGGCGGGGTGGACGCCTTCACCCCGCAGGCCGCGGCCACGCCCGGCAGCGTCGACGAAATCGCCGCCACCAAGGCCGGAGTGGCCACCACCGAGGTCTTCCCCCTCACCCTGTTCGCGCTCGCCGGTCTCATGCTGTTCCCGGCCTCGAACGACCTGCTCACCATGTTCGTGGCGCTGGAAGTGCTGTCGCTGCCGCTGTATCTGCTGTGCGGGCTGGCACGGCGGCGCCGGCTGCTGTCGCAGGAGGCCGCGCTGAAATACTTCCTGCTGGGCGCGTTCTCGTCGGCCTTCTTCCTCTACGGCATGGCGCTGCTGTACGGCTACGCCGGCACCATCCGCCTGGCAGGCATTGCCGAAGCCGTCACCCGCGATGCCGGAAATTCGCACACCCTGGCCATTCTCGGCATCGCCATGCTGGCGGTGGGCCTGCTGTTCAAGATCGGCGCGGTCCCGTTCCAGTCCTGGGTACCCGACGTCTACCAGGGTGCGCCGACCTCGATCACCGCATTCATGGCCGCCGCCACCAAGATCTCCGCAGTCGGTGCATTGCTGCGCGTGCTGTACGTGGCGGTCCCCGACCTGCGCAACGACTGGCGGCCGGTGCTCGCGGCGGTCGCCATCGCCACCATGGTCGTCGGCGCGATCCTCGCCGTCACCCAGACCGACATGAAGCGCATGCTCGCGTATTCCTCGGTGGCACATGCCGGATTCATCCTGACCGCTCTGGTGGCCGCGACCACCGCGGGCGTCTCGTCCGTCCTGTTCTATCTCGCCGTCTACGGCCTCGGCACCGTCGGCGGCTTCGCCGTGATCAGCCTGGTCCGCGACGAGAACGGTGACGAGGCGACGGCGTTGCCCGCCTGGGCCGGCATGGGCCGCCGCTCCCCCTGGCTGGCGACCATCTTCTCCCTGTTCCTGCTGTCCTTCGCCGGTATTCCGCTCACCAGCGGCTTCATCGCCAAATTCGGCGTGTTCGCCGCGGCAACCGGCGGCGAGGCCGCCACCCTGGTCATCGTCGGTGTCATCTCCAGCGCCATCGCGGCCTTCTTCTACATCCGCGTGATCGTCCTGATGTTCTTCACCGACCCGTCGGCCACCCCGCCCACCGTCGTCTACCCCACCCTGACCAGCTCGGTCATCGCCCTCACCGCCGCGGCCACCCTGGTCCTCGGCATCTTCCCCCAACCCCTGCTCGACCTGGCCAAGAACGCCTCGACCTTCACCCGCTGAGCCTCGGCCAATCGATCGGGCCCGCTGCGACATTCGCGGCGGGCCCGATTCATGCTGTCGCCCGGTACGGCGTCGGGTCAGTGGCGATCCAGGTCAGGTATTTGTCCCGCACCCCCCGGTACAGATCGGTGAGGATGCCGTCGGGTGTTGCCGCGGGTCCCTGGGGGCGGCCCTGTGCGATGGCTATCTCGATCGCGCTGTGTGGTGCGATGCAGGCGAGGTAGCCGGTGCAGCGGACCATCGGCCAGACCTGCACGTCGGGCGGTGCGTTGTCGAGCACGTTGGTCCACGATCCGTCGAACTGACGCACGAACACTTCCCCGACGAACCGTCCGAACCGATCGATCAGGGCGCGATTCTCAGGGGCGAGGATGCCACGACGATCCACGATCCGTGTACGTGCCACCCGCACGGCGGCCTGCAGCCCCGGCAATGTCCAGGGGTCGTCGAGCGCGCCCACACTCGGCGCGTCCTGCGCGAAGAACAACTCCAGCGCAGCGGCATGCCCAGCCAACCAGGCACCATATTCGTCCAACAGCGATTCGGCCGACAACGAAACCTGTTGCACGACACCATCATCGAGGATCGCCACTGCCCTACCCCTTTCGGAATTCGGGCTGCCACCAGACCCGCCGAGTTCACCAGCAGCCCTACCGCCGACAACACAACCCCAGACCACTGCGCTGGTCCCCGTACCCGACGCCCGACCACCGCGCAGCAAACCAATAGCACCCTTCGAGCTCATTCCCGAATCCTTGGCGGCGAACATGGCTCAAGTGGGAAGATCACCGTAACGGACGAATGACCACATAACTCCCATCGAGATCGAACGGATACACAGGCCGACAACAGCTACCTGTCGGTGACCATTCGCGCCCTTGACCAGGCATTGAGCGATCTCCGTCGTTCTTTACGGCCGCCATGACCTGAACCCGGCGTCCGGGGTTGACTTGGAGTGTGCTCCAGATTCTAGGTTCGGGGCATGAGCAAAATCCTTGTGACTGGAGCCAACAAAGGGATCGGCTTCGAGACTGCGCGGCGACTCGTGGCGGACGGGCACACGGTGTATCTCGGGAGCCGGGACGCCGAGCGGGGGCGGCAGGCGGCGAAAGAGGTGGGGGCGCAGGCGATTCGGATCGATATCACCGATGAGGGATCCGTGGTCGCGGCTGCAGAGGAGATTCGGGCCGAGGGTGGGCTGGATGTGCTGGTCAACAATGCGGGTATCCAGGCGGAGATGAGTGCGGACGGGCTTGTGGTCGGGGCGGACGGGCTGACGGCGGAGATCATGCGGGAGACGTTCGAGACCAATGTGTTCGGGACGGTGCGGGTGCTGCACGGGTTTCTGCCGGTGCTACAGGAGTCCGCGGCGGCGGTGGTCGTGAATGTCAGCAGTGGGCTGGCCTCGCTGACCGGGGTCGCCACGCCGGGCAGTCCGGCCCATGCGTATCCCGGTGTGGCCTATCCGGCGTCGAAGACGGCGGTCAATATGCTGACCATTCAGTACGCCAAGGCTTTTCCGTGGCTGCGCATCAATTCGGTCGAGCCCGGCTACACGAAGACCGATCTCAACAACAACAGCGGACATCAGACAGTTCAGGAAGCGGCCGAGATCATCGTGCGGATGGCGCTGATCGGCGCGGACGGCCCGACCGGCGGCTTCTTCGATATCAATGGCCCGCTGCCCTGGTAGTCCCGCGCTGAAGTCGGCCGCCCGCTGTTTTCGCTATGGCCAGCGTGCGGCGTCACCGCCTTCGGCGATCTTGGCGCTGAGCACCGGAATCTGTGCGCGGAGGGACTCGATCAATTGCGCCGGGATCCGCCGGAGATCATCTTCGGTCGTCAGCACAGCAGACAGCGCCCGCGGGAGCAGGGTTCGGCCCAGTGGTGTTCCGTCCGGGAATGTTTCGTCGAGGGTGCGGAGTATCAGCTCGACGGCGTCGAGCCGGCCCCACAGGTAGTCGTTCTCCCGGTCGGGTGCGTGGGCGAACGCGCCGAAGTGGTGCAGCTCGACACCCTTGAGCTTGCCCGCGCCGAGCGGCTGGAGTGCGGTCGCGCGAAGGGGGCTGAACTGAGTCATCGGAATGGGAGTGAATTGCGGTAGGTACGCCAATGAGATCGTCGGGAACAACAGCCCGTCCCAGAGCGGGAAGCCCAGGTACCGGCTGGCCAGGAGGATGCGATCGCGCTTGCTCCACATCTGAGTCGTCGCCGCGAACGCGTCCCAGAGCGCCTGTCCACCGTTTCCGAGTCTTTCCTGAATCTGTTCTGCGTAAGCGGTTTTGAGGTCGGTGAAACTCTTCGCATTCTCCTCGCATCCGGCGAAGTCCTCCGGCGTCCGAAACCTCTCGCCCTCGAACACGTTGGCTTGCAACCGTTGTGGGCGCAGAAAGTCGAGCAGCCCCTTGTCGGCCAGGGCTCGAATCGCGGCAACGGGTGCAGCCGTTATCTCATCCAGCTGCGACCATGCCTGGCCCTTGAGATCGTTGATATCCGCCCGCGGCGGCCCGCCCTCGGCCGTATAGAGCTTGTTGAGCCCAGCGAGGATGAACATTATCCGGCGCTGCCGATACGGGGTATCGATGTGTTGCAGGAGCGTGGACAGTTCCGCGGAGTCGTTTGCGGTCCAGCATGGTTGGCGGCGCAGCCAGGCGGCCATGGCGCATCGGATGAACACCGCGGTCCCCGATTCGCCAGGCAATGCGAAATGTTGCACGATCGCGTCCGCGATGCATCGGGCGGCTGCCTCGACCTTCAGCCGTTGATAGGTATTCCAGGTCGAACCGAGTGCGGTGACGGCTTCGGCGTGCATGTTGTCCGAAACCTCCTGGAATTTCTCCTGGTCGCTCAAGAACCCGAGTGCGGGCATTGCCTCGATGGCCGTACCGAGATCTTGCGAATTGACCTGTGGCACAGCCTGTTCGCACCCGGGTATCGATGCGACGGCAGCGCTGATCCGGTCGAGAACCTCGATCTCCTGGCGCATGGCGATGGCGCCCATCTCGGTGATCTTCTCGTTCATGTCACGCAGTCGGATCAGATCTCTGATCAGTGATCGGCTGCCCCTGATTCCGACGAGCACCTTCTGAACATCCGCTGCCCAACTGCGTTTCGCGGCCTTGCCGCTGTTGGTGTCGGCAGGTGGAGCCGAGAGAGCGCATCCCGGATCCGGCTCGATGTAGACGAGCCGGCGATGCACCTCGGTGGACGACCGCCTGCGGCTGATCGCGTCGACGACGAGGTCGAACGGCGCATTGTCGAGCACGCCGCCGTCCACGAACCAGGCGACGTCCGCGTTACGGCCGCCTTCTTGATAGCTGTAGTGGAAGAGATCGGTATTCACGCGTGTGTCCGGAGGAAACTGAGCCTGGGCCGGGAAGGTTCCAGGATTGACCGGTTCGAACGCACCGGGGAAGGCGGAGGTCGCCCTCGCCGCGAAGGACAGGGTCGGTGTCGCCTGCGGGCCGAATGCGTCCTTATTGTTGTCGTCCCGGATGAACTCGAGTACCTGCGCATGCTCCCGGTCCCGCTGACCCACACCGCCATCGCTCGACGCGACCGCTACGTCGAATCCGTTGAGATCGGTCGTGGTCACGAAGAGCGACAACTCACCGGTTCGCGAAATCAGCGTTTCGGCCGCGGGCCCGCGCGAATTCGCCGACCAGGCGACCGGTCGCTTCTCATCCATCCCGGCCAGCGCCTGATACAGGAGCCGCGACATGACTTCGCCGTTCAATACCGCGCGATCGGTCCAGAAGGTCGCCAACTTGCCGATGAACGCCAGCGCCGTGCGCAGATTCGGCCCGCCGATATGCACACTGCGTGCCAATATTCCCAGGTCGGCCTCGTCGATCCAGAGCCGCTTCAACGGTCCCTGATCCGCGTTCTGCGCGATGGCCTTGCCGAGGACCACGCCGTTGATGCCCCCGGCGGAGGTTCCGGCGATGATGTCGATCCCGACCGACAGCGGCTGCCCCTTCGCCCGCATCTGCGAAAGGACGTCGAAGTAGACGCTTTCCGTATCCGATGGTTGACCATCGGCTCCCACGAACGGATTCACGACCTGCGAGTCGCTTTCCAGAATTTGATCCAGAGCACGCGATGCGCGGACGAGTTTGTGCAGTTCTTTAGTTATGCCATGCATGTAAATGGCAAGCGATACACCGCCATAGCACACGAGCGCTATGCGCAGTTCAGCAGGTTCGGCATCCCGAGACATCGAGGTCCCCCCTTATTGAGACACCCGGATAGTTGATGCCATCACCCTATCCCCCGGCCGCCTGGGCAACCTGCGTATAGCACTACTCGATTCGATGCGGAGACTTCCAATAATCTGGACTGCCGACCAGAATCGTGACGCAGTCTATTCCTGAACACGTATCACAAACAAAGTTCGGTCACGGAATTGTCTTCCAGTAGATTCGCGGTCCGAATGTCCCCGTGCATGGTCCGGGGATCGGACCGGCGGCCCTGCCGCGTGATCTCCTGGTCGCTGGCCCCGCCGCGGGCTGCCTGCGTGGCGAAACCGGCGCACAGGGCGTGGCCGTCCTCCGCGCATGACCGACCAGTCGTGCCAAGCCAGAGACCTTGCGTGCCTACCAGCTTTCCTCAGATGCCAGGCCCAGCCGGATACGCGAAACTCGTTGGCACCGGCGGAACTTCGCGCCCGCCGGTATTGATCCGGGCACTACGCGGCGCGCTGCGCGCGGCACCGCGCAGGGAATGCACCCCCGTGTCACCGGCGGCAGACTTCAGACTCCCGCCACCGGCGGCGCCGTAGGACCTCCGGTGCCCAGCAGTTGCGCTGGGCAGCGCATGCAGTGCCGGGGCAGCTCGGCCCGGACGCAATCTCCACAGCGTCCGGGCCGTCGCACCATCGGGTATCCAATGCAAGAAGGGACCGCTACATCGGCGGGGTCGAGATCGGCTCGAAAACGCGGTGGCCCGCCGCAGCGACATGGCCAGGTCGATGGGCCGCGTCGGCGGGGCCGGTGACAACGATGCCACGGAGGGGTTCTTCGTGCTGCTGCACAGCAACGTCCTCAACCGCCGATCCTGGTGCAGCCGTGAGGAATTGCGCATCGCGATCGTCACCTGGATCGAACGGACCTACCAACTCGCCCGCCCTCATCGCGTGAGGCCTGGTTGGCCGCAGCGATTCCCGATCAGATCGCGACGCCGACCAGGTGCCCGATCGCATAGGTGGTGATCATGGCGAGCGCACCGCCCGCGAGTACACGCACGGTCGCCCGCGCCACCGGCGCCTGGCCGAGCCGGGCGCCCACGGCCCCGGTCAAGGCCAGTGCGGCGAGCACCGCGGCCATGGTGAGTGGTACCCGGATCGCCTGGGGCGTCAGGATCGCCAGCAGGGGCAGCAGCGCGCCCAGCGTGAACGACAGCGCCGAGGACTGTGCGGCGTGCAGCGGGTTGGTCAGTTCGTCCGGGTCGATGCCGAGTTCGGCCTCCGCGTGCGCGGTGAACGCGTCCCGGGCCGTGAGTTCTTCCGCCACAGCCTGAGCCGTGGCCGGCGAGAGGCCCTTCGCCCGATAGATGGCCGCGAGCTCCGCCAGTTCGGCCTCGGGCTGCTCGGCCAATTCGCGTCGCTCGGTTTCCAGTAGCGCGCGCTCGCTGTCGCGCTGGGTGCTCACCGAGACGTACTCGCCCAAGGCCATCGAGACCGCGCCGGCCGCGAGTCCGGCCACGCCCGCGGTCATGATCGCGGTGCTGTTGCTGGTGGCCGCCGCCACACCGACCACAATGCCTGCCACGGAGACGATTCCATCGTTGGCTCCCAATACGCCGGCGCGCAGCCAATTCAGGCGCGTCGCCAATCCCACCGCATGCGGTTCGGTCGGTTGCGCGACCGCCACCGACCCGTCGAAATCGTCCCTCACGAGGGGAACGGTAATGCTTCAGAGGGTTTCCCGCCAGCAAAGAGAGGCTCACCGAAATTAGGTAATGCATTGCATACCAAGCATTTTCGGTGGTATTCGCGGTGGCGTGAGCGCGGACACTCCGATCGCGACACGTTTGCGAGGAGCAGTTTCTCGGCCGATCACCCTATGTTCGGCGCAGGTTAGCCGTAGCGTTGACACCGGCGCCAGGCGGATCAGTTCAAGAGAGCGGCGAGATGCGGCCACAACCATCAGCGATCGGATTCCTCCGGCACGATGTGTCGGGGGCACAGCAACACTGGGACGAGGCTCAGATCCAGCATCTGGCTCGCCGGCTCGGCTACGACCTGTGCAAGACCCTGGTCTTCGGCCCCGAGACCGATCGCCCGTTCGTGCGCGTACGCACGCTGATCTCCCGCGTCGAGGCCGATGCGGTGATCGTCCCCAGCCTCGCGCATTTCGGCGGCCTGATACCCGACGATATCGTGCAGGTCGCCGACATCATTACGGTGAATCCCGAAAATACCTACGCGCGCTGGGCAATTCGTCCCGACTGAATCCGGTCAGGAAGTCGGAGCGCATTGTGTCGAGCCCCCGTTCACCTCACCCGGGAGCCATGATTCCCCGGTCGTGCCGCCATTGTCGGAACAATGCACCGTGTAGTTGTCCGAGCGCCTCGAGATATCGAAAGCGCCGGTGATCAATCCCATGGCAGGTGCCCCGCCTCCCGCGGACACGCAATTCCCGGTCCCGAGCCCGTGCCCGTCCATCGTGACCTGCACCTCGTCGCACACGTAGCGCTGCCCATCGGCGTGAGCCGCCGGCGAGACCGCCACGGCGGCCGTGAATATCGCGAGCCCCACCACCCCGAATCCCACGCCCCGAACCATTCGAATCCTCATAGTCCACACCTCCGCACCCTCGGATCAGTGTGTTCTCAGCCTAATCCTCACATTTACCGACGACCATGCATAGCTGCAGGCAAAACCCGGGTGGCCCTGCCGCCCATGCATGGTCGTCGACGAAGTCTGTCAGTTGTCCTGCAGGATTTCGCGCAGACGCTTGGCGAAGGCGTCGGGCTGTTCCATGAAACCGCCGTGGCCGCCGGGGAAAAGGGTCGGTTCGATGCCGAGCTGGGTGCCGAGGGCCCGGGAGGTGTGGTCGCAGAACTTGTCGGCGGATTCGTCGCCGATGCCGATGATGATCTTCGTCGGCGTGGCGCGGAGGGCGTCGAGGGAGGGCTGCCAGCCGGAGGTGGTGTGCAGCTCGTGGCGGTAGAAGAAGTCGTCGGAGGCGATCGACTGCGGGTCCCGCTCGCCGCCGAACATCTCCTGCAGCACTTCCTCGGGCATGAACAGGCCGGTCATGGCGAAGAATTTGCGGACCGCGCCGAGCACATCGCCGGTCTCGTAGACGGCCCGGACCTCGTCGGTCCGAGCACGCAGCTCGTCGCGATCGGGGAGCAGTTCGCGCAGCGGCGGCTCGTGTGCAATGAGGGTCGGCACGAGATCGGGCCGGGCGATGGCCAGCGCCAGACCGGTGATCGCCCCACCGCTGGACCCGAGCACGGTGGCCGGGCCCTGGCCGACATGGGTGAGCACACGGGCGAGGTCGTCGGCGCGCAGTTCCGGGGTCGAGTCCTTGTCGGTGTCGTTGACCGGGCTGCGGCCGTGGCCCCGCGGGTCGCTGCAGAGCACGGTGTGGTCGGGGGCGAGCAGTTCGGCCAGCGCGCCGAACGGTCCGGAATCCATCGGCGCGCCGATCAGGGCGATCAGTGGGCCGCTGCCGCGGACTTCGTAGTAGATGGTGCCGTCCGGCACGGCGACGGTTCCGGAGGTGACGGGTGCGGTCGAGGTCATGGTTGCTCCAAGTGGTCAGTACATGGACACCGGGTTATGACGGTACGACCGCGCCGAATTCGTTGCTGCGCGAATGGAAAAGGTGTGAACCTGAAGATGTCAGCCGGCCTGGCGGGGTTCGGGCAGCGCACAGGTCATGCCCTCGGCCATACCGGCCGGGCGCACGCCGAGTGCCTGGTTGACGCGCGCACGCTGGTTCTCCCACGCAATGGCCGCGGTCAGTTCGGCGAGCTGGGCCTTGCTCAGGTGGGTCAGCAGCCGGGCGCGAATCTCACTCAGATCGAGTGAGGTCGGCGTGAGAGTCATGGCCTCGGCGTAGGAGAGGACGAGTTTCTCCAGATCGCTGTACGCGTCGCTGTCCCGATACTTCGGCAGCTCGGTGACCTGGGCTTCGGTGAGTCCGCCGTAGTGGGCCAGCGTCGAACCGATGTCGAGGCAGAACTGGCAGTTCACCAGAGCGGCGGCCTTGAGCTCGGCCAGGTCCTTCAGATGCGGGTCGACCCGGTTGGAGAACAGCAGCATCGTCTCCTGGATCATGGTGCCGACCAGCAGCTGCGGCCGCCGGATGAGCCAGCCGACGAGATCTGTCCGATTACGGCGAGCCCGCCGCATCGCCTTGACGTAGTTCAGGATTCGGGTGATTACTCGCATGCGCTCCACTCCCCTTCGCGTTCGCGGATGCTCCCTTGAAGACATCCTAAGCCGAAAACGACGAGACGTAGTAGATATTGCCTCATGACCGGGCGAACCCTCCGGGGCCTGGCCGCGCTCCGATCGAGCGTCAACCGATCTCGAAGCCATCCTCCAGATAGACCGTGATCCCCGCGGTTCTGGCCCGGTGCGCTCCCGCCACGCGCCGGGCCAGAACCGCGGGCAGCAGCCGTGACGCCGTCTCGGTGTCACACCACGCCCAGCTCCGAAGTTCGTCCGCCGGAAGGGTTATCGCGTCGATCTGCTCGGCGGCCAGCCGCCCGCCGTCGTACACCATCATCACCCCGTCGTCGGGATACAGACCGGCGGGTACCCAGTCGACCGCCAGCAGCCGCCCGATCGGCACACTCAGCCCCAGCTCCTCGCGGATCTCCCGCACGGCCGCACGGTAGGGCGATTCACCGGCCTCGACGACCCCGCCGGGCACCTCCCAGTACGGCTTGTAGGTCGGTTCGACCAGCAGCACCCGATCCTGCTCGTCGACGAACAGCGCGCCCGCACCCATGCGCTTGCGAGGCAGTCCGGCGACATAGTCGTTCAGTTCGGAACCCATGCGGCACAACAGTAACCGGCACCTTCCGGCCTCGGTCGAGCTTGACCGAGCGGGTGGCGGACTGGCGGAACGAGTCAGTTCCCGTGGCTCACGAAGGTGGTGTCGAGAAGCGTCCGGTAGTCGGGTAGCGGGGTCGATCGGTCGACCGACCCCTGTTCTTTCGCCCAGCTCGCGAGCGCGCCGAGGGTATCGGCGAGGTCCGGTCGCAACAGCAGGGCATAGTCGAACTCCGGGAGGATCTTCCGGATGAGGTCCGCGGACAACTGGGTGGCGGTGGAGACCGCGGACACCGCGGCGTCGGATCGCGCGGTCAGCTGAGCTCCGGCGTCGTTCAACGCGGCGAAGAAGGCGGTCAACGCCGCCGATTTCGCCGAGATCGCGGTATCGCTCGCGAGGTACAGGCTGTGCTGGTTGTAGCTCCCACCGGCGAGCTGGACCGCGTCGTCGCCCAGTGCCTCGGCCACCTGGGCCTGGTAGGGCTGGAAGATCGAGACGGCGTCGACATTGTGCTGCGTGGCAGCGGTGACCGTCGCGGACGGCGCCACCTGAACGAGATTCGCCGAAATCTTGTTGTGCGAGAGCACATCCGAGGCAAAGAAGGCCGCGCTGGTGCCCAGCGGCGTGCCGATCGAATGCCCGGCGAGGTTGTCGAGGGAGGTGATGCCGGCGCTGCGCCGGGCCACGATGCGGGAACCCTGCCACCGGGATCCGTCGCCCACGATGCGCAGTGCCGGTGAGCGGGTCAGGGTGGCCGCGGCCGGAACATCGGCGGCGGTGGCGATGTCGAGCTGGTGGGCCGCGTCGCCTGCAACGCCTCCACTCCGGTCGAGAAGTTGACGACCTTGACCTTCACGTCGTGGTTCGCGAAGTACCCGGACTGCTGGGCCACCGGGATCTGGGCCCACGACGGGTCGACAACGAATCCCACGGTGAGCGTCTTCGGGTCGGAATTGCCGGCTGTGCCGCAGGCGGTGAGCGGCCCGAGCAGCGCGAGGAGTGCGACGGCGGCCGTCAGCGGGCGGATGAGTTTCTTCACGGCTGATCTTCTTTTCGTAATTCACGGATTGGGCTGAATCGCTTGGCCGGCAACAGGTGCCGGTCTACGCCGTCACGCTCTCGACACCGAGTTCGTGGTGGAGGATGCGCCGCAGCTCGCTGTAGCCGGGCTGATCGGCGAGGGCATCGGCGGGGCGGGGTCGGGGGAGCGGATTGGGGATCCGGTTGGTGATCCGGCCGCCGCCGAGCACACTGATGGTGTCGGACAACCGAATTGCCTCGTCCACGTCGTGGGTGACGAAGACAATGGTGCGGCGCAGCCGATTCCACAGGTCGATGAGCAGGTCCTGCATCTTCAGCCGGGTGAGCGCGTCGAGTGCGGCGAAGGGCTCGTCCATCAGCATGATGTCGGGTTCACCGGCGAGCATGCGCGCGATCCCGACACGCTGGCGCATTCCGCCGGAGAGCTGCGTGGGTCGTTTGCCGCGTACCTCACCGGGCAGCCCGACCAGGCCGATCAGCTCGTCGATCCGGCTGCGGCGCAGCCGGGCCGGAACCCCGTGTGCCCGTAGCGCGAAGTCGATATTGCCCACGACACTCAGCCACGGAAACAACACGTCGCGCTGGAAGGCGACGCCGCGGCGCGGGTCGGGCGCGAGCACCGGTACGCCGTTGTCGGTGACTGCGCCCGATGTCGGGGTGATGAGCCCGGCGAGGCAGTGCAGCAGCGTCGATAGTCCGCCGACGCGCCCGCGGCGCCGATCGAGGTCCAGCTCAGTATCGGTGAGACCTGCGGCTGCACCCCGGGGCGGACCACGTCCCAGCTCGACTGATCCGCTCTCCATCGAACCGAACCGGAATCTCGTTTGGCGAACCATGTGAACCTATGTACATTAGGTTTTACCCTCATGTGCATAGGTTAGGTGCTGTTCTGCCGCCTGCGGTTGCCATGCAGTCCGAATTCGAAAGAGGAGATACCGCAATGCGATCCGAGATGTTGCGCGTACCCGGCGCGTCCCTCTACTACGAGGTGCGCGGCAGCGGGCCGCTGGTGCTGTTCCTGCCCGGCGGCGGGGGTGACGCGGCCCTGGTCGATCCGATCGCCGAGGTGCTCGAGGACCGGTTCACGGTGGTGTCGCTGGATCCGCGCGGGTATTCGCGCAGCGTGCTGGACGGGCCACAGCAGACACAGCGGGTCGAGGTGCAGAGCGATGACGCGTTCAGGCTGCTCGACCATCTCACCGAAGAGCCCGCGTTCGTGGTCGGCGGCAGTGCGGGTGCGATCGTCGGCCTGGATCTACTGGCCCGGCAGCCGGATCGGGTGCGCCTCCTGGTGGCGCACGAACCGCCGTGCTTCGCGGTGCTTCCCGATGCCGCCGAACAGCGCGCCATGATCGAGGAGGTCTATACACTGTTCCGCACCGAGGGCGCGGCCGCGGCGGGCGCGCGCTTCCTGGCCGGGATCGGCCATGCGATGAAGCCGTCTCCCGTACCGGCCGAGCTACCGCCGCGCGCCGCCGAGATGTGGGCGCGGCTGGCGGCCAACGGTCCGCTCATGCTGGAGTACGAACTACGGGAATTCACCTCGTACCTGCCCGACTACGAGGCGCTGGCCCCGGTGGCCGACCGGGTGGTCCTGGCGGTCGGGCGCGAGACGCGAGGTTGCCTGCCGTACCGCCCCGCCGTGGAGATCGCCCGCCGGATCGGCCGCGAAGTCACCGAATTCCCCGGCGCCCACAATGGAATGCGCACCGAAGCACCCGAATTCGCCGCGCAACTGGCCGACGCCATGACCGCCCGCCTACGGGCCGAAAGCACCGGCCACTGTTAGCGTCAGCGCATGATCACCGGCGCACACACCATCCTGTATGCCGAGGACGCCGAGGCGGCGCGGGCCTTCTTCCGTGACGTCCTCGGCCTGGCCCACGTCGACGCGCACGACGGATGGCTGATCTTCAAGTCACCGCCCGCCGAACTCGCGGTCCATCCCGCGGCCGCCCCGGACAGCGGCCGCGCCGAGCTGTACCTCATGTGCGACGACCTGGCCGCCGCCATGGACGACCTGCACGCGAAGGGCGTCGAATTCACCTCGGAGGTCACCAATGCGGGCTGGGGCATGCTCACCATGCTGAAGGTGCCCGGCGCCGGCGAGATCGGGCTGTATCAGCCCCGCCACGCCACCGCCTACGATCTGCCCTAGTTGTTCATCGGATGCTTTGCGCCCGTTTGCTTTTCGTGACAGCCTGAACCGACGGCCGATACCCGGACCGGATGCGAAGGGCGAGACATGATTCTGGTGACGGGCGCGACGGGCAATGTCGGCGCCGAACTCGTGCGGGCGCTGGCAGGTGGCCCGGAACCGGTGCGGGCGGTGGTCCGCGATCCCGCGAAGGCCGCCCTCCCTGCCGGTGTGGAGGCGGTCGCGGGCGACATGACCGCGCCCGACACTCTGGCGGCCGCGCTGACCGGGGTTCGGGCGCTGTTCCTGCTGCCCGGCTACCCCGGGGTCGCGCAGGCAGCCGCCAAGGCCGGGGTCGAACACATCGTCCAACTGTCCGGTGTCTCCGCGGCGACCGGTGACACCGGCAATGCGGTCACCCGCTACATGATGGCGTCCGAGCAGGAGGTCACCGACTGTGGCGCAGCATGGACGATCGTGCGTCCCTGCGCTTTCGGCTCCAATGCCCTGCGCTGGCTGCCGCAACTCCGGGCGGGCAATACCGTGCGGGTCCCGTTCCCGACCGTGCGAACTGCGAGCCTGGATCCCTTCGATTTGGCCGCTGTCGCCGCGCACGCCTTCGTAGACCCCGCACTGCGGGGCGAAATCCTGTGGCCCACCGGACCCGAATCCCTGCTGCCCGCCGAACAGATCGCCATTCTCGGCGACGTGCTCGGCCGGGACCTGGAATGCGTCGGCCTGAGCGACGAGGACGCCCGCGCCGACATGTTGAAATCCACGCCCGTCGAATACGTGGACGCGTTCTTCGACTTCTACGTCGCCGGCGCGATCGACGAGTCCATCGTGCGGCCCACCGTCGAGCAGGTCACCGGCCGTGCACCGCGAACCTTCAGGCAATGGACCACAATTCACGCCGGAGCCTTCCGCCGGGCGGGCACGGACACGTAGGTGGCCGCGCGCAACAGCCACCCCACCGGACCGTACGGGTGCCGTCGCAACCACCAGGCTCACCCGCAACTGCACCACATAGGTCAGAACCGCGAGAACGACGACCCCTGCGGGCGGCATGCGATCGGCCAGCGCCAGACCGTATCCGGTGTAGAGAGCTATCCACAGTCATCCCATGGTCGGCACGCGCGGCCAGACTCGTCATGGTCACCTCAGGAGAACAGCATGCGCCGCGCGACCGGCCGCAGCCGTGGCGGATCGAGGTTTCATTCACGCAGGAGGTCGATGAGTTTGGTTTCCGAGAGGTCGCCGTGCCCGGCGTCGACCAGGCGCTGGAAGATCTGCTCGGCGGTGTGGCCGAGGGTGGCGGGGGTGCCGACCGCATCGGCCAGTTCCACGCCGATCCGGGTGTCCTTCAAACGGAGTGCGGCGGTGAAGGCGATATCTCGGTCATGGACGCCGGCCGTCATCTCCTGACACATGCGGATGACGGTCGGGCTGGCTGCCCCGCTTCGCGACAGGGTGTCGGTGACGACGGCCAAGTCGAGTCCGGCGAGTTCGGCGGTGCGCAGCGCTTCGGCGGTGGCGGCGATCTGGATGGAGCCCAGCAGATTCTGGATGAGCTTGTAGCTCGTGCCCGCCCCGACCGCCCCGAAATGCACGATGTCGATGCACAGCGGCGCCAGCAGCGGACGCGCCGCGTCGAGATGCGCAGCGTCCGCGCCGACGAACAGCGTCAGCCGCCCCGCAGCCGCCGCGTCCGGCAACCCGGTCACCGGCGAGTCGAGATAACGAAGACCTTGTGCTGCAGCATGTTTCGCCAGTTCCAGCACCCACGGCCGGGAGATGGTCGAAAACTCCACCGCGAACGCGCCGGGCGCATACTCCCCCGCCAGCGCGCCATCCGCGCCCAGCCATGCCGCCCGCGAGGCGTCATCGTCGGCCACCATGGCGAAAACGGCCTCGGCGCCACGCACCGCCTCCCGAGGGGTCGCCGCGAATGCCGCTCCCGCCCCGATGAGTTCGTCCGCCTTCGCCGGCGTCCGATTGAACACCGTCACCTCGTGCCCGGCATCCACCAGCCGCCCCGCCATCCCCGCACCCATACGCCCGACACCCAGAAACGCAATCCTCGCCACCCGCCGAACCCTACCGAGCCCGAACATATCCGGATGAACGGATTTCGGCTTGCACTGGGCACCCTGGCCCAGATGCGAGATCGAATCAGCGGCCGACCGGCTCCCGGTCACGCTTCGGCTGCGATCAGCCGAGGGTCTTGACGTCCCGCCTGCGTCCTCGGCGCTGAGCGTCATCGTTGGCCTCCGATGAAATTCGGCATGGAGGTACGCGGTGCGAACGGCTTCAGTCCGACGTCCTCGTCCGGCGGCCCGGTGGCGAGGAGCGTGGCAATGGCCTCGCGTTCGGTGCCCTGCAGGGCGGGCAGGGTTGCGGAGACCGAATCCAGCACGCCCGTCCAGGGCGCGCCGGCCTCCCGCAGCGCCAGGCGCATGACCTCGAAACCCGCGCGGTGCTGCTCGAGCAGCCGCTGCCCGGGAACCGGATGCGCCGAGGCGAATTCGAGCACCACCGCCAGGTGGTCGGACAGCTCGTCGTCGCCGAGCACCAGACCGGCGCTGCGGTAGACCTGCTTGAACCGCAGCAACGCCATGCCGCGTTTGCGGGTGTCGCCGTAGAGGAACCACGTCAGGTACGGGCTGGAGCGCTTGCGATGATCGAAGGTGTTGACGTATTCGGTTGCCACAGTGGGCGGTTGCGTGGTCTCGAGGTAGGACAGCACCGGATGCAAAGGTGCACCCACTGCCTCGGGCAGCGTCGAAACGGCCCGGGCCAGGATGGGCAGCGAGTCGAGCAGCGCCTCGTCGGGATAGCCGAGTAGCACCGACTGCACCTGCCAGGCTGCGGTCCGCTGGTCGTGGCCGGGCTCGGCTCGCGCGGTCCTGCGCCTCATTTGCGATGGCTCCCCGGCTGTTTCGGCATGAGCCCGTCGGGCGTGCCGGGACCGTCCCAGTTGAGCAGGTTGACCCGGGCGGATCCGGCGACCGACCCCGGCCCGTCCGCGGTCTGCCGCTCCCGCAGCATCCGGAAGTTCTCGACCGCGACCGGCGTCAGCTGCCCGGAGCTCTCACCGAACGGACCCCAGCCACCCACCACGCCGCTGCCGTTGTCTCGCGCCATCCAGCCCTGCCTCTCAGCGTGTCGCGGCGGCATCCGTCGCGCGATCGATTACCCGAGCACACGAACAATCCGAACCTACCGGCATATTTTGGGCAATTGACGAATTTCAGACTGGTCAGTTACACGAGAGCGATCCGGTATTCGACCGCGGGAATTGTCAGGCGGTTCCGACGACCTTGCGTTCCACCCGCACGCCGAGCAGGATTTCCGAGACACCCAGGGCAATGGTCAACGGGCCCACCACGATCGACAGCGATGTCAGCGATTCGAACCGGACCACCCCGACCACCACACCGGCGGCGAGCGTCAACAGCCCGACCACCTCCAACCGGCCCGCCCCCGCGAACTGCTCCGACCACACGCCCACAATGGCTTGCACGATGCCCCGCACCACCCAGGCCATCCCAATCCACAAGGACAGCAACGCAACCCACTCACCGCTGGTGAACGCCCAGGCGGCCAGCACCAGCGCGATGATCGCGCTCACGACCTCCAGTACCTTCAACGCGGTGCCGATCCGCGCCCCGAACGCGACGACGAACTGCACCGCCGACGATGCCACCAGCGTGAGCCCGTACAGAATCCCCGCCACCGTCTGCGATTTGTCCGGCCACACCGTCATCACCACCCCCAGCACGGCCGAGCAGCCGCCGGTCACGACCAGCGACTGCCAAGCCCAGTCGGCGAATACATCGGTTCGCCCCTCGATCCGATTGGCGGGCATGCATAAATGATATGACCTATTTACCCAGGTAACTGGACGTTTGCGTTCTCACCGGCACCGGCGCGTCGCCCGTCGGCGAATTGCCCGGCACCCGAGAGCACGCACGACAACAGGCGGACAAGCTCGGCCTGCCGGCAGGTGCCGGTCTTGGCGAACACCTGGCGCAGGTGGGTGCGTGCGGTATTGACCGAGATGTAGAGCTCCTCGGCAACCGACGCCAGCCCGCTGCCGCGCAGAACCTCGAAGGCGACCTGCGATTCGGCCCGGGTCAGCCCGTAGAGCTCGCGCAGGGTTTCGCGGCCTCCCGGCTCCTCACGTTCGGGATCGACGATCACCATCAGTGCCGAGCGGCGCGGTGACTCCTGCGAACCCGGGCAGAGCGGCAGGATCGACACGGTCAGCGGCAGCCGGTCGCGGTCGCGTGGAATGAGCAGGCGGGCCGCGGCATTCGACGGGCCGGTCTGCGCGGCCGCCGCCAGCAGGCGACGCAGCCGACTCGACACCGCGGGGTCGTTCGATTCCAGGCGCGCCAGGGCGCCCAGGCGCAGACCGTCGCCGGCCCGCAATATCGCCAGCGCCGCAGGGTTGGCGTAATCGACCCGGCCGCAACCGGATACCAGGGCCAGGCCGTGCCGGTGGCGGTCGAGCACGCTGAGCGCGAGATCCCGGTCGATGACGGCATCGGTCAGTCGCGCGGCGATGCCGAGGGCGTGGTCCAGGTGCGGCAGGAACAACCTCAGCACCGGTTCGGCCAGGACACGGTCCAGGTTCCGGTCCGCACGCGGATAGACGGCGATCCAGGAGCCCGGCGTCGCCAGCCGCGCGAACATGCCGTCCCCGAGCTCGTGTGGCGCGGCCCAGCCGGTGCAGAACGGATGCCGGCGCCCGCCATCCGGTGGGATCAGCTCGCTACCGGTGAGCACCGTTGCGGTGAGCGCGGATTCGAGCGCGGCCGCGAACGGATCGATGCGCCCGTAGCGCTCGTTGTAGCTATCCCGCAGCCCCTCGGCGGTGCTCGCGATCATGGACCGCCGCCCGCCCTGTGCCGTGACGAGGCAGCCGTGGTGGCCGCCGAGGCTGTCGGTGATGGCTCGCAGTGCGCGTGTCCACGCGCCGGGCTGCCCTGTTGCACGGTTGATCTCCGCGATCAGCTCGGAAAAGCGAGCGAGCGAGATGCCCGTCTCCCCCATGTCCATTGTCCCGCCCCCCATCAAGAACGATCACGTCCCGGCCGCCGAGCCCCGGTCGGAGGTGATACCAGTTTATCGGCCGGGCGCAGCGAGTTATCACAGGGAAATTCATCTGTTCGGGTGAGGAATCGGACGGGCGATCCCGCTTTACTCGGGTCACAGCAAACGGCCGGGCACCGGATCGGCTGTACCGCAAGGGGGAGAAGGCTCATGGCTTTCACCAGGTATTGGCCCATGGGCGCCGGGCGGGTGATCACCTCGGGATTCGGGCCGCGCGACGACGGCTTCCACTGGGGCGTGGACTTCGGCAAGGACGGCGGCAGCGGGGGCGAGCCGGTGTACGCGTCGCAAGGCGGGACGGTCGTGTATGCCGGTGCCGCAACGGGTTTCGGCGGACCGGATCCGGCGGGCTGGCTGGTCGTCGACCATCCGGCGGCGGACGGCGCGGGCACCACGGTCTACGGGCACATCGTCCGCGAGGTCGAGCTGGGCAGCCGGGTCGAGGCCGGGCACCGTATCGCCCACGTCAATCCCGACTCCGGCACCAATGGCGGCGTCCCCCCGCACCTGCACTTCGAGTGGCACCGGTACTCGTGGGTGCCGCCGGGCCCGGATCGCCTGGACCCGCTCACCATGCTGACCGACGCCGCCGAGCCGCCCGCGCCCGACCAGAACGGACCCGATATGACTTCCAACGCAACGATTTTCGGCATCGACATCTCGAACTACCAGGACGGGCTCGACCTCACGGAGGTCTTCGCCGAGGGATTCGAGTTCGTCATCGCCAAGGTCAGCGAGGGCGACTACTACACCGACGCTTCCTGGCCCGCGTTCCGCGACGCCACCCTGGCGGCCGGCAAGATCCTCGTCGGCTACCACTACGTGCGCGGCGATGTCGACGCCGACGCCCAGGCCGCGCTGTTCGTCGATCACCTCGGCGATCACGGCATCCCGGCCATGCTCGACCACGAGCTGAACTCCGGCGACATCGGCGTGTTCGAGGCCGTGCGCACCGCCATCGAGAATCGTGGTGTGCACGTCGCACTCTCGTACCTGCCGCACTGGTACTGGGAGGGCACGATGGGCTCACCCGACCTGAGCGGAATTCCGCCGCTGATGACCTCGAACTACGGCGACGGCCGCTCCGGCTACGCCTCGGTCATCTACCCGGGCGACGACGACATCGGCTGGCAGCCCTACGGCGGGGCCGAGGTCGCGGTATTCCAATTCAGCGACAGCGGCTCGGTAGCCGGTCGCTCCCTGGACGTGGATGCCTTCCGCGGCAGCCCCGACCAATTCCGCACCCTACTCACAGGAGACGACATGTTCACCGACGACGACCGCCGCATGCTGCGCGACATCTGGACCCAGCTGCTCGGACAGGACGGCAAGGGCTGGCCCCAGCTGGGGCAGAACTCCCTGGGCCAGAACCTCACTCCGGTCGACGCCCTCAGCGAGATCAAGGACGATCTCGAACACCACTGAGCCACGGCCGGGTTCGCCGGTGACCTACCGTGCGTCACCGGCCAGCCCGCGTCTACGGAGCGCTGAGGAACACGCCGCGTGACGAGGTGCCGTCCGCGGCCGACCACAGCGCGTCGACGTGGCTGCGGTCGCGCTCGAGCGCCGGTCCGGTGGTGAGGCGGCGGTGGAGGCGGATCAGCTCCGCGCCCGCGTTGGTCGAGCGGTCGGAATCGAAGGCGATATCGGTGTGGGTATCGGTGTCGATGACCGTCGGACGGAATCCGGGTGCGGGCCAGAGAATGTCGCCGGGGACCACGTGCACGGTCAGGTCGGGGGTGTCGCTCGTGCTCTGGTCCTGGGCGGTGGCCTTGCCGGTCAGCAGCAGAGCGGCCTGCTCGATGAAGACCGGGTCGTACGCGGCGTCGTAGAGCCAGCGCAGGCCCAGCACACCGTGTTCGGACGTGCCGATCAGTGCCTGGTCGAGGTCCTCGGCCCGCGCACCGTGGTAGGTCATGGGAATCAGATACGCCACCGGCTCCGTGCGCGAGGCGTCGGTGACGACCATGAGCTCGATGCCGACCTCGCCCGCCGGATCGTCGAGACGGAAGCCGCCGGACTTGGACAGGACCGGCGACTCGGCGCCGGAGTACCAGTGCCGGGTGGGCAGCCACCGCGCCAGCAGCTCCAGCTTGGTGGGCACCATGGTCGTCCTGTGGATCTCGGCCATGCCGTCATCCTGCCAGAGATGGGCGGGATAGCGGCGGAACTTCTTGCGGCGGTGCGTTATTCGTTAGGTCCGCGCAACTTTCGGAAGAAGTCACGCAGATCGGCGGTCAGCAGATCGGGGGCTTCCATCGAGGCGAAGTGGCCGCCGCGATCGAATTCCGACCAGTGCACGATCGTGTTCCGGTGTTCGGCGACAGCGCGAATACTGCTGCTGCCCGGGAAGACCGCGACACCGGTGGGAACGCCGGAATCGGCCGGTGCGGCACCCCATTGCCGGGATTCCTTGTAGAGCCGCATGGAGGAGCCGGCGGTATCGGTGAACCACAGCATCGACAGATCGGTGAGGAGCAGGTCGCGGTCGATCGCCGCATCGGGTGTCGGCTTCGCCGGATCCTTATAGGTGTTGACAACATCCAGGACCCACGCCAGCATCCCGGCCGGCGAATCGGACATCGCCGGGGCGAGGGTCTGCGGGCGCGTGGAGTGCATGCCCGCGTAGCCGGATGTCTCCAACCGGTTCCAGTCCTGGTACCGGGCCAGCTTCTCCCGGTCTCGGGCGCTGAGGTCGGCCGGGTCGATGTCCCCGGCCGGGATCGTGATCGGGTCGTTGAGGTGGACACCGGCCAGGTGCTGCGGCGCGATCCTGCCCATCTGCGGTGCGATGAAGGACCCGGCGTCACCACCGTGCGCCCCGTATCGCCCGTATCCCAGCGCGGTCATGAGCTTCGTGATCAGTTCCGCGCTGCGCTCGGTCGAGGCGTCCCCCGTTCGGTGGGTGGGGCCGGAGAAGCCGAAGCCGGGCAGGGTCGGGATGACCACGTGGAAGGCATCGGCGGGATTGCCGCCGTGGGCGCGCGGATCGGTGAGCGGGCCGATCATGCCGGTGAAATCCTCGAAGGGCCAGCCGTGGACCAGCACCAGCGGCAGCGCGTGCGGCTCCGGCGAGCGGACGTGCACGAAATGCATGCGCTGACCATCGATTTCGGTCAGGAACTGCGGGTGGCGATTGCGCTCGGCCTCGTGGACGCGCCAGTCGTAGCCGCTCCCCCAGTACTCGCACAGCTCCCGCACGTAGGCCGTCGGAATGCCGTAGGTCCAGCCCACCCCGGGCAGGTCCGCGGGCCAGCGGGTGCGGGCCAGGCGGGTCCGCAGGTCCTCGATGTCGGTGGCCGGGATCTCGATTCGGAAGGGCTCGAAAATCGTCATGCGTCCACGGTAGGAATCAACTAGGTCAGGTGCTGTCCTATACCGTCAGCGGATTCCCCTCGGGTTCACCCGCGCTCTACGCTGTTGGACAAGCGTTTCAGCCGCAGCGAGGCGGCCAGGTGAAGGGATCAGGCATCGTGGGCACCGCTTTTCCACCGGGACCGCCACTGCCACGCGCGGTGCAGACCGCCCTCTACGGCAAATGGCGCGGGACCCTGGTGCGCCGGTCCGCGCGCCGCTACGGCGACGTCTTCACGCTCCATCTGGTCGCGCCCTATGCCGAGAACCTGGTGGTGTTCTCGCGGCCGGAGCACATCCGCGAGATCTTCGCCGCCGACCCCGCCGATCTGCATGCCGGCGAGGGCAATCGACTGCTGGTGCACATCATGGGCGAACATTCACTGCTGCTCACCGATGAGGACGAGCACGCGCGGGCGCGGCGACTGCTCATGCCGGCGTTCGTCGGCTCGTCACTGCGCGGATATCGCGGGCTGGTCGACACCATTGCCGCGACCCATGTCGACCGGTGGGTGTCGGGGTCGACAGTGCCCACGCTCGACGCGATGAACGATCTGACACTCGATGTCATCATGCAGGTGGTGTTCGGCATGACCGACGAACGCCGCCGCGCCCAGCTGGCGCCGCGGCTGCGCCGGATCGTCAATATCGATCCGATCATCTTCTTCGGCTGGAAGTATCCGTTCCTGGAACGGCGCGGGCCGTGGAAACGCTTCCGCGACAACCAGAACGCCATCGACGAGCTGCTCTACAGCGAGATCGCGGAGCGGCGCGCGCATCCGGACCTGGAGGCGCGCACCGATGTGCTGTCGCGGCTGCTGGCGGTCGGCTCCGGCGAGAACTCCACCGACGCACCGCTGTCCGACGAGGAACTGCGCGACCAGCTGGTGACACTGCTGCTGGCCGGGCACGAGACCACCGCGTCGGCGCTGTCCTGGACCTGCCACGAGCTGGCCGCCAACCCGGATGTCCAGGACCTGGCGCGCCGGGCCGCGCACGACGGGGACGAGAAGTACCTCGAGGCGGTGCTGAAGGAGGCCATGCGCCTGCACACCGTCATCGGCGGGACCGGACGGCGACTCACCCGCGACATGACACTCGGTGGATACGAACTGCCGAAGGGAACCGTGGTCGCGACCTCGATCCTGCTCGCGCATCGGCGCACGGAAGCCTTCCCGGATGCCCTGACCTTCCGGCCCGAACGATTCCTGGACGGTTCGGTCGCCGCCAACACCTGGCTGCCGTTCGGCGGCGGGGTGCGGCGCTGCATCGGCGCGGGGTTCTCGCTCATGGAGGGCACGGCGGTGCTGCGGGAAATCCTGACCCGCTACCAGCTTTCACTGCCCGACGGGGCGGGCAGCGAACCGTCGCGTATGCGCAACATCACCCACGTTCCGGCACACGGCGCGCGCGTGGTGGTCACCACCGACAACACCGTTCGGGTGTAGCTGGGGTCCCGGACCGGCGGAGGCGCGTATTCAACCGTCGCGTATTCGTGGCAGTCGCTGGCCGATCCGCGCGGCCGGACGCTGGGACCGACGGTTGCGCGATCCGACTGCGTCCGGGCGCGCTCGGATCAGGGGCTGACCCGCTGGGCGGAACGGGACAGATCGACTGCGGCCAGTTTCGCCTGCGACCACTGGACGTATTCGAACAGCGTTCCGTCGGGGTTGCGCACCATCATGTTTCGTCCCGTCGGAATGTCGGCCGGTGGCGTGACGAGGGTGGCGCCCCGGGCCAGCAGGCTCGCCTGCCATTCCTCGAGCGAATCCACCGAGATCACCATGTCCTGCCTGGGGGCGGACGCGAGTGCCTCGGCCGGGCCACCGATCAGTACCACCGGCCCGATGGTCGCGATATCGAGATCTCCCGCCTCGAAACGGAAGTGCAGATCGCAGGCGAGGCCGAGGGCCTGCTCGTAGTAGTCGAGGGTCGGTGCGAAACGCTCGCTCTCTACTCGAACCGGGGTGTATGACTTGACGATTCTCATTGTCCGCCTATCTATTTCGCCTCGGGGAAGCCGTATTCGTGCCAGTTCGCGAGCACCCGCCGCTGGATCTCGGCGGGCCAGCCGTTCTCGAAACTGCCCTTGATCGGCCGCTTGCCGATCGGATAGAGGTCGGCAAGCAGGCAGTTGTAGATGACCTTGCCCGCGCTGAAACCTTGCTGTTCCTCGGGTGACAGATAGATCCCGAGTGGATCGGTGAGCTTGCGTTCGAAATGGAATTCGCCGCGGTTCACGTCAGGGTGCGAGCGGGTGGCGAATGCCCACACCACCTGATCCAATTCGGTGATATCGATATCGTCTTCGACCAGCAGGATCTTGGGGGCGTGCACCGCGGCGGGCCCGCCGAGCACCACCTCGGCGACCTTGTCGACCAGTTCGTGCGACGCCAGCCCCGTCGTCTCGTGCCAGTCCTGACGCACCGCCAGGGTCAGCCAGTGCACGGCGGCCTCGAAGTTGTACCAGGCCGACGAGATCGGTAGCTCGGCCTCGCGTAGCAGGTGCAGGATTTCACCTGCGGCCGCCGTGCCGGTGATAGTGTCGTCCTCCTCGACCGGCGGCCGGCGGCGACCACCGGCAGAATCGCGTTGTCCCGGTAGGTGATCGCGGAGACCTCGAAGCGGGCTTTGAGCGAGCTCCCGATCGCGTTGTAGCCCGGGTACTCGTTGAAGGGGCCTTCCTCGACATCGTCGTCGAGCAGGACGTGGCCCTCGATCACGATCTCGGCGGTGGCCGGGACCAACAAGTCGACCGTCTCGGCAGCCACGACCTCGATGCCCTCGCCGAAAAGTGCTCCCAGGTAGTGGCTTTCATCGATACCCTGGGGCAGCGGCATTCCGCTGACCACCGGCAGGCCCGGCTCGACTCCGAGGGCGACGGCGATCGGCATCGGCTTGCCCGCCTCGGTCCACATCGCCCGGATGATGCCGATCTGCTGCGACTTGGGCAGCAGGCAGGCAAGAGTTCGCTTGTCGTGCACCATCATTCGATTGACGGACCAATTCGTCCAGGATCCGTCGGGCGTCTTGACGATATTGGCACCGAAGGTCTGGATGTAGCGGCCGCCGTCATTGCCGTGGATCCACGGCGTCGGGAAGGCGAATAGGTCGATGTCGTCGCCTCGCATGATGTGCTGCTTGCACGGCGCACTGTCGGCGGCGACCACCGTCGGGGGGATGCCGGGCCTGGTGCGCGCGTCGGCGAGGGTGTCGACGATCTGTTGACCTGTGGCGTCGGCCGGGAGTCCGATCGACAGTGCGAGCCGGGCCAGCCGGTGCCGTGGCGAGCTCAGTGCCGCAGGCGCTCCGAACAGTCGGAAACCACTGTCGGCGTAACCGGTCAGATTCGTGAAAAGTGGTGCCGGAGCACGCAAGTCGTAGCTGCGCCGAATGATCGCGCCGACCTCGAGATTCCAGTCCACCTCCTTGTCGATGGTCAGTACCTCGCCTATCTGCTCCAGTTGGGCGATGAATTCGCGCAGACTTCTCGAGTGGGCCACGGGGTTTCCTGTTCTAGTCGCCCCAACGGGGCAGGTCGGGTACGTCGATGTCGAGTAGGTCCAGCGCACGGCCGGCGGAGTGGTCGATGATGTCCTGCACGCTGTGCGGCTGCAGATGGAACGCGGGGACCGGCGGCATCACGGTGCCTCCGGATTCGGTCACGGCGGCCATCGCGCGCAGATGCCCGAGCGTCAGCGGCGTCTCCCGGACCATCAGCACCTGGCGTCGCCGGGTCTGCTGGCCCGCGGGCGTCACGACCAGATGCGTCTTCCACCCCGGCCTTGCGGGCCAGTTCCGGCACCCGCATCCCATAGGCGATGCCCGTGGCGCCACTGATTCCCACAACCAGTCGGCGCGGCTTCACCTCGTCGTCCATAGCACGTTCGGACCTCCGAGTCATCGAATTCGGCTGGCAGTCAGCGTGTTTCGCCAGACGAACAGCTCGAAGACTAGCGACGTAGAAGAGATGCGCGTAAGGACGATTGACGTCAGTGGCGTAACCGATTACGACAGGGGCGGTCAACCTTCCAGCGACACGTCTGCGGCTCGGGCGGTCACTAGGCCCTGCGCGGACCAGTCCAGTTCCTGTTGCCGGTCCCGGTCAGCCTCGCCACGCCGACTACCTGCGGTTACGCCACATCCGTTGGTTTTCGGCGATTACTACCGGAACCCCTGGCTATCGGGCCTTACCCGGTGACCGGGTGCACGTGCAGGGCACAGCTGTCGATCGTCACTGTGACAGTGCGGGTGTCGGTCGAGTTCGGTGGCGTGACCTGCAGATTCGTGTACAGCGGGCAGTGATTGCCGGAGGCGTCGACGGCGATGCCCTCGACGACCGCGGTGCCCGGACGACCGGATTCCAGTGTCACGGTGGGCGGTTCGTCGCTGCCCTGTGGCAGACCGCCCATGTATCCGCGCGGGGTCCGATCGGCGTGCAGCAGTGGGCCGCCCGCGCCGGTGTCGACGCCCGGATACCCGGTCAGCGTGCAGGGGGCCGCGCCGGCGGCGAGGCTGAAAGTGAGTTTCACGCCCCGGTGCCCGGTGGCCGGGGACATGACGTCGGCGGTCACGTCGACCTGGCCTGCGCCGCAGGCCGCCTGCCGCGCCGGGGGGGTCTTTGCTTCCTGGGAACTCGGCGGGGTGGCGGGAGCCGCGGTGCTCCCGCCCGCGACCGTGGACCCGCCTGTGACGCCCGGCGATGTCGCCGGTGGTGAGGTGGTGGACGCACTCGACGAACAGGCGGTCAGGCCGAGTGCGAGGACTCCCAGTGCGGCGAGAATCCCTGTGCGATAGCGCATTTCCCAACTCCTCCCGGTCCGGGAACATTGGCGGGCGGCCCCCGGCGTCCCCACACCTTGTATCGGTTCACGCCGCGCGAGTGTGAGCGCTCACTCCACCGCCCAGCCTAGGGGCGGTCAGGGAACTCCGCGGCTCGCCGCGCATGCGCTCGCGCCACGAACCCCGAGCAGTCGGGGCATTCGCTGATGATCGAGTGGTTGCACTCGAGCAGGTGCTCGAGGAACCGGTCCGTCGCCTCCAGTAGTTCGATGCGCTCGCGCACCTCGGCGCGGCGGTCGGCGATCATGTCCCGCCGGCCGTCACACCCGCTCACTCCGAGCTGCCGGATCTGGTCCAGTGACAGTCCGGTTCGCTGCAGCGTCTGGATCACGCGGGCGTAGTCGAGGATGTGTTCGTTGTAGCTGCGGTGACCCGACGGGCTGCGCGGCGGCGCGAGCAGGCCGACCGACTCCCAGTGCCGCAGCACGTGCGTCTCCACACCGAGCGCGGCGGCGGCGTCACCGATTCTCATGTCCTGGGCTGTGGCCACGATGTACCCCTTTACTTCATGTCGACCTTAAGTATTAGCGTTCCAGCATGTCCGATCCAGTGCGCAAGTCCACCATCATCCAATGCTGCACCGCGGCAGTGAGTTCCATTCACGGCGCGGTCCGGCCGCGGCCCATCGACCAGCGGTTCCTGCGGTCCATCACCGACGCCGGGCTGCCGGCGACCGAGCGCACCGTCACGGTCACGCCGCTGCCGCAGTTTCCGCGGTCGGCGCCGACCGCGGCGATCGTGGAGGGGGTGTTCACACCGCGACGCATCGCCAGCTCGCTGACCTCCTTCGTCGTCCAGCACCCCGACGCCACCTTCATCATCGATCCGAGCTATTGCATCGATGCGGAGCACCGCGCCATCGCGCAGCTGCCCGCGGCCATTCGTCCCGTCGTGCGCCCGCCCGTCGAGACAATCCCGACCATCACCGGCCTGCAGTCCGAGCCCACCCTGCCCGCGCTCGATTTCGCCCTGCCCACGCACGCGCATTGGGACCACGTCTGCGGACTCCTCGACTTCCCGGGGCTGCCGGTTCACCTCCACAGCACAGAGAAGGACTGGGTTATGACCGGGCCGGTCGCGCCGGTCGGTGGTGTGCGCGATGCGCTGGTGGACCGTCCCACGGTCGAGTACGACCTCGACGGCCCACCGGTGCTCACCTTCACCCGCAGCCGTGACCTGTTCGGCGACGGCAGCGTGGTCCTGGTGGATCTCGCGGGCCACACGCCCGGCAGCGTGGGCCTGCTCGCGCACACCGCGCGCGGGTGGATCCTGCTGGCGGGCGATGCCGCCTGGCATGCGTTGCAGATCGAGAAGGTGCGCCAGAAGTCCGGCTTCCCAGGCATTTTCGTCGACGAGAATCGCGACCTGACCTTCAAAACTCTGCACCGGCTGCACCTGGCGCAGCGGCTCCTGCCGGTTATCCCCACCCATGATCACGATGCGGCACAGCAGCTGGTAGCACCTCATGCGGAGGCCACCGAACAGCTACCGTGAACGCATGGGGATCACCGTGCGCCCGGCGCAAATGTCCGACATTCCCGAATTAGCGCGCGTGCTCGGCATCGCGTTCTCCGACGATCCACTCATCACGTGGCTGATCCGGGACGATGCCACCCGGGCCCGCCGCGCCGCCGCCCTCTTCGCCGCCCAGGCTCGCCACCACTTCGTTCCCCTGGGCGGTGTCGAGGTGGCCTGCAATGACGCGAATTCCGTAGTCGGCGCGGCACTCTGGGCGCCACCCGGCCACTGGCACGTCGCCGACACCGCGATGCCGCCCCAGCTGCCGGGCCTCGCCTACGCCTTCCGGCACCGCCTGCTCATGGCCGGCAGGCTCGCCGACCGCATGGCGGCTGCCCATCCTCGCGAACCGCACTGGTATCTCGCCGTCATCGGCTCGCTGCCCGGCGTCCGCGGTCAGGGCTACGGCCAGGCGCTGATGCGGTCCCGCCTCGAGCGGTGCGACGCCGAGGGCATCCCCGCCTACCTGGAATCCAGCAAACCCCAGAACGTCCCGTACTACGAACGCTTCGGCTTCGACGTCACCGGCACCCTCGATGCAACCGCCGGCGGTCCACCGCTGTGGCCGATGTGGCGCACTCCGCGCTGACGCGCAAATGCGGTGTTGCCGATCGGAATTCGGTCGGCAACACCGCATTTGCGTGACAGGGTTACAGTTTGCGGGCCATGCCGCCGACCACCAGCTGTTCCCAGACTGTCAGCTCCGGATTGCCGGCGTCGGACTCCGATGGATCGGGACGCCACTGGGCGCATGGGCGCAGGCCGTCCTCCTCCAGTGTGAGTGCACCGAAGAGGAACTCGATCTCCGGCTCGGTGCGGAAACGACCGCGACCGAACGCTTCCACGATCTTGTTCGCGGTTGCCACGGCCTCGCGGGTGGCGCCGGAACGGAAGTGTGAAATATAGACCTGGCTACCGGAAGGGAAGCGATCCGACCAGTACCGAACCACGCCGGCCGGATCCTCTTCGTCATTGACGAAGCTGAGAGTGATCCCGAACAGGATGCCCACCGGCTCGTCGAAGTTGATCACACGCTGTACGTCGGCATGCTTCTGGATGCTGTCCGGATCACGAATATCCGCTTCCAGCACCACGATTCCGTCATCCACGGCGAGCAGGGCCCGCCCGTGGGAGGCCACGAACGGGTCGTCGTCCACATACACGACGCGGGCGTCCGGACACACCTGCCGCACCACCTGGTGCACATTGACGCTGGCAGGCAGGCCGCAGCCCATATCGATGATCTGGCGAATTCCGGCCGCCGCCATGGCCTTCACGGCTCGCAGCACAGCGTCCCGATTCGTGATGGCCAACCGCTCGGATCCGGGTAGGTCCTCGATGAAGTAGTCACCGACATCCTTGTCGACACCGTAGTTGTCACGCCCGCCGAGTACGTAGCTGTATACGCGTGCCACGCTCGGCCGGGACTGCCGCGCTCGCATGGCGTTGATGTTCAAGTGTCACACCCCTCTTTCCTCACCGACGATACCGGCTATCCACCAGGAAATCCTGCGCCAACCGGGCAAACGCCGCCAGCCGCCCCGAACGACGGATCGTGCCTATTGCGTAGCGCCCGCGGCGGCCGTGGTCGTCGGCGCCGCCGCCGTCGTTGTCGGTGCGGGAGTGGTGGTTTGGGGCGCGGTCGTCGTGGTCGTGACCGGTGCGACGGTTCCCGGATCCGTGGTGGTGGTCGGGGCGACCGTGGTGGTCGGCGTCGGGATTATGGACGCGGAAACCGGATCGGGGCAATGGCCGAGTATCTCACCGAGACGGTTGATCTCGGCATTGCTGCGCGGGTCACCGACATAGTTGATCTTGTCGGTGCACTTGACGTAACCGTCCGGCGCGGGGGCTCCGCCGGGGGGCGAGTCGGACACGGGCGGGGTATCGGGTGACTCGCCCGGGGGCTGCTGCTGCGGCGCCGCGCCGCCAGGCGAGCCCCCCACGGGACTTCCCCCGACCGGCTGGCCCGCACCCGGACTCGCCACGGGCGCACCGGAAGTAGTCGAGACTGCCACCGTGCTCGTCACACTGGCCGACGGCTTGACCGTCGTCGCGATCGCGGTCGATTTTCCCGAGTCGCTCGAGCAACCCGCCACCAGCGCGACCACCGGTGTCATCATCAACACAGCGATACGCGTGGCCGTTTGCAGGCGCGACGGACCACGCCATTCCGCCAGAGCGGACATCGATTCCTCCTGAGGGTGCAGCCCCAGCCCCGACTCATCCGCTGCACGAACATCTTTCGCCGATCCGGAACCGAATCGGCCACCTTGAATCCAGGGGCATTTACACCCCCGCTCGACACTAAGGGCTCCAGCAACCGGACGCCATCGTCCTCGGTGCCCCTATTTCTGTGGGCCACTTATCGATCAGGTACCTGCGATTTATCGATTGAGTGCCGACTCTACTCTCACAGCTTCGTCACCGAGGCCGGATCACGTTGCGCGAGCAGGGCATCCAGCTGCCTTTCGGCGCGTTCGGCACGGGCCAGGGTCTGGGTGCGAGCATCGTCCAGGGCAGCGAGCCGTTCGGCGGCCTCCTGCCGGGTCTTGTCGAGGGCGGTCGCCGATTCCGTGCGCACCGCGGCCAGATCGGCGGCGGCCTGCCGGCGTACCTCGGCGAGTTCCGTCCGCGACCGGTCGACCTCGGTGCGGGCCCCCTTCAGTTCGTCCCGGGTGTCGGCGACCACCTGATTGCGTTCGGCCACAGCGGCTTCGGCCCGTTCGATGGTGCGCTCGGCATCGGCGGCACGCTGTACGGCGAGATCGCGTTCCGCGCCCGCGGCGGTGATCCGCTGGGTGGCGTCCCGGCGCACCTGCTCGATCTCGGCGGCCGCCTTCGAGCGGGCCAGCTCGATGTCCTCGCCGGCCTGCTGGCGCGCCCGCTCGGTGTCCTCGGCGGATTCTCGCCGGATGGTGCGGATCTCGGCCTCGGCCTCCGCCCGCGCCGCGAACACATCGTCCGCCGCCCGCTTCGTGACCCGCTCGACTTCCTTCAGCGCCTCGTCGCGGGCGGTGAGTGCCTCCGCGATCCGGCTCTCGGCTTCCTCTGCGGCCAGCGCCGCGTCCTCGGCCGCCGATTCGGCTGCCGCCCGGGCCTCTTCGGCCTCCCGCCGCGCCTGCTCGGCCGCCACTGTGGCCATCTCCGCCTCCGCGATCCGCCGTGCCGCATCCGCCTGCACGGCCTGGACCTGAGCTTCCGCAACGGCCGGATCGGCCAGCGTGGACAACTCGGCCACGGCGGTATTGAGCGTCGTCCCAAGCTGTTCGGCGATCGCACGGAACTGGCCGAGCAGCTCATCGGCCCGCAGCCGGGCCACGGTCACCGGCCCCCGTTGCGTCACAGTGACATTCGCCGGGGGCGCCTCCCCCTCGGCCTGTTGCTGCCGTTGCCGCTCTCGCCAGGCCCGCCAGCGGGTGTGCTCCGGGTGATCACAGTATTCCGACGGACGCCCCGGCCCTCCGCCACGCGTAATCGGTTTGGTGCAGCCGGGGTAGTTGCAGATGCTCGACACAACGGAAAATCGTAGCGTTGGTTTCGTCGAATCCAACGGAACAACACGAAACGAAACCTGAAGTACCCCAAATCGAACCGAGCCGTTCTGACCACCGATAAGTGAACGTTATCGGGGGTCAGGCTCGCCACTCCCCCTGAAAACGCTTGATTCCGTTTCGTTTACGTTTGGTTGTCCCACACGCTACGGAAATTCAACGAAACCCTTCGAAAACTGGGCACACATGTACGCCCGTACCATTTCTCACGAGATGCGGCGACTCGTGACCCGAGCAGGGACAAGATCGCGGCTGCGGCATACATTTGCGCAGTACCGCCCATAACCGACCCGGAAGGACGGGATCCGACGTGTCCGACGCAGAACGGATCAACTGGGACCATCTCAAGACTCGGCAGCCGACCGATGCCGAACGAGATGCGCTGCGAGCAGACCTTGTCGAACGGGCGCTTGCGGTCAGGCGGAACGGGTGGGACCAGTACCGGTCCGTGTGGACCAGTGGCGAGGTTGCCGGTGTCGCCTACCTGCTGGAGGAAGGCGACCTGCTGGAGGAACTCGACGAGCAGGAGGGGTCCGTGCTGACCCGATTCGCCGGCGATCTGTACGGCTTCAAGGGCGCCCGGAAGGACATCGAAGCCGGCCTGGTCGGCACCCAGGCGTGGTTTGCCACCGCCCGCGCCGAACTGGATGCCCGCAGTTCCGGCGCGAACGGATAAGCAGCGTCGGCTACTTCGCCTGTGGCGCAGGCTGCGCCGGATCCTTGCAGTACGGGAGTTCAGGTGCGCAGGGGGTGAGGATGGTGGAGAAGTACTGGATGGCGGAGAAGAGGGTGACGGGGCCGCCTGCGAGGACGATGCCGGCCATGGAGCCGACCGCGCCGAGGGTTGCCATGCCGAGCACGCAGCCGGCGACGGTGGCGCCGACGAAAGGCACCAGCAGGGCGATGACCGGGCTGGAGATGACGGCGCCCGCGGCACCGCCGACCAGACAGCCGACACCGGCGCCGAGGACGGCACCGAGCACAGCGCTGACGGCCGCACCGACTGCGACGCGTTGGGCGAATGCACCCAGGGCTTGTGCGTCACGTGGCGTAAAGGATTCGGCCACTTGGGTTACCGCTTGGTCGACGGTCACGACCTCGCGGGCGTCTACCCGAGTGATCTGCTGCGGGTTGGCCTTCGACGGTGTGAGGGTCGCGGTCGAGCCGTCGAGCCGGGCGGTGACAGGGTAGGCGGTGTCGTCTATACGGTAGGTCAACGGGAGCGCGGCGACGGGTCGGTCGTGGCGGTCGAAGAGCACCAGCTGCTCGTCGAGACGGCGCAGCGTGCCGTCGCTGACGGTGAGAACGGCGGAGTCGCCCTGCCGGGTGACTTCGTATGCCACCGGCGCGGATTCGCCGTCTGCGGTTGGTTCCGCATAGGCCGTCGCGGCGGGAATGACCACTGCGGTCGCTGCGAACGCGGCGACCACCGCGGATTTCCTCATCTTCATGGGTACCTCATCATCATTGATGGAATCGGGCGCGGCCCTGCGGTCGTCGCCCGTGAGGAGCGGGGGTTCGTTCCGCCCCCGCATCCGGCGGTCAGGCGCCGGAGGCTGTGTAGTCGGCGAGAACCGTTGTCGCCGTCGCGGTGTGGGCCGCGACGAGTTCGCGCTCGAGGATCTTGCCGCTGGCAGTCGTCGGCAGGGTGTCGGCCGGTCAGGACGCGACGGCCAGGGGTGCGGCGGTGGCGGCCCGTACTTGCGCCGCGGTGATACCGGAGGCGCATTCGCGCAGCATCAGCCCGTCCGGAGTGACGTCGATGACGGCGAGGTTGGTGATGATGCGGTGCACCACCCGTTCGCCGGTCAGCGGAAGCGTGCAGTGGGACACGATCTTCGGCGCTCCGGTCTTGTCGGTGTGTTCCATGAGCACCAGGACGCGACCGGCGCCGTGGACCAGATCCATTGCCCCGCCCATACCTTTGACCATGTGGCCGGGGACCATCCAGTTCGCCAGATCGCCGGCGGACGAGACCTGCATACCGCCGAGGACGGCGGTGTCGATGTGCCCGCCGCGGATCATGCCGAAGCTGGTGGCCGAGTCGAAGAACGACGCTCCCGCCAGCGTCGTGACGGTCTCCTTGCCCGCATTGATCAGATCGGCGTCGACCTCGCCCGCCTCCGGGTAGGGCCCGGTGCCGAGGATTCCGTTCTCGGAGTGCAGGGTGACGCGGACGCCGGCGGGCAGATGGTTCGGGATCAGGGTCGGCAGTCCGATGCCGAGATTGACGTATTCGCCCGGGCGGAGTTCGCGTGCGGCTCGGGCGGCCATTTCGGTGCGGGACCAGCCCAGATTCGTGGTGGCCGTGGTCATGTCGACTGCTCCTGGGCGACGGTTCGCTTCTCGATGTGTTTGAGCTGCGGTCCGGTGTGCACCACCCGGTCGACGAAGACGCCGGGCAGGTGGATGCGCGCCGGATCGAGATCGCCCGCGGGAACCAGATACTCGACCTGCGCGATGCAGCAGCGTCCGGCCATGGCGGCCAGCGGGTTGAAGTTGCGGGCCGACTTCTCGAACACCAGGTTTCCCTCGGTGTCGCCGATGCGGGCATGTACCAGCGCGACGTCGGCGGTGAGCGCTTCTTCGAGCACATAACGCCGCTCACCCCAGCCGCTGCCGAAGGTGCGTACTTCCTTGGCGGGCGAGGCCACCGCGACCGATCCGTCCGCGGCATACCGCCACGGCAGCCCGCCATCGGCGACCGGGCTGCCGACCCCCGCCGGCGTGAAGAACGCCGGAATGCCCGCGCCGCCGGCCCGCAGCTTCTCCGCGAGGGTGCCCTGCGGGGTCAGCTCGACCTCCAGTTCGCCGGCCAGATACTGGCGGGCGAACTCGCTGTTCTCGCCCACGTAGGAGGCGATGATGCGGCGGATACGTTTGTCCGCCAGCAGAATTCCGAGGCCGTGCGCATCGGTGCCGCAATTGTTGGATATCACCTCGAGATCGGTGATCTCGCGGGCGGCGAGCGCGTCGATGAGTGCGTCGGGGATACCGCACAGTCCGAATCCGCCCACCGCGAGCGAGGAGCCCGAGGTGATGTCGGCGACGGCGGCCGCGGCCGACGCGGCGACCTTCGTCATCGGGTGGCCCCCGGTTCGGCCGCCGCCGGCGTCGTCTCCTCGACGAGTTCTCGCAGCAGCTCGGCCGCGCGCGGCCAATCCCCGTATCCCGACGCGGGATTGAGGTGGCCGACATCGCCGAGATCGACCAGTCGACTCCCCCACGCCTCCGCCATCCCGGAGACACGCCGGTAGGTGGCCAGCGGGTCGGTGGTGGAGGCGGCGACGATGCTGGGAAATGGCAAGCGCCGCCAGGGAATCGGCGTCCATCCGTTGGCGTCCAGTTCCTCGCGCGCGGGGTACCCGTCCGGTAGCGGGGTCTCGAAATCCGGGGGCGTGGCCAGCAGTGCGCCCTGCACGGGCCGGGTGGACTGCTGCGCCCAGCGCACGGTGATCATGACGCCGGCGCTGTGGGCGACGAGCACGACGGGCCCGTCGATCTCGGTGAGCACCGCGTCGAGGGCGGCCACACGGGCTGCGCAGGAGAGCTTGTCCCGCTCCAGCGGCGGCACCGTGCGGACCCGGTCCAGTTGGTCGGCGAGCCGGGTCTGCCAGTGGTCGGGGACGTGGTCGCGCAGCCCGGGCACGATCACAACGGTCGGTGTGGTGGTCTCACTCATGAGGTGCGGCAAGTCCTTTCGAAGGTCCAGGTGATGCGCCGGAGTCGAGCGCGGCGAGCCTGCGCAGTCCGGCGGGATAGGCGCGCTTGCCCAGTGCAAGGGCGGCAATGGCGAGCAGATAGGTCAGCGGTGCGAGCCGCAGCGCGTTCGTCAATCCGAGGTGATCAGCGAGGACGCCGACGACGAACGGGCCCAGTGCCAGACCGAGCAGACTGTTCGCGAGGGTGAGGGTGCCGAAGGCCGAAGCCTGGACGGAGGGGTGGGTGAGGTTGGCGACCATGGCCGCGGCCGGACCCGACGATCCGCCGGAGAAGAACGCCCCGACGCCGATCAGCAGCAGCTGCAGCGGACCGTGGCCGACGGCGAAACCGATGGCGAGGCAGGCCAGGGCGATCGCGCAGAACACGATGGCCGTGGTCCATTTGCGGGCCATGTCGGTGCGGCTGACCCGGTCGGTGATCATCCCGCAGCCCACCATCCCGGCGCCGACGAGCAGCACGAACACCGAGGCGACCGCGCCGGCCCGGTCCGGGGCCAGGTCGTAGTAGCGGCCGAAGAAGCTCGGCATCCACGACAACAGCACCGCTGCGGTGAAGATCTGCAGGGCACTGCCCGCGTACGCGCACAGGACCGCCGGATTGGTGAACAGTGTCGAGACCGGAACCCGCAGGCCCGCTCCACTTTCCGGGCTCGGTGCCGGGTCGGCGGCGTACCGGGCCAGCGTCTCCTCGCTGACGGCCGCCCGGAACAGCGCCGCCAGGACCAGCCCGAAGACCGCCATGAGAGCGAACGACCAGCGCCATCCGAAGTGCACGGCGATCACCCCGCCGAACCCCACGCCCAACACCGAGCCGAACGATCCGCCCGCCATGAACGCCCCGCTCAGCGCGGCATGCATGCGGGGCGCGAATACGCTGAGTACCACAGCGATTCCGACGCTGCCGTAGGCGGCTTCGCCGACCCCGACGAGGAAGCGGGCGCCGAGCATCTGCGGGTAGTCAGCGGCCACCGCGCACAGCAGGGTGGCCGCGCTCCACAGCACCGCCATCAGGACCAGGCTGCGCACCCGCCCCCAGCGGTCGGCCAGCAGCGAGAGCGGCAAGGTCAGTAGACCGACCATCAGCGCGACCACGCTGCTGAGCGAGCCCAGCCGCGAATCCGACAGTCCCCATGCGGTTTTCAGGAAGGGAAAGACCGCGCTGAGGACTTGGCGCGACATGTAGTCGGCCAGCAGCAGCCCGAAGGCCAGCGCGAAGATGAGCCATGGATACGCCCGGCGGGTCCGTGTGACCGCCGTGGCCGGGGCGGCGGCCGGCCGGCAGTCCGTCCCGGCGGCGGTAGTGTCCAACTCCATTGGTGCTCCTACGTATCCGGTGTGCGAGACGGTGGTGCACACCGGAGCTAGAGAGGGAACCGGGGGCACACGACCATCGGCCGCGTGCCCCCGGAAATCGGGCACTGCCTGATCAGCGACCCGAGATGCTGCCCGGTGCGAGCTGGTCAGGCGTGGTGGGTGAAGCCGACCTGGCCCGGCTTGCGGTTGGGCGCGAATCCGAGCTTGGCGAGCGTCTCGTCCGCGTCGGCGTAGCGCTCGTCGAGCTTGTAGATCTCGCGCGCCTCCTTGCCGGTGGCGACCTCGCGACCCAGCTCACCGGCGATGCGCACCAGTTGCTCGACCTGCTGCACCGAGGTCGTCTTCTGGCCCTTGCGACCCCAGAGGGTGTCCTCGTTGCCGCAGCGCGCGTGCAGACCCATCGCAATGGCCATGGTGTTGACCGGCAACACGCTGCGCATGAGCGTCTCGAGGGTCAGCACCGCGCCGTCGGGGACCCGGCGGATGAACTCCATCATGTTGTAGGGGTTGGGTCCGTCGAAGCCGCCGCCGATGCCGACCCAGGTCACCATGAGCGGGCCGGTGTAGACGCCGCGGCGGATCAGCCGCTCCACCGTCTCGAGCTGTGCGATGTTCGCGAGCTGGAAGTGCGGTTGAATTCCGGCCGCCTGCAATCGTTTCAGGTGCTCCTCCACCCAGCCCGGTCCCGCCGGGACGTGCATCTCGCGGTAGGCCTCGTACACCTCCGGGCGGGTGAACGAGGTGCCCGCGATGTCGTCGTCGGTCATCAGCTCGACGATGTTCATCTGATTGGTGTTGATGGCGATGGTGACCTGATCCGGCTTGGGATCCAGCGCCGCGAGCATGTGGCGTGCGTCGTCGGAGAGCCATTTGGCGTCGGCGCCATCACCTTCCGGCGCGAACGAGATGGAGCCGCCGACCTGGAGGATCATGTCCGGCACCGCATCACGCAGCCGGCCCAGCAGCTCGTTGAACTTCGAGAGCCGCTTGGAGCCCTTGCCGTCGAGTTCCCGCACGTGGATGTGCAGGACCGTGGCGCCCGCGTTGTAGCAGTCCACCGCCTGCTGGACATGCTCGTCCATGGTCAGCGGCAGGTCTTCGCGGAAATCATCGGGCTCCCACTCCGGGCCGTAGGGGGCGACGGTGATGACCAGCTTCTCCTGGACCTCCGGGAACAGCGCATCGTCGTGAAAATGCATGGGCTTACTCCAATGTGAGTGGGCTGGAAGGGATGTCAGTACGGGAGGTCGCCGATGATCCCGGCGCGCTCCATCTTCCGGACCGCGGGCCAGTAGTCCTGGACCGCGTAATGCTGGGTGGACCGGTTGTCCCAGATGGCGAAGCTGTTCGGGGTCCACCGCCAGCGCACCTGGTATTCGGGGACCGCGGCCTGCCGCATCAGGTAGTGCAGCAACTCCGCCGCGCCCGGCGCGTAATCGAAGCCGAAGCGCACGTTCTCGGGGGTGTGGTAATTGACCAGGTGTGTGGTGAAGGAGTTGACGAACAGGATCTGCTCGCCGGTCTCCGGGTGCGTGCGCACCACCGGGTGCTCGGCGTCCGGAAAGCGTTGTGCCAGTTCGTGACGCTGCTCCTGCGGCATGGCGGCGCCGAAGCTGGCCTCGATGCTGTGCCGGGCGCGCAGGCCCCGGATACGGTTCTTGACCTCGTCGGGCAGACGCCGATACGCCTCGGCCATATTCACCCAGATGGTGTCGCCACCGACGGGCGGCGCCTCCACGCAGCGCAGCACCGACCCCATCGGCGGATGCTGTCGCCAGGTGGCGTCGCAGTGGTAGGCGTTCTCGTAGTGTTCCGGCGCGCTGTCCAGATCCTTGTAGATGCGCACCAGGCCCGGGTGGTCCGGGTCGCTGCCGGCCACCGGATGGTCCTCCAGCTCGCCGAAGCGGCGGGCGAGCGCGACGTGGTCGGCGCGGCTGATGTCCTGATCGCGGACGAACAGGACCTTGTATTCGAGCAGCAGGGCGCGCAATTCGGCGAAAAGGGCGTCGTCGTGCGCCGCCGTGGCCAGATCCACGCCGGACAGCTCGGCACCGATGGTGCAGGTCATCGGTGTCACGCCGATCGACCAGCGCAGTGTCGAATCCTCCAGTGGGGTAAGGGTTGTCATGACAGTCCTCCAAGGGGTGTGAGCCCGCGGCAACGGGCGGGCGGAGTTTCAGAGCACGAAGACCGAGGTGCCGACGCTGCGACCGGACTCGAGGTCGCGGTGCGCCTGCTCCGCGTCGGGCAGCACGTAGCGCTGATTGATGTCGACGCGAATGCGGCCCGCGGCGACGTGGGAGAAGAGCTCACCCGCGAGTTCGGCTCGTTCGGCGGGGTCGGCGATGTAGTCGGCGAGCGCGGGGCGCGTCACGAACAGTGAACCCTTCACTGCCAACTGCATGGCGTCGATCGGCGGGACCGGGCCCGACGCGGTGCCGAAGCAGACGAGCAGGCCGCGCCGCGCCAAGGAATCCAGAGACGACTGATAGGTGGTCTTTCCGATGCTGTCGTAGACCACGGGCACGCCCTTGCCGTCGGTGATCTCCCGGACGCGTTCGGCGACGTTCTCGCGGGTGTAGAGCACGACGTGATCGCAGCCGTTCGCGCGGGCGATCGCGGCCTTCTCTGCACTCGACACCGTCCCGATCACGCTGACGCCCAACAACTTCGCCCACTGGGTGAACAGCGAGCCGACGCCGCCGGCGGCGGCATGCAGCAGCACGGTGTCCCCGGCGCGCAGCGGGTGAATGCGCCGCAGCAGGTATGCGGTGGTGAGTCCGCGCATGGTCATGGAGGCGGCGGTCTCGAACGGGATCTCCTGCGGCAACCGGATCAGGTGCTCGGCGGGCATCACGCGTTCGGTGCTGTAGGCACCGAGTGGGCTGCCGGTGTAGGTCACGCGGTCACCCGCCCGGAAATCGGTGATGTCCGGGCCGACCGCCTCGATCACGCCCGCCGCCTCGACGCCCATGCCGGCCGGCAGCGCCGCCGGGTAGAGGCCGGTGCGGAAGTAGGTGTCGGCGAAGTTCAAGCCGACCGCTTCGTGCCGAATCCGGACCTGGCCCGGTCCGGGCTCTCCGACATCGGCTGTCTCCCACCGCAATACCTCGGGTCCGCCGGTTTCGTAGAAGCGAACAGCTTGTGCCACAGTGCATCTCCTTTTGGACGCGACCGCGCCGGGGCGGCGATCGGCGTTCTGGGTCCGACAGGGGTACCCGGCACCGACCCGTCGCGTGCCCGCGGCTGCGGGGACGCTCGGAGGCCCGGGCTATCGAGAACGAGAGACCAGCAGCAGAATCCGGGCCGGGTGCGCTCACCGACCGCGATGTCCTGCTTTTCCGCTGGTCAATTCGTTGTGATGAACCCAGAGTAAGCCGGATCACACTCGATTGCTTATCCTCTCGGGACAGGAATCCATTCACTTCGGGACACAGGAGGATGCCCGGTGAAGCCGCTCGCCCGCTATGCCGCGTTGAGCAACTACGTGGAGCTGGGCCGATCCGTCGGCCTCGATCCGGTCCGTCTGGTGCGCGAATCCGGACTCGACCCGGCGAGCCTGACCCTGCAGGACCGCTGGGTGCCGGCCGCCACCATCGCCGATCTGCTCGAACGCTCAGCCGCCGCCGCGCACTGCGAGGACTTCGGGCTGCGCCTGGCCGAGCGGCGGCGCATCGCGAACCTCGGCCCGCTGAGCCTGGTCATCCGCGAGGAACCGGATGTGCGCAGCGCGCTGCGGGTCATGTCCCGGCACGCGCACATGTACAACGAGGCCTTGCACACCCGCCTCACCGAACGCAACGGTCTCGCCACCATCCGGCTCGGGCTCGATATCGGGCAGGCCGGCGAAACCCGCCAGTCCGTCGAACTGGCTATCGGAGTGCTGCACGGCCTGCTGCGCGGATTCCTCGGCAGCGGCTGGCAGCCGGTGGAGACCCGATTCACCCACGCCGCGCCTGCCGACCGCAGCACCCATCACCGCATACTCGGACCGAACATCACCTTCGGTCAGGAATTCAACGGACTCATCATCTACACAACCGATCTCGATGCCCCCAACGCCATGTCGGACCCGCTGCTGCGCACCTACACCCGGCAGTTCCTCGACTCCACCGACCTCGCCCCCGCCACCACCATCGACCGCGTGCGGGAATTGATCGAACTCCTGCTGCCGACCGGACGCTGCTCGATCGAACAGATCGCTCGCAGCCTCGGTGTCGACCGCCGCACCATCCACCGGCACCTCGCCGCGGAAGGCGAAACCTTCACCACCCTCTTGGATTCCACCCGCGCCGAACTCGCCCAGCACCTGGTCGCGAATCGCCGCCACTCCCTCACCCAGATAGCCGAAATGCTGGCCTTCTCCTCCCCCAGCAACTTCACCCGCTGGTTCACCAAACGCCACGGCTGCAGCCCGCGCACCTGGCGCACCCAGGGCAAGCCCACCCTGCGCCCGAAAGTCCATGACACCCACCAGGATCTGGGAGGTCACCGTCAACGACCTGCGCCGAATGCGGCGGCGGAACCGGAATCCAACAGATAGCTTGACGGCCGGTAAGGTGTTTCTCTACGGTGCAATAGGCCCGTCCGAGGCTCGCCTGCTGTTGCCGAGGGCTGGCATACCTGATGGAGGTGGGGAGTATGCCGGGTGTCAGCATGCTGTGGCCGGACTCAGTGGCGTTGGGCGGCCGCCTGATGATGGATTCCGGGGCGGTGACCGACCTCCATATCGATCGGATCATCGCCGCCGTCGTCGAGGCCGATGAATACCGGTTGCGGGCATGGTTTTCCGAGCCCGTCCGGGACCCGGAGACGGTGCGGTACCGACAGGAGATCTTCGCCGAGCTCGCGGATGATTCGGTGCGGGAAGTGTTCGACGCGTTCTCCGCCGGCATGCGCGGCACCCGGAAACGGCTCGATTGGCAGGAACGCCTGCATCATCCGCATCAGCGACAGTGGTGGCAGCTCAGTGCTACTGCCGAATACATCGAGGCGGTAGCCCGGTTCGCTGAAGCGTTGGCCGCACTCCCCCTGTCCGCTCGTGCGCTGACCCGATGGCGGGAGTTCATCACCGACTACGTCGCCGGGCCCGGTTTCTGCCGTTTGGCCAACGCCGTGCACCAGGTGCAGCAGGCGTTGAGCTCGGTGCGCTACAGCCTGCGGATCGTCGACCGCACCCTCGAGGTGGGGCCCGTCGGCGCCGAGGCGGATTACAGTGCGGCGATCGCGAAGCTGTTCTCGCGCTTCGGTGTCGGTGTGCCGCGGCCGGGGCGGCCGCGGTCGGACTGGGACGACATCAATCACATGGAGGAGCAGATCCTCGATCGTGTCGCCGCCTTACACCCTCGCGCCTTCGAACAGCTCGCCGAATTCGCCCGCGACCACGGGCAGTTCGCCGACGCCGCGGTGATGGCGTTCGATCGGGAGATCCAGTTCTATCTGACGTATCTCGCCTTCGTTCGCCGGGTCAGTGGAACGGACCGGGCGATGTGCCTGCCACAGTTGGCAACCCGAGGCGCGGAGATTCACGCCGAAGGCGCGTTCGACCTCGCACTGGTCACCCGTCGCGGGCGCGCCGACACCGAGGTGGTGTGCAACGATCTGCGGCTGTCGGGTCCGGAACGAGTGCTGGTGGTGACCGGTCCCAACCAGGGCGGGAAGACGACCTTCGCGCGCACGGTCGGCCAGCTGATCTATCTCGCCGCGCTCGGCTGTCCGGTCCCGGCCCGCAGTGCCCGCCTGCCGTTGGCGGTCCGGCTGTTCACGCATTTCGAACGTGCCGAGCAGGCAACCGTTCCCGATGGGCGCCTCGCCGAGGAGCTGCTGCGCATCCGCGACACACTCGAGGAGGCGACCGCGGACAGCGTGATCATCCTCAATGAGAGTTTCAGCGCAACCAGTACCGCCGATGCCGTGCGGATCGGCGGCGATGTGCTCGATCGGATCGTCGAGCGTGGCGCGATGGCCGTGTGGGTCACCTTCTTCGACGAACTGGCCCGGTCCGGACCGGCCGCGGTCAGCATGGTGGCGGCCACCGACCCCGGCGATCCGTCCCGGCGCACATTCCGTATCGAGCGCAGGCAGGCCGACGGCCATGCCCACGCCGTGGTGCTCGCCGAGCGCTTCGGGCTGACCTACGACCTCGTGACCGCCAGGATCGCCGCATGCAGGTGAATCTTCTCCATCCTGCCGACTACGAACCTCGTCCAGCAGGCAACGGGGACAGCACCTTCGATGATCTCGGTCTCGAGTCGCTGTGCACTGCGGCCTCCGACGATCCAGTAATCCGTGATGCCGTCCGGGCCGGGCTGGCGGCACCGGTGACCGATCCGGAGGTGATCCGCTACCGGCACTCCGTGCTCGCCGACTGCCAGGCACATCCGATCGTGGTGCGCGAGCTCTACCGGATCGCTTCCCAGGCAACCGAAGTCAGGCGCCGCAAGGCCGGTCCATTGCACCGCGCCAGTGGGAAACTGCTGCTCGCGCTGGAACCTCTGAACGAGCTGATCACGTTCCTCCGGCAATTGCGCGCCCTCTGCGATCGGGACGGCCACCGGTTCCGAGCGCCCGGATTCACCCATCTGATGGCCGTCATCGCAGTTCAGCTCGACGACCGATATTTCGACAGTGTCGAAGCACAGTTGGCGGCAATGGATTTCGACCGTGGTCTGCACATCAGCGCGGGGCTCGGCGCGGGCAACCGGATCGCGGGCATCGTGCTGCACGAGCCGATCCGCCGTCGCCGCTTCGGATTCGATCGCCCGAGCCGCCACGCCTTTCGCGTCATCGACGAACCCGACCCCGAATTCGACCCGGTCATGCAGCTGCGCGACCGAGCCGTGTCCGTGATCGCCGATGTCGTCAACGACGCGGTTGTCCACGTGCAGGACTTCTTCCGGCGACTGCGCAGCGAACTCGCCTTCTACGTCGGCTGTCTCGCACTACACGACCGCTTCCGCAATGCCGGGCTACCGGTGTGCCTGCCGACCCCGCACCCCGCCGGAACGCCGCGCCTGCGTTGTTTCGGACTGCGCGACGTCACACTGTGCCTGACCTCCGGCCACCCGGTGGTCGGCAATGACATCGACGCCACCGGCCGCTCCCTGATCGTCATTACCGGAGCCAACAGCGGCGGCAAATCCACCCTGCTGCGCAGCATCGGCACCGCCCAGCTGATGATGCAGGCCGGAATGTACGTCGTCGCCGACACATTCGAAGCCGACGTGCGCGACGGCGTCTTCACCCACTTCGTCACCGACGAAGACCGCACCCTGTCCCACGGCAAGCTGGTCGACGAGCTGGCCCGCATGAGCTGCATCGTCGACCGCATCACCCCGAACTCCCTCCTGCTGTGCAACGAGTCGTTCTCCTCCACCAGCGAACACGACGCCACCCACATCGCCGCGCCACTCGTCGACGCAGTCCTCGAAAGCGGCGTCTCGATCGTCTTCGTCACCCACCTCTACGAATTCGCCCACCGCCGTTACCAATCCGCCCACCCGACCGATCTCTTCCTTCGTGCCGGCCACCATCCGGACGGCACCCGGACCTTCTCCTTCACACCGGCACCCCCGGAACCCACCAGCCACGCCGACGACGTCTTCCGCCGGATCTTCGATGGAAGCCCGGCCGACCGCTGAACGCCGTCCGAGCCGAAGTCCCAGGCCGACCCGAAGCGGTTGCGTCCGAACCTAAATGGCGATTCCCGAGCGTTCTGTCAACGCGACGGGGCCGCCTACTGCCTTCCACGGTTCAGACGGATCTGCGATACCAGGGCGCGGTGGTCCGAGCCCGGTAGGTCCACTGTCTCCACCGTGACCGTTCGCCCCTCGGCGATGAGGATATGGTCGATACCGACCAGGGGCGGCCACCGTTTGTCGGTGGGATAGGTGACCAGATGCCCGGCACCGGCCTGTCCGGCGGCATCGGCGAAACGTCCTGACAACATCACGCGGTACTGCCAATGATCGTAGGTCGCGTTGAAGTCACCACCAACGATCACCGGCCGATCCGACGGCGACCGCTCGAGAATCTCACGCAAACGGGACAACTCATCGGCCCACACCTGGGTGCCGAACACCGGTGGTACCGGATGGAAGGCGTACACCGTGACCGGTCCAGCACCTGGAATGTCTGCCGTCGCCGAGAGCTGATTCAGTACGAACCCGTCATACTCGACAGTCTCCGACAGCGGATACCTGCTCCAGATTCCCGTCCCGGCCGCGGTCCTGCCCGGGGAGAGATACCGGTACGGCAACACTTGGTCGAGCCCCGCACGGCCGAGACCCTCAACCTCCGCCCGAGTGAGTTCGTTGACGGTCAGCACACCGATGTTCCGCGCGCGCACCTGGTCGACCAGCGCCCCAGGATCCGCTCCGTCGAACAGAAGATTGGCCTGCATCACCATCACCGCAGGTCCTTCGCCACCACCGGAGCGATGGACGTACAGCGGAGCTTGAGTCCACACCGCAGCGGCCACCACCGCGACCGCCACACCCGCACCGACCCACCATCGCACGGCCACAAACGCCACCGTCCCAACGAGCGCGGCACCCATCAAATACGGCGCACCCGAAGCCGCCAAGACCAACACTCGAGACCCCGACCGACTGAAGTGCAACGCGACCCCAGCGACTCCCGCGAGTGTCGCAATCCACGCGAGCACGCCGACACCGACCCGAACCAACTTCGACATCACACCCAACAGACAAACACACAAGTCCCCCAACACATGTCGATGACCAACCGGAGACAGGAGACCAGGACGGGCGAAAACGCGACTCTCGGGTCTGTCCAGATAACGGCTCTGGCTCACGTCCGGTGGCGACGGGGAGCATCTGACCGCAGGCCCGAGCTCGGCGCGCAAGCCGACGTGGAAAACGTTGCCCACCAACAACTTCGCAGCTGAATCAACGTTCGATAGGATTTGTCAGGATGAACAATACAGACCCCTTGGTCCCGGTGCTAACCAGCCTTGTCGTCGACGTCATGTGGTGGCTGGACAGTTACGACGGCACCGACGACGACCTGGACGCCGCGGTGGTCAGCATGATGGACAGCATGGCCTGGACCATCGGCCAGCTCCCCTTCGAGCAGCAAGAACGGCTCCTCGGAGTCCTCCACGAACTGGCAAACGCTGAGGAAAACCCAGCACGTCAAGAACAACTGCGGTCATTTCCATCCGCGGTCGGACTGGCCGAGGAGCCACCCAGCGGCGAATGACTTCATCCACCGCTGACCTATGAGGCGACGAACAGTGCGTGGGAACGGAACCTACTGCTGCGCGGCAGCCACGGCCGCGAAGCCATCCGCGAGTTCCCGGAGCGGATCAAATGTAGGGGCGAACAGGTTGGCGACCGCGGTGACCGTGTAGGCGGGCTCCGTGGTCAAACCAACGTCTTCGGCGGCAGGTAGCAGTCGCTCGCGGACGAATGCCTCAAATGCGTCCTCGTTATCCCACACTTCCACGATCCGCATTCCAGTCGCGGTTTCCCCCGCTATATGGAGGAGGATGCCCTCAGCCGGAGCGTTCTGGACGCCCATGCGCTCGATGATCGCAACGTAGAAAGTCGGCGAATTGCCGACCCATTCCATGACACTCAGTACGGCCATTTTCGAAGCTCCTTCCATCGATCGGGCCGCGGATCGCGGCTCGTTCTTGACCCAAAGTAAGTGCGCGGCAAAGGCGTTCGGATGCAGGAGCGCGTCGATCTCGGGACTAAACACGACACCGCTGCGGTTTCCTCTCGCATGGGAGGTCACCCTCGAAGGAGTGGCGCAGAAATCGGCTCGGGCGCGCAACATCGCGCTGCGATCGAGGGCACGGTGTCGTCACACATCACCCGTCTGGTGTTGAGGACTGCTGGCCGGTTGGGTATTGCGACCGCCGACGCCGAAAACCTAACCGGTCTGACACGTCATCAGTTGGACGACGACCTTGTTCGTCCCCCCACCAACTCGCTCCTGCGCCTCTGGGAGATGATGACGACCGTGGCACCCGAGGGCATGCCGGGGTTGCGGGCGGCGGAGCAGGCCGCAGTGGGCAGCCTGCATGTCTGGGACTACCTGTTCACCAGCGGTGCCACTCTCGCCGACGGAGCCCAGCAGGCTGCGGAATACTTGCATCTGCTCGTCGACCCCTCAGCGACGATGAGCGTTCGATCGGACGGGGCTCAGCTGACACTGCGCTACGGTTCGGAAACATCGTGGACCACGGCTGCGGGCGCGATCCACGAATTCATCATGCTCCTGATCTTGCGCCGCTGCCGGGAAGCCATCGGCCACCCGATTGTGCCGCTGCATGTCGGGTTCGCGCACCCGGCCCCACGGACATCCCAACTGCTGGCGGATGCGTTCGGTACGCGACGTCTCGACTTCGGTGGGCAGACCAACTCGATCACATTCCTAGGCTCCGATACCCAACCACTTCAGCCGGCAGATCCCGAACTCGCCCGCATATTCCGCCGTTACGCCGAGATGACGGCATCCAGCAGCAGACCATTGCCCGATTGGCGCGACAGCTTCGACGACGCCCTGGCGAAAGCCTTCGCCGAGAAGACACCGTCCCTGGACGCGGTCGCACACCGACTTTCGCTCAGCCCCCGCACCGTGCAACGCCGGCTGGCCGACTACGGCACAACGTGGCAACAGCAACTCGACGAAGCACGCCACGCGCGCGCCGAACACCTACTGCACCATGCCCGAATGTCCCTCAGCACAGTTGCATCCCACCTCGGGTATGCGGATGCACGATCGCTACGCCGCGCTCTTCAACGCTGGGGCGACACCGAGAAATTGGTGTGAATGAAAAGGTCACCGCCAAACCAATCCGCACCAGCAACCAAGCCAAGCACCAACGACCGCCCACTGCATCGCAAGGGACTGCGCGGCCAGATACTCGACCACGTCGACCGGGACGTCGACCGGATCCGGCCGGAACATGCCCAGGTACTGCACCGTCGTCATCTGCACCGCGGACCCGAGCTTGTTGTAGTCGCGCCGACGGTTGGCAATTAGCTTGCGGTCCTTGTCGTCCAGATGGAGGAACCGCTCCAGCCCCACCCGCTACAACGCCGGAAACCGGCCGTACTCACCCAAGCCCTCATCACGCAGAGCCGGACATGAAACCACCAGCGCCACAACATCGCCGCAGCTCACCGAACTGAATAACGAGCGGTCTGCACCACCAGCCGATCAGCGTGACTCTTCTCGTCGCTGGCCCTCACGGGCCGAGTAGATCAACGGCCGATCAGGATCGGGTCCGCTGAACCGGCATTGGACGTATTACTCGCGACGGAGCCGATCCAGAGCGGTTGTGTCCGAACCTAAATGGCGATTCCCGAGTGTTCTGCCAGTCCGACGGGGCCGCTGCTTCCGGCCGACCCCAGGTCCAGGTGGTTGAGGAGGTTCTGGATAACGACGTACGGATTCATCGACCGGTCCTTCGTCTGGAAATTCGTGCCAACTGGTTGTGACAGCCGTCACGGTGTGCTCTCATCAAGATACACAGATACATCTCATGTGTCTCTGTATCAGACTCACGAACAGGAAATCGGCATGGATGCACACCGTCTCAGCAGGCGCGACGCATTGAGGACAGGTGGCGGTTTGGTGGGCGTCGTCGGTGCGATGGCACTGACGGCACGCACCGCGAGGGCGGAGCCTTGGAGGTGGTCGCCCGCCGATTCGGTGGTCGGCGCCGGTGGCGGCGCCGACCCGTTGACCGTGTACGACCCCGATGCCGATTCCGTCCTGGCGGATGTGATCGACCACGCCGATGTGCCCGAGGTCAACAGGCTGCTGGCGACCTGGGTCTACAACGACCAGCCCTTGCCCGCCGGCCTGCCGAAAGGCTTGGCGGACTTCATCGAATCCGCTCGTCAGCTGCCCTCGTGGACCGACCAGGGCAAGCTGGCCAGCTCCTTCGAGTTCAACAAGAAGCGTGGTCTGTATCTCGGCGTGCTGTACGCGTTCGCCAGCGGCATGATGTCCACGGTCATCCCGCACGAGGCCCTCGCGGTGTACTACTCACGCGGCGGATCGCACCTGAAGGAGCGCATCGCCAAGACCGCGAAATTCGGGTACGACATCGGCACGGTCGATGCCTACGGGGACGGCGGCGAGATGATCGTGACCTGTGTGAAAACCAGGATCATCCACGCGTCCGTCCGGCATCTGCTGCCGCAGTCGCCGCACTGGCCCGCAGGCGTCACGCCGATCAGCCAGGACGACATGATGGTCACCTGGCACAGCTTGGCCACCACCATCATGCGGACCCTCACCGCGTGGAAGGTACCCATCCCGGCCGCCGAATCCGATGGCTACCTGCACAGTTGGCAGCTGGCCGCACATCTGCTCGGCATTCGCGACGAGTACATACCTGCGACCTGGGAGCAGGCCAACGCGCAGGCAAGCCAGCAGCTCGACCCGATCCTGGCACCGACCGCGGAGGGCAACGACCTGGCCAACCAGTTGCTCAACCTCGGCGCCGATCTCGACCTGACGCTGCTCAGCCGCGGCATTCTGGGCGCGTTCACCCGATTCATCATGGGAGACAAGGTCGCCGACTGGCTCAACATTCCTCGGGAACCGGTCTGGAGCCCGCTGCTCGAGGTGGCGTGGGGCCCGTTCGTCGCAGTTCGGGAAGGAGTGTTGTCGGTGGCACCGGTGGTGGACGCACCGTATTGGATGTTCGACGAGTTCCTCCGCCAGTTCGCCCTGTGGTACGTGGCCGAGCTGCGGATGCCCCTGAGTATCGAAATCCCGCTGACCAACCGGTGATTCGCCGCCCTCGTCCAGGGACATAAGGTACGGACGACACTCGGCCGGTACGGGGTACCCCGCTGGATCCGATGAAACAGCTAACGTACCCGCGTATCAACAACGATGTGGAGTGTGTGCAACGCGAATATCAGGCGAAGCGCGATCGCGGCGCAGCCCGAGAACTGATGCAGAACAAGATGTTTCAGGAGGACACCGTGGAATCTGCGCCGCCCGCGAATGAGCTCCCCGCCGGGAAATCCTTGCTCGAACGCGCCTACCTGCAGGCCGTCGAACAGGTCGACGACACCGACCCGATGCGCACCCGCATCCTCGACGCGGCCGAGGAACAATTCCGGCGGTGGGGTATCCAGCGCTCGACCATGGAGGATGTCGCGCGCACCGCGGGGATCTCACGGATCACCGTCTATCGCCGCTTCGCCACCAAAGAAGAACTGGTCGAACGCGTCATCCTGCGTGAATTCCGCCGGTACTTCGACACATTCCTCGTCGATATCGCGGCGGCGGCGAATGTCGGCGACCGCGTCGTCCTCGGATTCGTGAGCTCCCTGCGCGCGCTGCGCGGCAACCCCCTCATCGGTGGACTGATCACCGCCGAACCCGACCACTTCGTCAGCTCGCTGGTCGGCGACGGCGGACGAGCGGTCGCCATGGTCCGAGAATTCGTAGCCCGTCAACTCCGCCAGGAACAGCGGGCCGGCACCATCCCCCCGGACCTGCAGGTCGAGCTGGTCGCCGAGTTGATGGTTCGAATCTGCGCCTCGTTCCTGGCAATTCCGAGCCAGGTGGTCGACCTCGACGACGACGAACAACTCGCCGCCATCGCCCGCCAATTCCTGGTCCCCATGCTCGACCCGCACAGGCGATAGCACGCAAACACCGGCGATCGTCTTGCGAAGTCCGGTGTTGTCAGGGTGGCTGAACCGTCATCCCCGATCGGTGCGGGGATTCATGGTCGCGGATATCTGGTGGACCAGGCGCCAGGGGCGGTCGGCGTCGGCCTGGGCCTTACCGCTGGTGAGGATGGCGCCCGACAGGTTGCGGGCACGATCGGACCAGCCGTATTGGGTGGTGAGGCCGCTGCGACCGAAGTGGGATTCGGTGTTGCGGCCGAACTTCGAGCGGCGGGCGCCCAGTTCGAAGCCCGCCACGGAGACACGGCCCGCCATGCCGGGCAGCCATGGGGCGGGATGGATTGCGGCGGCGAGGGTTTCGGAGCGCATGATGCGGATTCCGTCGAGTTCTCCGCCGCGGGTGAGGATTTCATAGAAACGGGAGAGTTCGGCGGCGGTGGTGACGAGGTTGCCGGAAGGGAGTTCGGCGGTGAGGAAGGCGCGGGCGGCGGCCGGGTCGGTCGGGCCCGAGAGGCCGCCGCCCAGGGCACGGCCTGCCAGGTGGCGCCAGAGTTTGGAGGGCCCGGGGCCGACCTTGACACTGGGCACCACCTGGTCGACGTCCTCGGGGCGGACACCGAAATTGGTCCAGCGGAAGCCGAGTGGTTCGAGGACCTGTTCGCGCAGATGGTCGCGCATCGCTTTGCCGGTAGCGCGCTGGACCAGCAGTCGCTGGATCAGTCCACCGGTCAGCGCGTGATAGACGCGAAACCGGTTGGGCGGCCAGCTCGGAACCAGGTCGGCCAGGCCCTGGACGGCGAGTTCCTCGTCGAGGACCAGGTCGGAGCCGCGGTGGGGCGGGGTGACGAACGGGACGCCCGCGGAATGGGAGAGGACGTCGCCGATGGTGATGTGGTCCTTGCCGTGGCCGGCGAATTCGGGGATGTAGTCGCGGACGGGGTCGGTGAGCGCGAAGGCACCCTGTTCGATGAGCATGAACATCAGGGCGGCGGATACGCCCTTGGCCGTGGAGAATCCGCAGAAGGGCGAGTCGGGGGTCACCGGGCGCTTGTCGGCGTCGGGGGAATCCTTGGGCGCATTGCCCCAGCCGTGGCCGATGGCCCGGTTCAGCACGATGTGGCCGTGGTGGCGCAGGCACACCTGGATGGCGGGTGTGGTCCCCATGCGGTACCAGTCCTGCACGGACCGCCAGATCGCCTCGATATCGCCGGGCGCGAGTCCGGCGTCGGCGGGGTCGGCCTCGGGTCCGAGGGTGGTCACCGCGTCGAGGTCCGGGTCGATCCGCACCAGCGCTGTCATACCTGGGCTCATCCGACCAGCATAGGGAGATCCCGGTTCACAGGAAGCTCCCAGCAAGGAGTCAGGGTCTTCACCGGCTGGCGCGACACACTCCCGCGGTGAGCGTGACCACTGCCGAGCTGGCCCCGTCCGAACCGACCGCCCCGCCATCCGAGACATCATCGGAAGGCCTCTCCCCCGCCCGCCGCTGGGAACGGCCGGCGCTGGCGCTGCTGCTCATCGGCACCGCCGTCGCATACCTGTGGAACATCACGGTCAACCAGATGGGCAACGGCTTCTACGCGGCGGCCGCCTGGTCCGGATCGCAGAACTGGAAGGCGCTGCTGTTCGGGTCGCTGGATCCGGGCAACTTCATCACCGTCGACAAGCCGCCGGTCTCGCAGTGGGTCATGGGCCTGTCCGGGCAGCTGTTCGGGTTCAGCAGCGCGAGCATGCTTGCACCGCAGGCAATCATGGCGGTGGGCGCGGTCGCGCTCATGTACGGCGCGGTCACCCGGGTCACCCGCAGCCGCGGCGCGGGCCTGCTGGCAGGTCTGGTGCTCGCGGTGACGCCCGTGGTGGCGTTGATGTTCCGGTTCAACAATCCGGACGCCGCCATGGTGCTGCTCATGACCGCCGCGGCCTACTGCACCGTGCGCGCGCTGCCGCGGGCGAGCCTGAAGTGGATCGTGCTGACCGGTGTCGCACTGGGATTCGCGTTCCTGGCCAAGATGCTCGAGGGCCTCATGGTGCTGCCCGCGCTCGGGCTGGCCTATGTGATCGTCGCGCCGACCACCCTGCGCAACCGGCTCGTGCACTCGATGGCCGCGCTGGGCGCGCTGATCGTCTCTTCCGGCTGGTACGTGCTGCTCACCATTCTCTGGCCCGCCGATTCGCGCCCCTACCTGGCGGGATCGAAGGACAACACCTTCATGGATCTGGTGCTGGGCTACAACGGTTTCGCCCGCTACCTGGGCAAGAACCACATGGGCGGCAACGCCAAGAATCCCTTCGAACTGCCCGAGGGCTACCAGATTCCGAAGGCGCTCGAGGGCGGCGGATTCGGTGGCGGGTTCGGCAACGGGCCGGACCGGATGTTCACCGGTGAGATCGGATTCGAGATCTCGTGGCTGCTGCCGGCCGCGCTGCTCGCGTTCGTGCTGGTGCTGGTGTCGCGGGGCCGCCGGCCGCGCACCGATCTGATCCGCGGCGCGGCGCTGGTGTTCGGTCTGTGGCTGGTCATCGACGGGGTGCTGTTCTCGGCGATGAAGTCGGGCATGCATGCCTACTACACTCTCGCCGTGGCCCCGGCGATCGCGGGCTGCTTCGCCATCGGCGCGTACGAGATGTGGCGGCGACGGGCCGAGGCGTTCGGCCGCGTGGGTGGCGCCGGGCTGATCCTCTCGGCGGGGATCTGGGGTTTCGTACTGCTGCAACGCAATTCCGACTGGCAGCCGTGGCTGCGCTGGACGGTGCTGGCGGTCACGGTGGTCACGGCGCTGGGATTGCTCGTGCTGGCGCTGCCGGTTGCGGCCCGCTGGGACCGGCTGCGCGGCCGCGGTACCACGGTGCTGCTCGTAGTCGGTGTGATCGCGGGCCTGACCGGCTCCACGGCGTATGCGGCCGCGACCCTGCCGCAGTCGCACACCGGCGGCGGCCCGACCGTGGGCCCGCCCCAGCCCAAGAAGGCCGGACCGGCCGACCAGTTCCGCAAGCAGCTCGAGACGCTGTTCGGTGGTCAGTCCGATCCGCAGCTGGTCACGCTGCTGCAGCAGACCAATACCAAGTGGTCGGCCGCCATCGACCGTTCGTCGCCCGCGGCCGGGCTCGAATTGGCCAGCCGCACATCGGTCCTCGCCATCGGCGGCTTCACCTCCGAGGACCCGGTGCCGACGCTGCCCCAGTTCGAGGAGATGGTCCGCAACCACGAGATCACCTACTACCTGGCTCCCGAGGTTCCGCTGCCCGACTCCTGGCGAGTGGATCCGAAGCCCGCTGACACCGCCGCGCCCGCGCAATCGGGTGCGAAGCAAGGTGTCTGGCGTCCGACGGGCAACAAGGAGATCCTCGACTGGGTGACCGCCCACTACACGGCGACCCAGCACTTCGGTTACATGGCGGCCTACGACCTGACGGTCCAGCCGCACTGATCCATACGGCGGCGTCCCCGGATTCCGGCTCGGCCCACCGAGTCCCGAAGATCCTGGGACGCCGCCGAGGTCTTTCCGGGCCGGCTGTGGAGAACCTCGTGAACGCGCGCCGCGCCTGTCAGGCCCGGTGCGCAGCAGCACTCGGACCGACCCAGGCGCTGAGCGCTTCGAAAAGACCTGTGTCGCAGGGTTCATCCGCGGCCCATGCCACATAGCCGTCCGGCCGGACCAGCACTGCTGTCGGCGCGGGGATGTCGCCGAGGCCGGGTACCGACCACCGGCCCGCATCGCATTGGGCGTGGACGACGTCGATGTGACCCTGCCAGTCGCCGATCCGCGGGCGGGTTCCGTTCAGGGACAGCAGGACCGGGCGGCCGCCGCGGAGCAGTTCGTGGACGCGCGTACCGCCGGTGGGCAGCGTGAGGCCGACGTCGGGGACGCGATAGCCGGACAGCGGGTGGCCGTCGCCGACGTCGTAGCGGATGTCCAGGGCGAAGAGCATGCCGCCGAGGCGGTTTCGGACCTCGTCGATATCGAAGAGTCCGGCGAGCGTTTCGCGCAGCGCCTCGGTGTGCGGCCCGGGGCGCATGAGCGCGGTCTGGGCGCGGGTGTTCTGCAGGACGCGCGCGGCGACGGGTCGGCGTTCGGATTCGTAGGTGTCGAGCAAGGCCTCGGGCGCGCGGCCGTGCAGAACGGCGGCCAGCTTCCAACCCAGATTGGCGGCATCCTGCACCCCGGTGTTCAATCCCTGGCCGCCGGCGGGGAAATGGATGTGCGCGGCATCGCCCGCCAGCAGTACGCGGTTCGAACGGTAGCGTTCGGCCAGGCGGGCCGCGTCGCCGAACTGCGACACCCAACGGGGACTGTGCATTCCGTAGTCGGTGCCGGCCACCTCGCGGAAGGATGCCCGGAAGTCCTCGAAGGAGGGTTGAGCCGCGTGGTCGATGACGCGGTCGTGCCGGTTGACCATGAGCCGGAACCAGCCGGGCTGCAACGGAAGTACCGAGAAATCACCCGGTCCGCGACGCTCGGTCAGGATCCAGCCGGGCGACGGGTCCGCCAGTTCGGCGTCGGCGATCATGCCGACCATGGTCGCGTCGGTCCCGGCGAACTCGATCCCGGCCAGTTTGCGGACCGCGCTGCGGCCACCGTCGCAGCCGACCAGATATGCGGCCCGGATGCGGCGGCCGTGTGCACCACCGACCCGGATCTCGACACCATCGGAGTCCTGTTCGAGGTCGACAACCGGTGAGTCCCACTGCACGGGTGCACCCAATTCGGTTGCATACCGGTCGAGTTGGGTCTCGAGGTCGGCCTGGGTGATGACCAGCCCGGTCGGATACCGGGTGGCCAGATCGCCGAACTCGATGGGCAGCCCGGCGAAGTGCCCCGGACCCCGGCCCCGGAACACATAGCCGTGCGGCCGCACTCGCTCCATCAGCCCGCGCTGATCGAGGATCTCCATGGTCCGGGCATTGATGCCGCCCGCCCGCGACTGCCCGGTGCGCGCGGTGAGGACGTCGAGCAGGACCACTTCGATTCCCGCGAGCCGCAATTCGCAGGCGAGCATCAGCCCGGTCGGACCGGCTCCGGCGATGACGACACCAGTGTGGTAAACATTGTTCACCACACGAAGGCTAAGGGAGGTGATCCGTGTCGTCAACCACACAAACCCGGCCGCCCAGGCCGCCGCTAGGCTCTGGGCCGATGGTCAAACGTGGATTGAGCCGGGATCGGCTGGTAGAAATCGCCCACGAGTACGTGTCGGCGAACGGATTGGACGCGCTCACCATGCGGCGACTGGCAGCGGCCGCCGAGGTGACTCCCGGCGCGCTGTACAAGCATCTGAAGGATCGCCGAGATCTCCAGCGCGCCATGTCCGATGCCGTCTACGCCACCATCGACCTCTCCGATATCGACCTCGGCGCCCCGACCCGCGCCCAGGTCATCGCCTGCTGCGAGCGCATGCGCGCCGCGATGCTCCGATTCCGTGACGGCGGCCGCATCGTCGCGGGCTCCTACTCCCCCTTCGCGGCCACGATGAAACTGTCGGGCACCCTCATGACACTCCTACAGGGCATCGTCGTACCGCCCTTCGAACCCGGTGACCTGCAATCGGTCCTGCGTTCCTACACAACCGGTTTCGTCATCGAGGAACAGGCCTACCTGGAACTCGAGCGGTCCGGCGAATGGCAGCCACTGGTCTCGGCCCTCACCGCCGACGCCCCCCGCCCGAACCCCACCGGCGACACCATCTCCATCATGACCGGCGAACGCGACCGCAGATTCACCGCCGGCCTCACCACCATCCTCGCGGGCACGGTCCGCGAGGATCGCCGGTAGCCGAGTATCGCCCGATCAGGGGGTGACGATCGGGAATGTCGGCTCGAAATCGTCCAGCAGTGTGGCGAGTTCGCCGAGTGCGGTGACATCGCCGTCGAGGGTGATGGCGCCCGAGCGGGCAAGTTCCCCGGCGCCTCCCGGGGTCAGCAGCACCCCGACGAGCGCCGCCTTCGGACCCGACACCGTCACCCGGGCATCGTCGGCGCGCCCCTGGCGGGCGTTGAGAACGCCGCGGCGCACCCACATCGTCCACTGCTGTCCCGAATCGGTGAAATCGAGATTGATGCTGATGTTCGCGCCGGTGGCCTGCTCGCCGATGACGTGGACCGCGACGAAGTCGAAGAGGATGTCGATCGGCATGGCCAGAATCGAGTCCGGGCTGGCCGTCGTATAGGGCGGCGGCTGCACACCCGCACGTAATTCCTTTGCGGCGCTGAGGAAGACACCCCGCCACTGTGGGCCCTCGGCCTGATACCCCATCTGTTCGTAGGCGTCGGCCTGCAATTCCCGCGCCGCGGTATTGCCCGGATCGGCGAAGACCAGTTTGTGCAGGATCTCGGTCGCCCACCGATAGTCGCCGGCCTCGTACGCGCGCCGGCCCTCGGCGAGAATCGCGTCGGCTCCAGCGAATTCGACGAAGCGGGTGGCGGAGTCGACCGGCGTGTGCGGGTGCAGCGACACCGGATCGCCGTCCCACATGCCGAGCTCCTTGGTGAACACCGCGCGCACATTGTGATGGACGGTGCCGTGGTAGCCGCGATTGGCCCAGGTGCGGCCCAATTCGTCGGGCAGTTCGATGATCTCGGCCGCCTCCAATGGGGTGTATCCCTTGTTGGCCAGCCGCAGCGCTTGGTCGTGGATGTACTTGTAGGTGTCGCGCTGTGATTCCATCAGGGCACACACCTGGTCGTTGCCCCACACCGGCCACGTGTGCGGTCCGTAGTGCACCACGGCATCGTCGCCCCACCGTTCCAGTGACTCGTCGAGGTAGCGGGCGAAATTGCGGGCGTCGCGGGTGCGTGCGCCGCGCAGGGTCTGAATGTTGTGCAGCGCATGGTTCGCGTTCTCCGCGCAGGTCAGCGCCTTCAGCTCCGGAATCCAGATGTGCAGTTCCTCGGGCGCCTCGGTGTCGGGGGCGTAGAGGAATTCGAATTCCAGTCCGGCGATCTCGCGCCGCGTGCCGGTCTCGGTGATCGAGTCGGTGGGCGAAATGTAGGAGACGGTCGCGCCTTTGGTGGAGACGATGCCGATGCCGCAGGTGATGTGTCCAGTGGCGTTCAGGTCCAGCAGTCCGCCGAAGGCGTAGAAACTGCGGCGCGACATGGCATTTCCGGCGATGACGTTCTCACCGATGGCGAACTTGTCGAACGACTTGATCGTGCCCGGGGCGATGATCGGAACCTTCCCCGATGCCACGTCCGCGGGATCGATCACGCCTTTCACGCCGCCGTAGTGGTCGACGTGCGTGTGGGTGTAGATGACGGCCGCGACCGGTTTGTCGGAGACGTGCGCGCGGATCAGGTCCATGCCCTGCTTCGCCGACTCCACCCCGAACATGCAGTCGACCACGATCAATCCGTCGTCGCCCTCGATGACGGTCAGGTTGGCCATGTCGTTGTTGCGGACCTGGTAGATCCGATCGGACACCTGATACAGGCCGCCCAGTTTGATGAGCTGACTCTGCCGCCACAGGCTCGGATCGACCGTGTCGGGCGCAGGCGCACCCTCTTCGATCCAGTCCAGGGCGTGCGGGTCGAAGATGACCGAACCGTCACCGGCGACGACATTGCCCGGCAGTTCGGCGATCAGGCCGCGTCGCACATCCGAGTAGTCCTGCACGTTCGCCAGGTCGTAGCGCGCGGCCGCTTCACGATGCACGCGGGCGGTGTCCGGGGTCGCTGGTTTCGGCTGGGTGCACATGTCGACTCCATTCTTCGATCCGTGTTGCCCGAAGTGTTGCCGCGCCTTGAAGCTACGCCTCAGCCGTTCGGCGCGAATCGGTCGGGTGAGCGGGACACGCGGACAACAGACCATCGGGTATGCGAACATATGTTCGTGTCCGGTTCGATCACGAGGATGAGCGCGCGCCCCGAGCGGGCGGCGATTCTGCATGCCGACCTGGACTCCTTCTATGCGTCGGTGGAGCAGCGCGACAGCCCGCGGCTGCGGGGGCGGCCGGTGCTCGTCGGCGGCGGGGTCGTGCTGGCCGCCAGTTACGAGGCGAAGGCGTTCGGGGTCCGGACGCCCATGAATGTGCGTCAGGCACTGAGCTTGTGCCCCACTGCGATCGTGGTGCCGCCGCGGATGTCGGCGTATTCGGAGGCCAGCAAGGCGGTCTTCGAGATCTTTCGCGATACCACGCCCGAGGTGGAGGGCATCTCCATCGACGAGGCGTTTCTCGATGTGGCCGGACTGTGGCGGATCGCCGGCACTCCGGTCGATATCGCGCGCGGGCTGCGGGCGCGGGTGCGCGCGGAGGTCGGACTGCCCATCTCGGTCGGGGTGGCGCGCACGAAGTTCCTGGCCAAGGTGGCCAGCGCGGTATCCAAACCCGATGGGCTGCTGGAGGTTCCGCCCGACCGGGAGCTGGAATTCCTGCATCCACTGCCGGTGGAACGCCTGTGGGGTGTGGGCGAGGTGACCGCGCGAGAGCTGCGCGAACGCGGCATCACCAAGGTCGGGCAACTCGCGGACCTGGGCGAGGGGCCGCTCGCGGCGGTGCTCGGACCGGCCACGGGCAGGCATCTGCACGCCCTGTCGTGGGCGCGGGACCCGCGCCGGGTGGATACCGGGCGGCGCCGGCGCTCCATCGGCGCGCAGCGGGCACTGGGCCGCCGCCATCGCAGCGACGAGGAACTCGAGGCGTACCTGCACGGACTGGCCGACCGGCTCGGGCACCGGCTGCGCAAAGCCCGGCGGGTGTGCCGAACGGTGGTGCTGCGCATGCGTTTCGACGATTTCACGCGCGCCACCCGCTCGCACACGCTGGCCGAGGCGACCGACAGCGGCGAGACCGTTCTGCGGGCGGCCCGCACTCTGCTGGCCGCGACCATGCCGCTGATCCGGGAGCGCGGCGGCCTCACTCTCATCGGCCTGTCCCTCACCAATCTGGACGACGCCGACACCATGCAGCTGTCGCTGCCGTTCGAGCCGCGTTCGGAATCCACTCTCGATTCGACCCTGGACGCACTGCGCGATCGCTTCGGCGCGGGCACCGTCACGCGTGCGGCCCTGCTGCGGAAGGGCGAAGGGCTGTCGGTGCCAATCCTTCCCGACTGATCGGTCCTGTTCGGCCGCGCGGGTAGCCTGTGACGCATGGCTCTCGACCACGGCGACCCGGGCGACGCGCCCTCGACTCCCCCGCCGCTGACCCCCATCGCGAACACCACCCGGCCGTCCGCGGCGGATGAGGCCAGAACCGTTGCCGCGGCGACGAATACGGCCACCCTGGCGACCTTGTCGGCCGACGGCGGTCCCTGGGCCAGTTTCGTCACGTATGGACTGCTTGCGGGACAACCGGTCCTGTGCGTGTCCCGGATGGCCGAGCATGGCCGCAACCTGGCCGCCGATCCGCGCGCCAGCCTGTCCATCGTGACCCCGGATTTGCCGGAGGACCCGCTGGCCGGAACGCGATTGACGCTCGCCGGTGTCGCGGAACGCCCGCAGGGCGAGGAGGCGGTAGCGGCCCGCGAGGCCCACCTGGCCGCGGTCCCGGCGGCCAAGACCTACATCGACTTCAGCGATTTCACGGTGTGGGTGCTGCGTGTGCAGCGGGCCCGCTGGGTCGGCGGGTACGGTCGCATGGATTCCGCGACCGCCGACGAATACGCGGCCGCCCAGGCCGATCCGATCATCCCGGGCGCGGCCCGCGCCATCGCACACCTCAATGGCGATCACGCGGGCGCGTTGCTGGACATGGCCCACGCCCGCGGCGGCTATCCGGACGCGACCGCCGCGGTCTGCGAACGCGCCGACCGCTTCGGCCTCGACCTGCGGGTCACCACCCCGCGTGGCATCGCGGTCACCCGCATCGGCTATCTCGCGCCGATCGACAGCATCGCCGACTTGCGTACGGCCACTGTCGATCTCGCCCGGGCCTCGCGACCCGAGTGACCGAGCGGACCATGCCGCAGCGGTGATCGTCAGTGCGCGGTCTGGGAGGCGGCGGCGGTCTCGTCGAGGTCGGCGAGCGAAAGCAGGTGGCGGGGTGGGGAATCCCGAATGATGCTGGACCGCACGTCCAGACGCCCGTTGACGTGGAGCAGTTCGCCGGAGGCGAGGAGCCGCCATCCGGGGTCGTCGTCCATGCGTTCGCTGGCGATGACGACAGCAGGATAGTCGGTCAGCGCGCCACTGCTGGTGCGAATGCCCCTACGACTATGGCTCGCGTGGTCGAGCCGCCGATCGCCCTGTGCGCCACCGGCGGCGCGCTCGAGGACATACAGGTCGTGGGTGTCGGGATAGCGCAGGGCCCACAGCTCGGTCGCGGTGGTGAGAATCAGGTTGAGCGCGTAGAGCGGCAGCCGGTCGGCGATCCAGCCGACCGCGTCGGTGATGCCCGCGGTGACATCGCCCGCATGATGGTCGATCCGGGCGGTGATCAGGGCGAAGAAGCGCTCGGAGTCGGTGTCGCCGTGGACGAGTCGGCGATAGTCACCGAGTTCGTGATCGAGCTCGTCGAGTCCCTGCAGCACCCCGTTGTGCGCGAACAGGCGCCCGTGCTGCTCGAACGGATGGGTATTGCGCGTGTTCAGCCCGCCCGTGGACGCGAAGCGGACATGCGCGACGAAGGTTTCGGATTCGCATTCGCGGGCCTCCTGCGCGAAGAGCCGATCCTCGTAGGCGGCGATCGGCTGCTTCTCCACCAGCGGCGCACCCGCGGCGGTGAAGGTGCCCAGGCCGACGCCGTCGGGTTCGCGGTGACTTTGCTGGGACAGGCTGTCGGGCGCCTCCAGCAACCAGAAGGTGGCGTGCACCCGCTGCGGCGCGGCCGAGAGTCCGAACAGACGACACATGACCAACTCCTCTCACGAGAGGCGAAGACGCGCGGACTGGACGACAGCACGGCCGGGCTGAGGGATGATTGGGCCATGTCGGACACGCCGTCGGTACTCGAGCATCATCGTATGCCCGAGCATGACGCCATGCGCCTCTCGGGCACGGTGGAAGCCATGATGTGGATCCACCGCAACTGCGTCGAGGGCGACGGTGACACCGGGCAGTCGTGTGGTCGCCGACAGCAGCTACTGGAGCTGCGGATGAAGAGCGGGTGGACCTGGCCGCTTCCGAAACCGGATGCGGAATGGCGGTTGCAGCACTGAGGCGGATTCGCCGCCGGGAGCGGAATACCCACGGCGGCAACACAGTTGATGCCGACCATGACCGACATTGCGCGTCAGCGACTGCACGAAGAAGTGATCGAGCAATTCCGGGCCGGGGGCGGACAGGTCGGCGGGCAGTTCGCCGTGCGTGATCTCCTGTTGCTGACCACCACCGGGGCCCGCACCGGGCAGGACCGTACCTGGCCGCTGGCCTATCTGCGCGACGGCGACCGCCTGGTGGTCTTCGCCGCCAATGGCGGCCGGCCGCACCGGCCGGGCTGGTATCACAACCTGGTGGCAAAACCGGCCGGGACAGTCGAGGTGGGCACCGAGACCTGGCCGGTCACCGCCGTGGTCGCGAGTGGGGACGAGCGGGCGCGGCTGTGGGACCGGCAGCTCGAGATGACGCCGTTCATGGCCGATTTCCAAGCAAAGGTGGAGTGGGAGATTCCCGTCGTCGTGCTGACCCGCACGGCCGCAGCGTGAGAATGTCGCGTTTCGCCCGATCGCGGCAAGACCCCTGACACGATTTCCGCCGGCGTTCCGTGGGGCTTGCGAGCGACCTCCCCGCAAGCCCCATCACAGCGGTGGCGGAAGGCTAGCGGAGGTCGCGGAAGGTGCGGCGGAGGTCGTCGGTCCATTCGGACGGGACCTCCCAGGGGATGAAGTGGCCACCGTGATCGTGGGCGGTCACATTCACGAGGTGGTACCAGGCGCCGCGGTCGCTGTCGCGGAACTGCTGGGCGCGTTGGGCAGTGGTGACGCCGGGCGGGTTCTCGTGGGCGACGAAGGTGAGGCCGGTGGGGGCCTCGATCACGGGCCAGCGGTCGTGGGACGGGGTCCAGGGGTAGCGATTGTGGTTGGCGTAGAGGCGCATCGAGCTGCCGATGCAGTTGGTGGCCCAGTAGATGGTCGCGTGGGTCAATACCTCGTCTTTGCTGAACACGGATTCGAAGTCGCCGCCGCGGTGGTCGCTCCAGCGCATCCAGCGCTCCAGGATCCAGGCCAGCATGCCCGCGGGTGAATCCGACAGGCCGTGCGCCAGGGTGGCGGGGGCGAGCATCTGGGCGGACAGGTGAACCGCGAATCGCTTCTCCAGCTCGATGATTCGCGCGTGCACGTCGCCGGGCAGGCCCTCGGGAATCGGGCGGCCGCCGGTGACGTCCCAGGCGCGTTCGCCGTTGAACATGTCCAGGCGCTGACCGGAGCCGATATGGATCGCGTAGAGGGCGTCGGCGTATTTGTGGCCGAGCTGGCCGGTGACCAGGGCGCCGACATCGCATCCGGCGGCGGCGTAGGTGCGATGGCCCAGCACATCGGTCATGAGGGTGTGCCAGAGGTCGGCGATCTTCCAGAAGTTCAGATCCGGGCGCGACGGGATCGGGGTGGAGAAGCCGAAACCGGGTAGTGAGGGAACGATGACCTCGAACCCGTCGGCGGGATCACCGCCGTGCGCCGCCGGATCGGCCAGCGGGTCGATCACTTTGGACCAGTGCCAGAAGGTCCAGGGCCAGCCGTGGGTGAGGATGAGCGGGATCGGGTTGTCGCCGACGCCGGGTTTACGCAGGAAGTGGATCGGGACGCCGTCCACCTCGACGCGGTAGTGCTCGTAGGCGTTCATGGCCTTTTCCTGTGCACGCCAATCGAAGTCGGTACGCCAGTGGTCGACCAGGTCGCGCAGGTAGGCGGTTGGCACGCCGTAGTGGCCGTCGGCATTGCCGTCGTCGTCGAACCAGCGGCTCCGGGTCAGGCGCTGCCGGAGGTCGTCGAGGATGTCGTCGGACACGTGAATCGGGGTCTGCTGCAACGGGAGCACATATTCAATCTAGGGTCGGGGACATGCCAGATCCGACGGAGGTCACCGAGCCGGTGGAACAGGCCGCGGTGATCGCGGTGCCCGACGAGGTGCGCGGCGAATTGCGGCGCGGGGTACGCAGTGTGCTGGTGGACGCGGCGGCGCTGCGGCTGGTGCGCGATCGCTTCGACGAGGTGCAGGCCGGATCGCTGCGGCGGTATCTCGAGGCGTCGCAGTCGGCGAATACCTTGCGCGCGTACCGGACCGACTGGATCGCGTGGGCGGCCTGGTGCGCGGCGGAAACGCGGCAGGCACTACCGGCGGACGCCCTGGATGTGGCGGTGTATCTGGCCGCGGCGGCGGACGCACGGCGGGAGAACGGCGAATGGGCCTTCAGCGCCGCCACTTTGGAGCGCAAGGCCGCGGCGCTGGCCGCCGTGCACGCCGCCAACGGATTGCCCTCCCCCACCCGCGCCGACGTGGTGCGGCTGACCCTGCGCGGCATCCGCCGCACCCGGCGCACCCGTCCCAAGCGGAAGCGGCCGGTGCTGCTGCACACCCTCGATCAGCTGCTGAACGAGTTGCCGGCCGCGCAGTGGCCCACCGAACCGGCCCGCCGCCGCGACACCCTGCTGTTGCTGGTCGGATTCGCGGGGGCGCTGCGCCGCAGTGAGATCGCCGCGCTGCGGGTCGCCGATGTCGCTGTCACCACCGACCACACCACCGGCGAGCCGCTGCTGCTGATCCAGCTGCCCGCCACCAAGACCGACGCCACCGGTGTCAACGAACAACGCGTCGCCCTGCCCCGCGGCCAGCGCCCGCACACCTGCCCCGTCTGCGCCTTCGCCGACTGGACCCGCCTGCGCGAGGCGCACGCCGCCACCGACCTGCGCGCCTGGCTCGACGCCACCCCACCGCCCGACCCCCGCATCCACCGCTGCCACGGCTTCACCGGCACCACCCTGACCGACCCGAATCTGCCGCTGTTCCCGGCCATTTCACGCCACGGCGGCATCGCCACCACCGCCATGTCCGGCCGCGCGGTCGCCGAACTCGTCAAGCGCTACGCCGCCCGCGCCGGCCTCGACCCCACCCTCTTCTCCGGGCACTCCCTGCGCGCCGGCTTCGCCACCCAGGCCGCCCTCGGCGGCGCCAGCGACCGCGAGATCATGCGCCAGGGCCGCTGGTCCAACCCCCGCACCGTCCACGGCTACATCCGCACGGCAAATCCTTTGGAAGACAACGCCGTCACCAAGCTGGGCCTGTAGAGCCCCGATCGGGTACGAGTTCTGCGATCGTGGACTCCAACCAGGCGCGGTCCGCGCGGCTGGTTGCCGCAGCGAGGGTGAGCATGCCCTTGCGGAATCGGTCGGTCATATCGGCAACGCGCAGGGGCTTGCCGTCGGCATAGAAGTAGCTGGCTGGGCCGTCCATGAAGTGCAGGCGCGGAGGAGGACTCGAGCCTGGTCAGCCGGATCGGGTAGGCGGCCGAGGAAGGCGAGCAGTACCAGAAATGAATTGCGGTCGGTGATCTCGACCTCGTGCAGAAGATCCGGCTCGACGACACGCCTCGGGCCCATCGCAAGGACCTATACCGAGCGGGGCCGGTTTCCGCGCGGGCGGGCTGAAATCCCTGATGCCGCAGTCGATTACATCGCGCGCCAGGTGGATGTGGAACGGACCGAGATCGCCATGGGGCACCTGGTTCGTCGACGCAACCTCACTTAGAGAGACGGCCGAACAACGACGTTCCGGCTGTTGCGGCCATCGCTCGGCGTGGGGTGGACGGTTGACCTCTTCAGCCCATGTGCTATATATTATGCCATATAGCATAATACGTTGGGCTGGAGGGGTTCTCGTGAAATCCACACCTGTCGACCATCGTCCCTTTCCTGAACGGGTGCGCGACCCGGGGCACTGGGTAGAGCTGTTCACCGCGGCCTTCGCCGCCGGTCGTTTCGATGCGGTGGCCGACCTGGCCCTGGTGACGCATCCGGATTACGTTGCGGTGCAGCCGGGAACTCCACCGGCGGTGGGGCCGGCGGGGCTGCTCGACTTCTTCGCGCGGGTCTACGCGTTGGCTCCGGACATGCGTGGAGAGGTCCTCGCGGCCAATGTGTTCGACGGTGGCGTGTACATCGAGGTGCGGCTCACCGGGACCGTCGGTGGCAGGCCGTTGACGTGGGATGCCTGCGACCGCTTCTGGTTCGAGGACGGTCTGGTGCGCGGCCGGGTGACCTACCTGGATCCTCTGCCTCTCTTCGCCGCGATCGCGTTGCGACCCCGGGGTTGGGGCCGCTGGTGGAGGTCGGGGCTCGGCTTTCCCGCGCGCGGCATCTCCGCACAGCTCGATCCCCGCCGGACCCTGACCGGACGGCAGCGATGAGCCCACGCCGTTCCGATGCGCGCGAACGCATGCTGACCAGCGCCATCGCCCTGATCCGCCGCGCCGGTGCGTCGGGCACCAGTCTCGATGAGATCCTCGCCCACAGCGGCGCACCACGCGGCTCGCTGTACCACCACTTCCCTGGCGGACGTGACCAACTCATCCAGGAGGCGGTCGATATCGCCGGAGGCGGTATCGACCGAATCCTCGGCGATGCCGGCGAACGCAGCCTGGTCGAGGTCTTCGATTCTTTCGCCGGCGCCTGGCGCGAAACCCTGATCTCCGGCGAATTCCGTTCGGGCTGCCCCATATTGGCGGCCGCCATCGAATCCGCCGACCGCACACCGGGTGTGGTCGACGCAGCCGGCCGGGCCTTCACAGCCTGGCGCACCGCCTTGGAGTCGGTGCTGCGCGACCACGGCGCGGCACCGGCCAGAGCCCGACGCTTGTCGAACCTAGCGGTGGCAGCGATCGAAGGCGCAGTGGTGCTCAGTCGCGTCGATGGGTCGATCGACCCGGTCGACGACGTGATCCACTCCCTACGCCCCCTGTTCATCGATGTAACCGAGCCCGACCAGCCGGGCCCGCGCTGACCGCGTGCTACCCGTCCAGGCCGTCGTCATATGTTGGCGCCCGAATCGTCAAGCCCCGCATCGACCTTCCGCCAGGGTCGGTGGTCGTGATCGACGAACCCGGCGGCGCGACGTTGGCGCTGTGGCAGCGACAGAGGTGAGGCGGTCCCAGTCACTGCCCCGGCTCGCGCTCGGCGGATAGGTAACCAGGTCCCGGGGCAGCACCAACATGCCAAGGCGGTCGGCACCGAGACCGCGCAGGAATCCCAGCTTCTCGACCTCCGCCTTCACCGCGCTCGCCGAGGCCTCCACCGGGCCAGTCGACAACCACCGCAACCGCGACATCCCCAGCAACGCATCGACAACCAAGCAGCCCAACGCGTACCTGATCGGCGCAAACCTGACCAAAGCACGATGTACCAAAACCACACAATGGCCGGACGGATTCGTTCCGCCGCAGTGATCCAGGCCTTCGATCGCGTTCGGAAAACGATGGCCTAGCGCAGCGGCGCTACGAGATATCACCTCCTCCTGTGGTGCAACCGGGAGATGGTGGGAGGAGGCACAGCAGGAGAGCTGCGATGAAGTTCAGGGCCCCGGCCGACCCGCTGGAAGAGCCGGTCTCTGCGACCGGGGCGGCTGGAGCGTCGTGGACGGGGAGCGGCGCGGCCACCGCCTGTCCGGCTCCGATGGTCAATGCCATGGCAATGCCAACTGCCGCAATGAGAGTTCGCATGCGGGAAACCCTTCGATCGAGCGTGCGGCCGAACATCTCGGCCCACCGCCGGAGAGTTAATTATTTCCATTTCAAAACATCCGGCGGATTTCGCGTGCACTGCGCTGACATACAGCGCATACCAACAGGTCGGCCTTCTCAACCGGTCGGTGCCCGATCGTGGCCTATTGATGATGAGGCCGATACGGCCCATGTGGTCCGGTCGATGGAGGCGCGGGCCGCGTTTTGTCAGCTGGCCGAGCCTGTGGGGAACAGATTCGAGGATCCGGTGTCGCCGACCTTCGTGATGTCGACGGTGATGGTTTTGGTCGATGCGCCCTGGGTCGCGGTGAAGGTGTAGGTGCCCGTGGTGGTGGGCGTCCAGTTGTATGTCAGCCAGATGCTGCCGTTGTCGGTCCTCGCGACCAGGCGGCCGTTGAGGGTCAGTGATGCGGGGGTGTGCTGGTCCTCACCTACCAACCAGGCGCCGACCAGGCAATCTTTCCCCGTGGTGGTGCAGGGGACGAGGTTGCCTATCTCGGGGGCGCCAACCTGGGTCTCGGCGGTGAAATCGCCGATTGCCGCCGATGCCGGGGGCGCAAGGAGTGCGGGGAAGAACAGTGCGCCTGCGGCGATCGCGGTCAGGGGTGCCAGTCGGTTGATCAAGGTTTCCTCCCCGAGCGGGGCCCGGATTTCGCCGGACCCCATATGAAATGCAGTTGTTTCATATTGGGGTGGGGTGGAAGGGGTGTCAAGGCAAAGGAATTGGGGGGTGCTCGAACCGCGCTCGACATAGGTTCTTTGCCCGAGGTGCGGACGCGGCGACCCAAGCCGAGGTGTTCGGAAAACGATCGTTCGCCGAACCCGAACACGACCTGCGGACTGCGAGCGTTTGACTCGCAGCGATGGGTGGCGGTGTTTTCGTAGGGTCAGGTGGCGCCGATGACGAGGGTGCTGCGGGCGGTTTCGACGACGTCGGCGGTGATGGTGTGGAGTTCGTTGATCTCGACGGCTTGGGCGTCGGTGAAGTCGTCGGCGTCGAGTTCGAGGCCGAGTTTGTGCCAGTGGCGGGTCAGGACGAAGGTGAGTTCTTCGCCGGTCAGGGGCCGGTAGTGGTGGGCGAAGCCAACGCGGCTGTAGAGCTGCGGGTAGCGGGAGAAGGTCTTCTCGATGCCGGGCATCCCGATGAACAGCAGGCCGTGGTGGCCGCGGTCGTACTGGTCGCGCAGCAGTTCGATGGCGGTGGCCGACAGGCGTTCGGATTCGTCGATGACGACCAGTTCGACGTTGTCACCGATCCTGCTGTCGCGTCGGCTGTGGTCGTGCTGGTCGATGCAGATGTTGACCCGGCTGTGCCGGAGCTTGAGGTCGTCGCGTAGTTGCCGCACGGGCGCGGCAACAATCGGGGTGTAGAGCACGGTGCGGGCGTCGTCGAGTGCGGCATAGACGTCGTGGTCGGATTCGGCGCGCGGGCCCCAGGTCCGCAGCAGGGGTTCGGCGGTGTCCCATCGCGCATAGTGCGTGGCGGAGAGGGTTTTGCCGATTCCTGCTGGGCCGTAACAGATTCCGATGGTCTGCTCGCGTTTGACGACGTCGGCGAACTCGACGAACCGGCGGTGTTCCTTGGTGGCGATGAACGGCCAGTTCCGTGGCGTGGGCATGGATGCTCCTATGGATGTCAAGTGGTGGGCAGTGGGGTGTTTGTCGTGATGAGCTGATAGATCTCGCGGGCGAGGTAGCGTTTGAGTCCCTTGAGTCAAGTCCTCATGCTGTAAGTCGTTGTGCGGCGTGATGGTTGCTTGGGTTGTAGGGGGTGCCGTGGTGCCAGCAGGCCCAGATGACGCGGAGCCAGGCGCGGGCAACGATGCGGGTGGCGTGAGGATTGCGTTTGCCGCGTGCACGGGCGTTTGTGTAAAGCTGCGCGGCCCAGGGTGATTGCATTCGGGCGTTGTGGGCGAAAGCGGTGATGGCTTTGCGGGCCCGGGTGTTAGCTGCCCAGCGGAAATAGACGCCACTGGTCTTGCCAGAGGCCTTGGTGACCGGGGTGACGCCGCATTCGGCGCCGGCTTGGTCGATGGTGTCAACGCGGTCGAGGATCGGACCGACCTCGGCGAGCAACTGGGCCAGGTTGATCGTGCCCACGCCGGGCAGCTCGGCCAGCAGTCTGGCTCGGGGGTGCTGATCGACGCGATGTTTGATCAGGGCTTCCAGTTCTGCGATGGCGGCTTGGATGCCGCGCAAGAGCCGCACTTGGGTTCCGATCATCATCGCCAGAGTGTCGGTGGGCAGTTGGGCAGCCGGAACGGCGGCGGCGCGTAACCGGGCCAGCAGCTGTGAGGCGGGTTTGCCGCCGCGGTAGGAGTGCCGGCGTAAGAATGCGGCCATGCGGGCCTCGCCGAGCCGGGCAGCCGAATGGGGCGTGGGGTAATCGGTGAGGAAGGCCAAAGCGATGGGTGAGGCCAGCGAGCGGAACAGGTCTTTGGGGCCTGGCCAGTAGGTGTCGAGCAGGGCTGCGAGCTGGTTGATCGCGGTGGTGCGGGCCTGGACTTGATCGTCTCGGAGTCGGATCAGTGCCTGCAGCTCGCGCAAGCCGGCATCGACCGGGTCGAGTTGGCGCAGCCGGTGTCCGTCTGTGCGCAGGTAGTCGGCGAGTTTGTAGCTGTCGCCGGGATCGGATTTGGCGCCCGAGGCTCCCCATCGGGGTCGCGCGGCATGAAATGCGTTCGGGTGCACTGGAACCACCGGATGTCCGGCGGCCAGCAACCGGTCGACGATCAGCCCACCGGTCCGCTCGATGATCACCGGCAGGTCGGTGGGATCTCCATGACGCGCCAAACGGGCCAGCGTCGAGGTCCACGCCTGCTCGGTGTGGCTGAACGCCCAGCGGTCCAGGACGTGACCGCGGTCGTCGATGACAGTCACGTCGTGAGTCTTGCTCGCCCAATCCCAGCCGACGAACGGCATACACAGTCTCCCAAGGGGTTTCGCTGGTCAGGCCCTGGTCAGTCGAGGCTCCGCGCCGGTTCCTCATTGTTCGGCCCTCGATGGGGCATGTCCCTGATGTCAGTCATCGGAGCCTCGGCGCACCAGGAGTGGCAGTACTCAAACTGGCCGTCCATGCGGCGCGGCAACGTGGCCATCTCCTGATGCTGACCGAGGACCACGATCCGATCGTCGGACCGCGAGATCAATACTCGCCCAATGAGGCAGCGGATGATTTCCTTTTTGGACATGCCCTCTTTGGTGCGTCGTTCGACGTAGGCGCGGGTGCGGGGGTCCCAGCGCATGCGGCAGAGCGTGACGCGGTAGAGCGCAGCGTTGGCGTGGCGGTCGCCGCCGCGGTTGAGCCGATGCCGGTTGGTCTTGCCCGAGGACGCGGGGATCGGGGCTACGCCGCAGAGCATGGCGAACGCGGCTTCGGAACGGATCCGGTGGTGGTTCTCCCCGGCGGTGACCAGCAGTTGCCCGGCGGTGTCGGTGCCGATGCCGTTGGCCGCGACCAGGTTCGGGTTGATGGCGGTCACCAGTGGAGTGAGCAGCTCGTCGAGTTCGGTGATCTCGGTCGAGAGCTGCTGGTGGCGCCGCGCCAGGCAGCGCAGGGCGATCATGGCAGCGGTCCGGGGGGTCGCGGCGTCGGCGTGATCGGGGTCGAAACCGGCGCAGGTGGTGATCAGTTTGCTCACCGGCAGCCCACGCAACTGCTGGCGTAATTCCTCGGGCGCGGTGATGATCAGCGTTTTGATGCGGCGTTGAGCATCGGCGCGCTGGTCGACCGCCGAACGGCGAGCGACGCGCAGATTGCGTAACGCTTCGACGCGGCCGTCGCGTTGTTTCGGTGTGCCGGTGCGGTTTTCGGCCAGGGCTGTCCTCGCCGCCTGGATGGCGTCGATCGGATCGGACTTGCCCTGGGAACGGCGGGTCTTGCGGTCGGGGCGATCGACCTCCACGACCGGAATGTGGTGCTCGCGCAGTATCCGGGCCAATCCCGCACCGTAGACACCGGTGCCTTCCACCCCGACCCGGATCAACCGGCCGAACCCTCGCATCCAATCCACCAGTGCCGCATAGCCTGTCGCGTCGGCGGCGAAGACAGCGGTCCCCAGGACCCGGCCCACGGTGTCGAGCACGGCCGCGGTGTGGGTGTCCTTATGGGTATCGACACCGCCGGCTACCTCGCTGGCCGCGGTGTGTTCGTGTGTAATGGAGGGCATCGTCGTCCTGTTACGCGTGAGAGTGGGCAGGGCGGCACGCACCAGCCGGGCACGCGGACAAGACAGAGATGGGGCCTCTGGCCAGGCTCCTATGAAGTCACAACGCCACACCCAGTGAGTGCACACGAGCACCTCCCACCCGGGCCGACAGATCCCGTTGAGGACCCCAGGTCAGTCAGTCCTTGGGTCAGACCCGGAGGGGAGGTGCTCGTCTACATCCTCTCTGTCAGTCCTCGAGGTAGGCCCGAAGCGGGGGCACCGCTGAGGATTTCGCTAGTTTCGGCACGCGTTCGGGTGCGGGCAGGTAGTCGGTGACCACGGTGATGCGTTCGTTGATCTGGTCGCGGACCCGGCGCCGGAAGGCGCGGCGGGCAGCCTGGATGTCCTCGAGTCCGATGGTGTCGCCGGCGTGATCAGGGCTGACGGCCTTGCACAGGAAGCGGTCGCGGTGGAAGACGCGGATCTCGGTGATGTCGCGCGGGTCGTAGCGGGCGGTGACCGGTTCGCGGACGTAGGCGGCGAGGGTGGGGTGTAGGTAGCGCAGGCCTTGGAAGTGGATGCCGTCGCGGTGCACGATCCTCGGGGTGGCGACCTGGACCAGCAGCAGGTCGAGGTGTTCGAGGTCCTCGGGCATCCGTGGCAGCCATCCGTCGGCGATCCAGGATTGCTGTGGGGTGGTACCTATTTCGGAGTGTGTGCGCCAGCGGGTCGATCGGCGTCGCGATGGCGCCAATCCGGCCAGGCCTGCGTCCCGGTAGCGGTGCAGCCATCGCTGCGCGGTCCGCAGTGGCACGCCCGCATGTGCTGCGGAGCGGGTGAGGGGCACACCGTCGTCGAGGTGCGGGCGCAGGATCTCGTAACGACGCATCGCCTGGCGGCGGTCCGCGTCGGTCAGTTCGGTCAATCCGACTGCGGTCACGCCTCCATTTTCGGTGCGGCAGCGGACAAATGGCGGTAAATGGTGGGGCGGGTGACCCCGAACTCGGCGGCGATCTGCTCGACGGTGTAGCGCCGCTTGCCACGCTCGTCGAGTTCGTCGTACATCTGGCGCGCCAGATACACCTGCCGGGGGCCGAGTTTGGGTTTCTGGCCGCCGGTGCGGCCGCGGGCGCGGGCCGCGGCCAGGCCGTCGCGGGTGCGTTCGGACATCAGGGCGTGCTCGAATTCGGCTATGGCGCCGAGGATCTGGAAGAACATCCGCCGACAGCGGTGGAGGTGTCGATGCCCTGATCCAGCACCACCAGATCCACGCCGCGGTCCTGCAATGTCTTGGACAGTTCGATGAGGTGCTCGAGGGAACGGCCGAGCCGATCGAGCTTGGTCACCACCAGTTGATCTTTGCGCCGGTTGGCCACCAGCAGCGCCTTACTCAACTCCGGGCGGGAGGCGAGCTTCCCCGAGGCCTTGTCGATGAAGATCTGCTCGCAGCCGGCCGCGGTGAGTGCGTCGTGCTGGGCCTCGGGATGCTGATCACGGGTAGAGACCCGCCCATAGCCGATTCGCATGCGGCGCAGTGTATTGCGAACCCCCGACAGGTTGACACTGGCGCGTACACGGCGACCTTTACAGATTTGACGGGATACGACCTACGGGAATCTTCAGCACCCCAAAGTGTCTCGTGAACGTTCGTTCGCGGACGCTGATACCAGCTGCCCATGCCGTCGCGCTCGCCTTTCCAGATCAGGCGAACGTCATGTAGTGCCGAATAGCATGTGGCAGAAGCTTCCCGATCAGACCTTGGTTCCTGACTAGCAGGCTGATCGTCGAGTTCACCGGGCTCGCTCGTACTCCGGGCCGTCGCAACGTTCGAGCCACCACCATCCGCCCGCCAACTCCATGGTGGGGCACAAGGGAATTCCGAATCCGTTGTACGGCCTCGGCTCCGGCGTGCCGACGAAGTGCCCGTAACCGTAGGTGTCCTCGAAGACGTCGACGTAGTCGGCGGCGTACCGGACCGGTGCTCCATTGCTGTAACCGAGGTTCGCGATCCGGCAGTTCGGCGCCACGACGCACAAATGACTCGGTAGCTCGACACCGTAGAGATCACCTTCGCCGTGCTTGGGCACCTCCACCGTGGCCGCCGCGGCGAACGCAGGATACTCGAGCCAGAACCGCGCCCACCCGCTGGCCTTGGTATCGACGAACAGGAACAACGACCCGCTGACACCCACGACCGCCAGTGCCGCGGTGGCCACCGCCAGCCCCTGGGAACCACTGCGAGTAACACGCCGCAGCAACACCACGAACACGATGGCCAGGATCAGATAACCGAAGGCGAACAACGGCAGGTACAGGACCCCGATCCAGTACAAGAAGAGCTCGGCGTGCAGTGTCACGACAATCGAAACCACGACCGGCGCGGCGGCCACTCCCAGCCCCAGAACCGAACTGCGCTTTTCAGACGGCATCCTGGAAACCTATCCGGACGATGTGCAGAATCCGCGTGAGAAATGTGCGGATTCCGTGTGCCTCCCGGCACGACCCGCCACCTGCCACCCATACCGTCACCCTCCCGCATCGGTGAACATCCGGGTTCGGCCGTCCCGCGTCTGCGCATCGGGCACGCGCGTAGCCCAGAAATCGTTCCCATGGCGTCGTCGAAACCGCCCGCAGCACTCTCGTCATCGGCGCCACCTGACAACGCGAAAGACCGCCATCTATCGGCGCGAGTCACAACGCGCGCGGCTGGTCGGTCGTGTTCGGGTTCGTCAGACGATGGTTTTCCGAACACGAATGCTCGGGCACGGTACGCGAATCGAGGATGGGGGTCGGGTGGTGTCGTGTGTAGGAGCATTACCGATTGCCGAGTGGGCGCGGCTAGGCTCGGATCGTGTCGAAAGTGGTTGGGGTATGAGCGAATTGGAGTCGGACTTGCTGACACTGCGGGACCGGCGGGCGGTGGCGCGAGAGCCGGGTGCGCCGGCCCGGTCACCGAGCGCGGCCAGTTGCTCGAACTCGGCCCGCCACAGCAGTGGGGTGCTGACAGCGCCTGTAACGCACGCCCGGATCGGGTTCGTTGACTCGATCATGGCCGAGTAGAGGATTGGGAGCGCTCCATGCAGTTCCTGCCCGGCGGTGTGTCCACGTTCCTGCTGCTGTTCAGCCTGTTCCTCGGCGCGTTCGCGATCCGTTCGGCGCTGCGCCTGTTCCGGGTGCTGTGGCTGGTGCGACACGGCGAACGCGCCGAGGGGCGGTGCGTGGAGCGCCGGATAGTCGAGCGGCCGGACATGGAGCGCAGCTACGCCACCGAGTACGTCTTCGCGTTCCACACCCGTGACGGCCGACCATGCCCCGGGCCCGTTCGGCGTGGCGGTCGGGGCGCCGGTCCGGGTCAGTTACGACCCGGCGGACCCGGCGGCGAACGCCACGGTGGCCGGGCCCGGGGCGTGGGGGCCGGTGGTGATGCCCGCGGTGTTCGCGCTCGTGCTCGGGATGTTCGCGGTGGGGTCGCTGGCGGGGTTCGCGGCGGAGCGGGGCTGGCTCTGAGGGGGCACGCTCGCTCAGCGGCACGCAGGTGTCAGAACGTGGCCCGGTCGAACGGAATCGGGAGTTTGTCCAGAGCCCCGGCAGCCCGCAGTCGTGTGTTCACCTCCAGTATCGTCTCGATGGCCGGGGCGTCCGCACCACCACGGGTGAGGTCGATGACCAGTCCACCGTGCGCGGTGCGGACGTAGGTTGCGGGCAGCCCCTCGGGTGCGAGGGCGGCACGGCCGGCGGAGAGGAAAACCGCACGGCCGCAGCGCGGGTCGCTGTTGGCCAGGTCGAACCGTTCGGCCACCGCCCGGTACTGGTGCCTGTCGTAGACCTGTCCGGCGTCGATGTCCCAGTTTTCCGCGAGCAAGCGCAGGATCTGCGGAGCGCGCCGGATCACCTGCGCGGTTTCGTCGATCTCGCGCGAGCGGAAGGCGAGTGCAACGGAGTTCACCGCGTAGCGCGAGGTACTGCCCGCGTGAATCGCCAAGGACACGTGCGCTGTAACGGGGTTCTGCGCCCACAGCGACGTCGTGTATCCGATGACGTCGAGATCGGGACCGGTGTTCGTGCGCTCGATGTACTCCGCCAGTGCGGGCACCGAGGGCTCCACCACGGGATCGGTCGGGAGGTCGGCGCCGGCCTCGTGCCATCGCTCGAACATCGAGCCGTCGATGTCCGCGAGTGCGCGCAGCGTGGCGTACCAGCGTTCGGCAATGCCCGGCACGGATTCCCCGCGTAGACCCCAGAATCCGTTAACTACGACATACAGCACGACACGCACTCCCTCAGTCCTTGGTTCGCCGCCACCATAAGACGCGGGGCCGACAGCCGGTCTCTTCTGCTTCTGGCCCTGCGTATTTCGGGTTTCGATCCGTACGGGGTTGTGAGACAATGCCGTTAACTTACGCGCCGATGTAGCAGGATCTCGGCGGTCTCTGGGTGGTTGATGTTCTTGTGCTGCACCGTTTTTCGTGGGAATTTGTGGCGTCCGGCACGTTTGGTGACTCGGGGATAGCTGCGTTGGCGGCGCGGCGGGTTGGGGCGTTCGGCGATCTCGGCGACGGCGTCGGCGGTGGTGATGGCGAGCCGGTCAGGGGGAAAAACCCGCTTGCCCGCCGACGTGGCGGCGGACAACGCGCAGGGTGCGGACGAACGACAGCCGTAGCGGATCGACCGATTCGAAGTCGGCGGTGTAGTACATGAGTTCGCGGATCGCGTAGTGGGTGGTCAGCAGGGCCCAGATCTCCTGGCGGACCATGGCCGGACTGTGTGAGCGCAGCACCCGGTAGCTGCCGCGCTGGCTGGTCTCGAGTTCGGCCAGGCTGGTTTCGAATTCCCAGCGGCAGTGGTAGGCCGCGGCCAGCTCGCCCGCGCTGGCCTGCTCGGGATCCAGCATCGTGGTGATCAGGCGGATCGGCCCGATCTGATCGCTGTCACGGTTGGTGATCTCGTAGACCACCACCCGCACCAACACGCCTTCGGTTTCGGTGTCCACGCCCGCGGCCAGACGACGGCGGTTGCGCTGACGTTCGGCCTTATCCGAGAGCCTGGCCAGATACGAGCCATCCGGGAGTTCCTGCACGACAGGCAGATTCAGCCCCGACTGCACCCGCCACAACAGATCCGCCCCGGTGGCGATGGCCTCGCGCCAGAACTCGTGACTGAAGAATCCGCGGTCGGCGAGAACGAGCATCCCGGGGTCGAAACGCTCCAGCAATACCCGCGCCAACTCCCGTTCGTCGGTCTCGACAGCCCCGATCGCGGCATCGACGATCGCGTGCGTGCCGCACTCGGCCAACCCCACGACCTTCACCTTCGGATACGGATCATCCAATGCCTGGTGGGTGCGGCCGCGGCCGAACTCGGCCTCGTTGTCGGGTGTGTCGCGAACATCCATCTGGACCCCGTCGATGGCCATCACCCGCCGCCCCGCCAGCCACGCGCCCGGAGTTCCGGCACCCGCCAGCGGCACCGCCACCCGCCGGAACAACTCCCGCACCGGCTCCTCGCCCAGGCGCACCCGCGCCTTGCACAGCGCCGCAGAGCTCGGCACCCGCCACAGGCCGTCCCAGGATCGTAGAAACCGCAGCCCGTCAACGAGTTTGCGCATCACCTCCTCGTAAGCGTCGTCAAAGAACAACGTCATCGCCAGCACGAAATACACCACCACCCGCGCCGGCAACAACCGCTGCCGCTTCTCCCGCCGACCGGTCTGCGCCACCACCTCATCGACCAGATCCCGCGACACCACCCGGGTCAGCACCCCCAGCCCGATCCGGTCGGTCAACCGCCCCACCACCTGCGTCACGACCCGGCACCCTACACCGAACACCCAGCCACACAGTCAGATTCGCTCAGACATTGCCCGCTGTCAGCAAACTCCCAAAGTTAACGGCATTGGGTTGTGAGAAGCCTCGGTTCAGAACTTGCCGGTGTGGTGTTCGATTCGGTGCCCGATTCGGGCGGAGAATTCGGTGATGAAGTCCTCGGTGAAGGGCGGCCAACTCCAGAAGTCGAAGGCGAGGGTGCCCAGAGCGAAGTTGTCTGGCCATTGCCAGGAGGTGATGGGGCTCGATGTGGTGCACGAGGGGCAGATTGCTGCGCCGGTGCCTGTTTGTTTCCAGGCGTCGATCGCGTCGGAGAACGGCTGCCATACGGCGGGATCGGCTTCCCGTTGTTGTGGGTAGTCGATGATCACGGTGGTGGCCTGGCAGCGTGGGCATACCGCGGAGGTCGGTTCGATGTAGCCCTGTCCGGGGTAGTGGTCGTGGCGTCCGATGATGACAGCGACGGGGCCGGGGATCCAGTCGGCACTCCAGTCCTGGGCGATCTGCGGCCAGTCGGGGCCGGGCACGTAGCCTTCGTCGACCTGGAGGCTGTACATCGCGTCGCGCGAAGTCTCCCGAAGCAGCCATCGCCGCGACACCATCCAGTCCACCATGTGCTCGGCCAACGTGCTCGCCTCGGCCGAGGTCACATCGAGGTCGACGATTCGTTCGAAATAGTCACCCCCATCCTGTCACCAGGGACCGACACGGCCCGTGGGGTTCGCACGGCTGGAAAGTCACGGTGAGACCGGGCTACCGCAGATGACTTCCCGAGCCGACACGACCCGAGAGGGGCATTTAGCGCGGATGCTCGCGAACGCCCAGAGGATCGTTTTCCGAACGCGCGAGGAAAGAGCCTCAGGACTGTTCGGATGGAACAAACTCACTCGGCCACTGAGTGAACTCGCTGTAGATCGCGCCGCGTAGCGTCGCGCCGCCTAGTTTCGCGTTGCGTAATATCGCGCCGTTCAGTTTCGCGTAGTTCAGGTTCGCGCCGTTCAGGTCAGCGCCGTTCAGGTTCGCGTGTTTCAGGTTCGCGCCGGTCAGGTTCGTGTGGCTCAAGTCCCCAGAGCTCAGGTTCGCGCGGTCCAGCCTGGCGAAGTCAAGGGAGGCTCTGGTCAGGTTCGCGCGGTCCAGCCTGGTGTCGGTTCCTGGTCGTTCCGTCACTGGACCGGCTCGGCCGCTCGCTGCAGGACCTGATCGCGATCGTGGCCAAACTCCGAAGGCGCGGAATCGGATTCCGGTCGCTGCACGAAGCGCTCGACACCACCACTCCGGGCGGGCGGCTCGTGTTCCATGCGTTCGCCGCGCTGGCCGAGTTCATCCGCGAGCTGATCGTGGCCGGCACCAACGAGGGCCTGGCCGCCGCCCGTGCCCGCGGGCAGCGCCTCGGCCGCCCGCCGGCCATGAACACCGAGCAGATCCGCCAGGCCCGCGCCCTGCTGACCCGGACCGACGAATCGGTGTCCTCGATCGCCCGACTGCTCGGAGTCTCACGGTCCACGCTCTACAAGTACGTACCCGAGATCACCGCCGGCGGCACTGCGGGCCAACTGGCCAAGAGCGAGGGTGAACCGTAACTGGCCCGTGTTGGCAGTGTGCTGCCGATAATCGTCTGTGTGAGTGTGGAATTGGTGTCCATGATCAGTGCGCTCGCAGGGGTCGCTGGGTCGCTTGGCGGCATCGTGGTATCGCAGCGGTACGCAATCCGCGGCAAGCAACTGGACGCGGAAAATCTGCGTCGCCGAGAGACTGAAGTAGCTCGTCTGGCGAGGTACGCCGAGCTCAACCGTGCGGCCCGCGGCTACCGGACCGCGGCATTGGATTTCGTCGAGCATCGGGTGCGAACTCTTGAGGTGGTCGGGTCGAAGCGGTCCGACTACCGCGATTTGTACGCCATGGCGCAGATGTGGCTACCCGACTTCGAATTGGCTATCGCGTCGGAGGTGAGCAACTGCCTGGATCGCACGTACGACGCGCTGTGCGCGCTCGACGCCGGCCGTGCTGATGCCTTCACAGCTGACAACCCGCTTGTCTGGGCGAAAGGTCCGCTAAACGACGGCATTCACCTCCTCCGGATCGTCCTGCGTGCAGACCTCGGAGTGTCGGATAGCAACGACAACGCTGTCGCCGACCAGCTGCGGCGGCTCATGGAAGCGAGGCGGGCAATGTTCGCTCGCAACACGCCAACCGGTACATCACCCTGACGCGAGATCTCCGTCAGGGTGATCGATGTGTTCCGGGAAGCCGCAGGTCGCCGCCCGCTCCGGGAGCGCGGGAGACCGTGGGGCGGGGCTTCCCGCTACAGGTGGCATAGGGAGAAGGGATGTCACCCAGCCGGAAGAATCGGTGTCCTCGATCGCGCGCCTGCCGTTTCCGCAAGCGACATGCCCGACCGCCTACGGCCCGGCGATGACCTCCGGTGCCAGCTCGCCCAGCTGCGCGTCGGCATGGTCGCCACTTTGGGCGCCTCCTGCACCCCCAGCACAGTTCGAGTCTCAGATGCTGAGAGTCTGTTAATAAAATGACTGCAGATGCTATAAACTTAGCGGTATTCACGAGAGCTGCTGCGCACCGCAGAAGCGTTTGACTCCGGGTTGCAGGCGAGGCACGGTCGCATCGTCGCCCTGGCCTGCGCCTCACGGAACGGCAGCACCAAGGAGGCGTAGGCATGACCGGAAAGTCCAGCGAAGCGATCACGGTTCGGCTAAAGCCGGAAGATTATGCCGTGCTCGCCGGGGTCGCGAAGATCAAGAACCGGCAGGTGGCCGAGCTCGCCAGGGAGCTGATCCTGGAAGGTCTCACGCTTGCAACCGATCCAGATCAGATCGAGGCGGCCATCGAGGCGGAGAAGCAGCGGCTTCTGGCCGCGGTTGCCCAGATGCGGAAGTCGCAGGAGAAGGCCGGCGCGTAGACGACCGCACGGAACGGCGGGGAGGGAATCGAATCCGGTTCCCTCCCCGCCGTTTTGGCATCGGCGCACTGTCGATCAGTAGAGCTTCGCCAATGGGATGCTAAGCATCTATGAGCATCTCAAAGAGTCTTATAGATTCCTTTCATCAATGGAGATGCGTAGATGCTGTAGTCTCATCGATGGCGTAGCAACTCTTCCCCGCACGGGGGCCGAGCTGCACTGGGAAAGGAGTACGCCGTGAACAAGCACATTGGTTTGGACGACCCGAACCTGCCTGGCCTGTCCGATCCGATCGACAAGCCGTGGAACAGCGAAATCACCTGCATGTTCGTCGACATGCGCAACAGCGCCGGCCAGAAGTTCGAGAAGTCGACCATGGCGTGGCTGAGCGAGTTCCTAAAGATGTTCCGCATCCTGGACGAATGCCGCGCCGGGATGCAGGTGCTCTCGGTGAGCAGGCCGATGGGCGACGGCGGGATGGTCGTGGTCGACAGTGATCACGCCCATCAGCTGCTGAACATGGGCATCGAGTTCATGGAGCGCATCACCGAGGCGGCGTCAGCGAAGGACGGGCACCCCATCGGCGAGATCGACATCGCGATGTCGATCGGGTTCGCGACCGGTTCCGCGTTCCGGTACCGGCTCGAGGAAGGCGGTGTCGATCACCTTTCTCCGGTGTGTGACCGCGCGTCGCGGCTGTGCTCGGCAGCCTCCGCACACGCGATTCTCGTCGACGGCGACACCGTGGATGCGGCGAACATGCGCAGCGTGCACTCCAAGCTCGGGATCATCCTGCACCGGACGCCGGAGGAGTACCGCGGACCGCGCGAGCGGGTACCGCTCCAGGGAATCCCCGATCCTGTCGAGTACCACGAGATCTTTTACGGTGCTTCACTTTTCGGCCTCCGCGCCTCTGCGGTGACCGAGGTGACGAGGACACCGCGCGCCGCGTCGGTCTCATCCGCACCAGCAGGGCGGATCGTGGTGTCCAGCACCACGGCGGCCTCACAGCCGCCCCCCGCCGGGGCTGCCGCTGGGCAGCGCGTCGGCCGGGTCAAGCAGTGGTTCGCCGATCGCGGCTTCGGATTCATCACCGACCTTGCTGGAACGGACTTTCACATCTCGTCGAGGGCCGTCTTCTACGAGGACGACGTGGAGTGCTTGAGCAGCAGCGGCACGGAGGTCGTGTTCCTCACCGCGCCGCCGGCGCGGGAAGGGCAGACGGCGCGGGCGGTGAACGTGCTGGTCGCTGGGCAGCGCGCGGACGGGGTGATTCGGACCATCCACCCGGAACGGCCCTTCGGGTTCATCGAGGTGACCGATGACCGCAACCACCGGATGTCGTTCCACTTCCACGTCTCGGACGAGATGCGCAAGCAGTTCAAGGTCGGTAACGAGGTGTCGTTCGAGGTCGCCGTCAATCCGAAGGGCGGTCGCGCGATCAAGATCGAGCAACTCGTTGATGACGCGCCCTCCGTCGCAGCCTGATCCACCGTTAGCACGAAGAAGGCCTCCGATCGAATTCGATCGGAGGCCTTCTTCGTGCCGGGCGCCTAAGCCATGTGGTCTGGGGGCGTGGGGAGGTTGTCGATGAACTCCTCGACAACCTGGATCTTTCGATCCAGGTCCGACAGATCGTACTCGGATTCGGGGATGGGCTCGGTCATCGCCATGAACATCCCCGTGAACGCGATCGCCGGCGCCGACCACGGCTGCGGCGAGCCAGTATCGAACGGATCCGACAACTTCATGTCGGGAGCGAGATCCGGCACCATGTTGTTCTCCTCGGGGGTGGTGACGGTGCGCAGCACCAAGCCCTCCATCAACGCCGAGCCCGTCGCCGCGACCTTCGAGAAGGCAGGCTCCCCGTCGGCCGAGGCATCGAACTCCGCCCGCACTCGCCGACCGACGATCTCACCGATGGATTCGTAGAACCTGGCCATGCTCGCCACATAATCGGCTTCGTTGCGCGCGATCGCGTCCTGCAGCTTTGCGCCCAGGGGCCCCTTGTACGACAACGCGGTCGCCGACAACGTGATGTAGGTGCGCCAGCTCTGACGCTTGATCACGTTGTCGTAGTTGACCTTTGCTCCGGTCCTGCACATCTCGACCACCACGGCCCGCCGCATGGCCGGATCCGCCAGAAGGTTCGGCGCCTCTTGCAAGGCCTCTTGCAGTGCGCGTATCGCCGTGCGCAAGGTGTCGGGATCGTGTACCGACGGAGCCCATTCGGGCTTGCTCGCCAACTCCAGCAGCAACTCGTCGAAGAAGTTCTCCCGCGAACCCCAGATGCGATACGCCGCGCTGCGGGCGACACCGGCGGCCGCCACGATGTAGTCCATCGAAATGTGCTGCAGGCTCACGGTCAGCCCGTTCTCGTTCACCAACTCGACCGCGGTCTCCAGCACCACCCGCCGTACCTCTTCGGCGCTGATCCGCCGGGGCTTGTTCGGGTCAAAGGCCCGCACTCGCGCCCCACCATCATTCACGGCATGTCCTCCAAAGTCATGTTGGGACAAGTTGTCTCAAGGTCTGATCAAGTTGATTGTCCTCCAGTCTCGCCGTACCTTCGTGTGTAGGCAACATGCGGGCGACCAGGGCCTTCTATGAAACGCAGATGACTCGGACCCGCGGCAGGGAGGCGCATGATGACGAACCGGCTTGAGGCCACCCAACTCATGTACAGCGTGTCCGAAATACGGCAGCTAGCCATCAGGGCTATCGCATGGGACCGGATCCAGACCGAAGTCGAAGCGCATCTGATCGCGTCCGCGGAGAGCGACGAACTGGAATGGCCTGTCTCGTAACCCATCTCGGGTTTCAAGTGACAGATCCCTGACGAACCGCGCTCCATCACCACCTCGGGTCGGATCACATGAACTGGATCATCCGGCGCAGCCAGCCCCCTGCCGCGCCGCCCGCCACTCCCGCGGTACCCCCGTGGGAGGACGCCAAACTCGCGATGACCGAATTCGGCAACTGGATCAAGAATGCCGATACCAAGGTGACCATTCTCACCGCCGCACTCGGCATCCTCGTCGCGAGCACCGCGTCGAACATCGACACTCTCCACGCGGCCCTGTCCAACCCGGCCTTCCGGCACAAGTGGATCTTGTCCGTCCCGCTGGGATTGCTATGCTGCGCGATCCTTGCCACTGCAGGCTTCGCCTATCAGGCGCTCAAGCCCAGATCCGGCGGCGCATCCACGCAAAACCGCTTCTCATGGCCCAGCGTCGCCGATTCCTCGTGTCCACCAAGCGATCTGGACCCGATGGCCACGCTCGTCGAGGCCTGGACCCAGAATCACGCCCTGGCAAGGATCGCCGCCCTGAAGTACAGGGCCTTCGCAAACGCCCTGCGCTGCTTCGGAATCGCCCTCATCCTCAGCGGCACCTGCATCGCCATCGCGACATGGCAGGCGTAGCGCCGAGCGGTCGGCGCGGCACTCTGGACGACTTCGGAATCTCCTCCGACACATCACAATCCGGATTGCGTTGTGCACCAGGGTGACAAAGACCCGCGAAGCTGGGTTCCGGTAGTAATCGCCGAAAAACCAACGGATTTCGGGATGTGCCCTGGTAGAGGGTGATTCGCCGGTTCGGGGTTCGGGGTGGGATCGTTGTGCTTGGCTGAGGAGTCTCAGGAGAGGACCGGTTCTTCAGTACTGATCGATCACGGCGAGGTCGGAACCACCGCTACCTCCGGTGCCGCGTCGTTGGGCCAGCAGGCCGCGGCTCATCAGCACAATGTTCAAAGCCAACAGCGCCATGATGGCGACATAGGAGACAATCTCGGGTCCGGTACCGGCCCAGCCGGAATCCATGCCGTTGTAGAGGATCCACAGGATGAACAGCGCGCTGCCCGCGATGGAGATGAGTTTAAGCCAGGTCATGATGCCTTCCTTCGCGATGAACCAACCCGTGCCGAGCAACCAGCGGCGGCGGAGGGGACCGGCACTGATCAACGCGGCCTCGGCGAGCATGGCCGCTCCCAGGTCGCGACGCCCCGACGGCAGTAGCCGCACGCCGAACGACAGTGCGCGAGTCAGCCGGTCGGGGTAATTCATGCCAGACCGCCCGCCAGTCGCGGCGAGCCGCTCGTAGGGCGCGGTCGCGTCGATTGCGCGGCAACGGCCACCTGCTCGGCGAATGCCCGACCATCCCGCGTGAGCCGGTACAGATGCCGCCGTGGCCTGCCGACCGGCGGATCCTCTTCCCATCGGCTTTCGAGGATTCCGCGATCGGTGAGCCGACCGAGGATCGGGTACAACGTGCCTGCCGCGAGCCCGCTCGCCCCCGCCAGGTCGTACCCGTGCCGCCACTCATCACCGGGAACCATCAAGGTGTCCAAAACAAGTCTCGTCTGCGCTGAGGGACGGCGAACAACCACGCGCTAACTCTATCTAGATAGACTTGGTGTCGCAACCAGCCCTCATCTTGAAAGTGGGTGAGGCGGGCAGGTTCCGGCCTCACCCATGTCAGTTCGAGCGCCGCACCCGGCTCAGCGTCTTTCTCCTGCAATGGCATCCATCGATTCAGCACCGGCAACAGTTCCGGGTAGCGGTCGTGCAGCTCATTACCGATGGCGATCATCGACTGTCACCGGTGGATCTGGGCACACAGCACGTGCAGGTCTGCGAGGCGGCACATGCCTTCACCACCACCAGAGCCCGGCGCCCTCGACCGGCGGCGACGCGCATCCGTACTGCTCATAGCACACGACCATTTCCACCGTGACGGTCCGATTGCTGCTCGGGCCGGGTGGATAGGAAGAGTCTGTGGGCCGATCCACCCGGCTGCCGAGCACGATGCGCCGCTCGGAGTTGGCGAAGCGGGGCATCAGTTCCGGAGTCGTCCACTTGTGACCCCGGTCGGATGGTCCGACGTGAGAATGCGGCGCGATAACCGCACCCTGATTCCTGCCGCGCTCCACGATCAGCTCACCCGCTCTGCACCGTACTCAGATCCTGTGTCGGAGCTGCCCGAATACCGCACGGGTGGCACGAATCGAGAGTGCCCAGGCACGGAAGGTCGCAGATATCTCCGAATTAGCTGCGTGATCGAGATTGTCGTGCAGAATGCCGGAGGGAACCGGCCCGACCGGATCGGTGAACCTTGATGGGGTGAAATGACCGATTTGATGGGATCGACCGTGTACGAGCTGCTCGCGCAGGTCCTCGCGCGCTACGGCAGCATCGACGTCTTCATCGCCCGTCTGCACGCTCTGCTGGACATGCCCACAGTTGCGCGCCCCGCGGCGGCACCCGCGGCCGGTGGCCGGCACCGACTCGTAGAGCCCACGGGCACAGTGCCGAATACGGTGCCTGTCAGGAAATATCGGTAATCGGCCCTAGATCAACACTTTTCGCCGCAGGTCGGAGTGTGGTGCCGGGGTGTACCCCAAAACGACATGCCACTCGGTGGCCGTTCCGCTGGCACGCGGTGCGGGTGCCAGCGGAACGGCCTGTCACGGGCTGCCCGTACGCTCGTCGCTCGTGGCCAAAGCCAAAAGCCCTCTTGCTCGCGTCGTTGCTCATGTTCGTCGCTTCATTCGTCTGGCTGTTGAACACCGGGATGCCCCTCGACCATCGGTGGTTCGGTGGGTTTCGCCGGTTCGAGGGAAGATGTGCTGCTTCACCGCCGCTGCGTGCAAAGCGGCAGTCCCGCCGCCGAAGGAGGCTTGGACTGTCACGCGGACTCTGGCCGGTAATGCGTGCGTAGGCAGCCTTTAGTGCGTCTCTGATGTCCTGCAGGTAGGCCTGGAGCCGTTCGGCGGATCGTTCTCACGCGATCATCAGACCGATGCCGGTGATACCGACCCTCCATCACTCGCATCTGATGCGAGAAAGTCGCATCGTATGCGAGTGATGGATGAATCCGCAGGCAGTTGAGCCACACTCGGCCTCCGACGCGCAGGGGATCGCTACCATCACCAGTGCCGCGGCATCCGAAATCCACTGCCAGGAGCCGCAATTGCTACCCCGAACCGGTCGATGTGCATACCATCGCGAGTTCGCATCCAATGCAATTGGCGGCGAAAGTAGTAATCGCCGAAAATCCAACGAAGTTCGGGATGTGCCCTGGTAGGGGTGCCGGTAAGAATCGTGTCGCCTGGTACATGAGCGTGTCTCCCGGTCTTCGGCCCCTATGCGAGCTACAGCATCTCGGCGTACATGCGGCCGTCGCGCACCCCGAATTCGATCCGACACGGGAACTCCGACGGGTATCCGGCCTGGAGGTTGTGCAGATTGCCTCCGATGACGAACGTCGCCCACTCCCGCAACTCTTCGGGCAGCTCGAACATCCAGCCGTCGGTGGCGCGCACGTACGGGATGTCGGCACCGAGGGGATCGTGGCGGCCGAGAGCGGCCACATCGAGGATCATCCCCTTCTCCTGCGCTGACGCGATCGTGGGCGGCTGCAGCAGCATCATGGCGGAACCGTAGCGCCACCTACGCACTCCGCGGCCGAGGCGCGACGGGGACGCCCGATTTGCCCGGCCGGCAAGCCCGGAACCTACTGAAACCGCTGGTCGCCCGACGCAATGAAAGCGCGGCGGCGTTTTGCCGCAAGGCATTTGAGCGGCTTCATGTGCCACCTGACGCGATTCCTACTTTCACCCCTACCTATGATCGGCCATCGCTGTGGCGGCCGCGATGCGCTGCTGACGCTTGCCGCCCTTGATGGCGGCGTAGGAGCCGGGTTTGCGGGCTTCGCGGGCGAGGCCCCACACGGTGGATTTGCAGATCGCCTCCTTGACGGTGGCGGCAACGCGGCCGGCGAGGTAGGCCCGACGGGCGGTGTCGTCGAAGTGGGCCAGCTGCATGGTCGCGCGTTTGCGGCCCAGGCTGATGCACTGGCCGATGAACGCGATATCGATTGCGGCGGGCTCGGATTCGGCGAGGCGGCTCAGGATGGTTCCGGCAGCGTGGGCACCGAGCGGGATGGCGGCCTGGCAGCTCATGCGCAGGGGTTGGCCGGAGGGGGCGGCGGCGTCACCGGCGGCCAGGATGCGCGGATCGTCGATGCTGGTGAGGGTTTCGTCGGTGAGCAGGCGGCCGACGGCGTCGGTGCTCAGGCCGCTGCGGGCAGCCAGGTCCGGGACGCCGAAACCGGCCGTCCACACTGTTATCGGGCTGGGCAGTTCGCGACCGTCGGCCAGCACGACGCTGTGCGGGTGAACGGCGGTGACCTTGGCATCCGGACCGTCGACGATGGTCACGCCGAGTGTGGTCAGTTGCCTGGCGACCGAGCGGCGGGCGGTCGTTGTCAGGTACGGGCCGAGCAGGCCCCCGCACACCAGGGTGACCGGACGGCCCTGCTCGGCGAGCTCGGCGGCGGTTTCGATGCCGGTGGGCCCGGCGCCGACCACGGTCACCGGTGCGGCCGCGTCCGCACCGGCCAGCGCGTCGCGCAGTTGCTCGGCGTGCTCGAATTCCGCTATGTCGTAGGCGTATTCGGCTGCGCCCGGGACGGCCGGGGCCGCCCCGTGGCTGCCGACGGCGTAGATGAGGTAGTCGTAGGCCACGTTGCCTCCGCTCTTCAGCGCCACGCTGCGCCGCACCCCATCGATCACCGTCGCCTCATCGACGATCAGCCGGATCCCCGCGCCGAGCAGCGCGTCGTACTCGACCGCGGCGGAACCGGAGCCGGCGACCAACTGGTGCAACCGAATTCGCTCCACGAACTGCGGCCGCGGGTTGATCACTGTGATCTGCACGTCCTCCCGAGTCCGCAGCCGGTTGGCCGCGATGATCCCCGCATATCCGCCGCCGACCACGACGACCCTGACGACCCGTTCCATGTCCGCCCTCCTTCACCGTTGGTGGTATCGGACATGAAGACACCATTCGAGCCCGATGTGTGACATCGCGGCGCGTGTCGGGTGACGCGGCTCACCGCGGCGCCGACGTCACCGAGGCCGTCGCTTGCGGGCCGTGAGCGCCTCGGACCAGGTCAGGGCAGGCGGCCAGGACGGACCGTCGATGACCGGAATGTGCGGAGCGTGGCAGGTGACTGCCGCGGTCAGGCTCTCACGCGATACGCGCCAGCCCGTCATGCGGCGGTATGCCCAGCGGATGGTGCCGTCGGCGCCCGGGATCAGGTCGGCGCGACCGGCGTCGCGCAGGAGCCGGGCCGACGACTCGGGTATCGGGCGGGCGGCCGGACCGCCTCGGGAGGGTTGGGTGGTGCCGCGGGCCCGCACGCCGATGCAGCGGTGGCGGAACTGATTTCGCGGTGTCGAGGTGGTTTCGGTGAACAGTTCGATCGCGCAGATTCGCGACCAGGGCACGGTCTGGGCAGGGCCGAACGCGTCGGCAGCGAAGTAGACACCCGCACCGTGGACGGCGAAGACCACTCGGCCGTGCGACGCACGGCGCCACCGCCACAGTCCTGTGCGTACGACGTAGGCGTCCGGACCGAAGTCGGCAGGAACGGTCATCGCGCGTCAGTCGATGGAGCCGCCGCTGTCGGGATGGCCACGATGAAGAAAATCGTCACCGGCGCAGCGTGCGGCGCGACCCGGCCGGTGTCAATGCCGGAAACCCGGTCGACCGCCGACGGGACCCGCGGCACTCGGCAACCGACAACTTCATCTTCCTTGACAAATATTTTTGTCGGTGAGACTCTGGGGTGGTGCTGGACGTCGCTGTGATCGAAGAACCCGCTGCGGCCGAGGCTTCCCTGGACCCGATCCGGTCCCGGATCCTCGCCGCTCTCGCCGAGCCGGGCTCGGCCGCGATGCTCGCCGGTCGGCTCGGGCTACCGCGGCAGAAGGTGAACTACCACCTCAAGGAGCTGGAGCGGCACGGGCTGGTGGAGCTGGTCGAGGAGCGGCGCAAGGGCAATGTCACCGAGCGTGTATTCCGGGCCACGGCAGCCTCTTACGTGATCTCCCCCAGCGTGCTGGGTGCGGTCAGTCCGGATCCGGCGCGCTCGCCCGACCAGTTGTCGGCGCGGTGGCTCGTGGCGCTGGGCGCGCGGCTGGTGCAGGAGGTCGGGGCGCTGCTGACCGGCGCGGCCCGGGCGCAGCGGCGGGTCACGACCTTCGGGATCGATGCGCAGGTGCGGTTCGCCTCAGCGGCCGACCGGGCGGCATTCGCCGAGGAGCTGGCACAGGCGGTGACGACACTGGTCAGCCGCTACCACGACGAGTCCGCACCGGGCGGGCGCGACCATCGGGTGGTCGTCGGCATGCACCAGATACCCGCCGCGCGGAAGAACACCGAATCCGAAGCAGGACAGGAGAACTGACGATGGGGCATCCGTTCGAGATCGAGCTGGAGGCGACCCTGCCCGCGAGTCCGGACCAGGTCTGGGAGGCGATCGCGACCGGGCCGGGAATCGACTCCTGGTTCATGGGGCGCAACGAGGTCGAGGCACGGACGGGCGGGATCGCCGCCATGGATACCGGCGGCCGGCGGGAAGAGTCGGTAATCACCGCGTACGAGCCGGGCAAGCACTTCGCCACCCGCACCGGTACCGACGAGGACGGCCGGTTCATGGCCTTCGAGTATCTGCTCGAGGGGCGCGAGGGTGGCAGCACCGTGCTGCGGGTGGTCCACAGCGGCATGCTGGGCGACGACTGGCAGGACGAATACGACGCCCTGCGCCGCGGCTGGCCGTTCCACCTGAACACGCTGCGCGAGTACCTGACGCACTTCCCGGGCCGGATCGCGGCTCCCGTATTCGCCGTCGCCATGGGCTCTTCCGGGCAGGCGGTGCGGTCGGCGCTCATCCGGGCGCTGGCGCTACCGGACCCGGTGGCGGTGGGCGCGCGGGTGCAGGCCGAACCGGCGGGCCTGCCGGCGCTGGACGGTGAGGTGGTGTGGGCCGACGACGAGCGTTTCGAGATCCGTACGGCCGACGGGCTCTACACCTTCCACCACGCCCCCACCGGACTCGCGCTGATGTTCCATCACCTCTTCGGTCCCGACACCGCCGGGGCCGAGGCCGCCTGGCAGCAGTGGCTCACCAGCCTGCTGAGCTGAAGCAGCCCCCGCCGAACCATTCGAATCACCAACCGACACACCACATATCAAGGAGCAGAGCATGCGCACTCTCATCAGCACCGCCTTCATTTCCCTCGACGGCGTCGTGGAGGGACCGGGTGGCGAACCCGGCTACCGGAACTCCGGCTGGACCTTCAAGGATGTCGAATTCGTTCCCGAGGCCTACGAGATCAAGGGACGGGAGCAGGAGGAAGCCACCGCGATGCTGATGGGCCGCGTCAGCTATGAGGCGTTCAGCCCGGTGTGGCCGGACATGGCGGATTTCGCCGGGTACAAGGGCATGCCGAAATACGTCGTCTCCACCACACTCACCGATGCCGACCTGGTGACGAACTGGGGCGAGACCACCATCCTGCGCTCCGTCGACGAGGTGGCCGCCCTGAAGGACACCGACGGCGGCCCGATCATCATCCACGGCAGCGCCTCGCTCAACCGCGCCCTCTCCGACGCGGGCCTGATCGACCGCTATCACCTGCTGGTCTTCCCGGTCCTGCTCGGCGCGGGCAAGCGCCTGTTCTCCGAGTCCGACAAGGACGCCCAGAAGCTGAAGCTGGTCGAGGCCGCCACCTACTCCAACGGAATCCAGAAGATCATCTTCGACGTCGTCCGCTGAGGCATCCGGCCCGGATCCGGCAGTTCCCTGGAGGACTCGCCGGTTGGCCCGTGGATATACAGGCCAACCGGCCTCACTCCACCGTTGCTCGGACGTGGGGTCGACGGGGGTAGTGGCGCAACCGGCCGGAATCCGCCGCTAACGCAGTGATGCCCCGGGCGGGGTCCAAGGAATCACGAAATCGGTTGTGGCTGTTGCTATTTCTTGACGGATCCGCTGCCACTGTTGGCGTTGGTCGCGTCCGCGGACTGGGCTCGGCTGGCGAACCCTGTTGTGGCCGTGCGGCTGCCCGGGTTGCGGGCACTGGCCCAAGCCGACCACCGGAGCTCATTGGTCCCGATCGCCACCATTCACATCGCCGACGGGAAGGTCGTCAACATCCGAGAGCAGTACGAAAGCTGACTCGCGGACACAACGAACCGCCCGACACGACTACAACCGTTGCCCCATAATGCGCCTGTTCCATCCTCGGCGTGAGAGGCGATGGGGCTCAATGACTCACCAAGACAAGTTGTGGATACCGCGGTCCTCTGGCATGTGACCGTCGCCCGATCCGTGATGCGGTCGAGCCCCGGTCAACGCACCGCTGCGATCCGCGACCGCGTCGACCCCGAGAATACCAATTATTGGTATACCGGGGTCCCGGTAGTACTCGGGCTACTGATAGGCAGGCGAAGGCGGGGTCAATCCGTAGGTTCAGGCACACATTTGGTGATTGTGTGCCTGAACCGTACTCAGCCGAGACGGCTAATGGCGATCGTGGTCAAGGGTGAACTTCACCTGGTACAGACCTGGGCCGGCATTGCCGAAGGCCTTGTTGCCCTGGATCAATCCCTCGTTTGTCAGGTGCTCGATGACGCGCCGGGCGGCGTCGATGTCCTCGCTCTGGGCGTAATTGACGACCCTGGTGCCGTCGAGACTCCGGTGCAGGCTGGCCGAGATCCAGCCGGGAACCTCGCTGGCGACCTGTGCGGCGCGGGCCAGATAGTCGATCAGCGGTTGCTGCTGACCAGGATCGACGGTGAACACGTTGATCTGGGTGACGGTTCCGTCGACGCGGATGATGGGCATGCGTGCTCCTCGAACTCGATAGGAGGCGAGGACGATCGAGAGACCGACAAGACCTCAGACAGGCAGCCACGTCAAGCCCTCGGCGTCTCGCCGATTGCTTGCCGCGGGGTCACCACTGACGTGGCGACACGGAGCCTCTCGCGGAGGGGGTCGGGCTTACCGATGCCGACCCAGGTCCTTTCCGACATCGCCAGCATAACCGAGCCATCGCGGTATCGCGCCTGCGACCGGGCCGGAATATCGACGACCCACGAATCCTGGTTCTGGCCCACTGTTCGTGATCTGCCGGCCCGTAATCCGCAGGGGCGCTTGCTGTTCGGGTGCCCGATGACCGAGTGTATTGCCGGTGCTCCGATATCGGGCTGATCGCGGTAGTGTTCCCTCACCTGCACGGGTTGCGGGCTCTGGCGCTCTGGATCGCGGAGGCCCTGCCGCCGGTCATCTTGCCGCCGCTGTGGCTACCGCCTTTGCTGCCGGACTTCGACATCGCGCTACCTCCTTCGCTACTCGCCACTCCAAGATCAGGGTCTCCGTCCTGTCTCACCTTCCGACGATCCTCCAGGCGTGGCTCCAGCATCCCGAGCAGCAGCCGGTATCGACCAGCGCCAGCGGTCCCGCCAGCCGCGCCCACAACCACTGGTCAGCCGCTTGACGGCCTTGCGTGACAAGACGTTCCAGCGTCGTCACACCCTGGGGCAGCAGCCCGCGACGGTTCCGAGGCCACGCCACCGCCTCTCGAAGATCGCTTTCGGGCCGTCGCCTGTCATCCACCTCTGGTCACCGATCGACGTCACCAACTCGGCCTCGACCTCCGCAAACGGGCGTAACCCGTACTCGCGCTGGATCTCCCACGCATGCTCGAGCTTGGTTTTCTCCCGGTCGGTGGAGGACTTCACGCACGCCGGATCCGCGATATCGAGCTGTTCGGCGAGGTAGTCGACCAGTTCCGCGGGGACGTCGAGCGGGTCGGGCAGGAACATCCCCAGGTAGCGCACAGGTCAACCGGTTTCAAGGCCTGGTCAGGCCGAGCGCCGGAGTTCGGCCGGTTGCGCCACTACCCCCTCGACTTTCGCCGAAGATACTGACTACGAGGCGAATTCGAGCCACCGGGTGGACGGCTGTTCACGAGCGCGGGGTTAGGGTGTGTGGATGGGTGAGACTGCCCGGTTGCCGGGTTTGGCTTTGGTTGATGCTGATTGGTTGGTGGCGGCCGCACTGCGGGTTGGGGCCGAGCATGGGTTTCCACCACTTGCGGTGGCCGTTGTCGATGTCACCGGATCGGTGATCGTGTTGCGGCGTGCGGATGGCGGGATGCCGATGACGAGCCGGATTGCGGTGGCCAAGGCCCGCACGGCGTTGCTGACGCTGCAGGCATCCGGGGGCGTCGAATTGCCAGGGGCGATCACCGGCAGTATCCAGCATCTGTATGGCGGTGATTTCGTGCCGTACGCCGGCGGCGTTCTCGTTACCGAGAACGGAGTGATTCTCGGCGCAGCGGGGGCCTCGGGTGCGCATGCCAAGGAAGATGAGTTGGCTGTGCAAACTGCTGTCGAGCAGTGGCACGAAGACCGTTCTCATACGGCATGACCGGGTGTCGAGCCCGCACCGAGGGTGAGTCGGCGCGGGCCCGACCGACTATTTCCGGCGGATCTCGCGCAATCCGTTGTTCGGTGTCCACCATCGAATGACCAGTTCGTCGCCGTCGACCGTGGTGTGCACGGCTTCTCGGATATCGAGCCGGAACGAATTGCCGTCCCGCACCGGGATTTCGACCGCGACGCCCGAAACTTTGCCGTCGCCGCCGTCCATGGAACCGTCGCCGGGGTTGGCGTGCAGGGCGCAGCGGCCGTCGCGTTGCAGGTCGCGGACCTTCACGGCATCGGCCATCGATCCGAATTTCAGATCCTTCTCGGTGAACTCGACCTCGGTGCCGCTGACCCGGGGTGCGCCGTCGCGGCGGATGGTCGCCAGCACGTGGTGTTTGGTCGCCTCGAACCTGGCCCGCACGGCGGCGGCCAGTTCGGGCGCGGCATGCTCGAACTCTCTCCAGGTGGCCATCGGTCCACCATGTCATATCGATCGGCCGGAACGGTGGCGACCACGCCAGCGCGCCCACAGGCAAAGAACAGCGGTGTGGATTACTGTGGCCGCGTGGGCTTTACCGAATATGGTCCGGGCGACGTCGTGTACTTCCCGGAGGGGCCGTTCATCGGAATCTGCGGCGTCGTGCGCACCGTCGACAAGCACCGGGAAGAGCTACGCATCGACTTCAGCGAGGGCCTGGTCCACCGGGAGGGCGGCGTCCTGAGCGAACGCCGCCACAGCTTCACTGTCCGGTTCGACGAGGTCGAACTCGTCTGACCTGTGGGTGGCGGCCGGTCGGTCGGGCCGTGGGAGGGTGGAAACATCTCTCAGTGCCGGGTGAGTTCGCTGTTGATCATGATGGGGTCGCCCTTGGCGTCGGTGCCGGTCATGGTCGAGATCTGGTGATCGCCCGAGTCGGCAATGGTCCAGAAACGTAGTGTCACAGCGGAATCGCCCTGAGTGCAGGTTTGGGCGGGGGGATCGAGTTTGGCGGTGTCGCCGCGGGAGACGAGCGTCCAGGTACAGCCATCGCCGGTGCGGGCGACCAGCCGGTCGCCGTAATTCCTTGCGAGCGTGACGTTTCCCTGTGGTGCGTTGTCGGCCGACCAGTTTCCCTCGAAGGCTTTCGCAGCGTCCGGGTCGTCCTCGCGGACCCTGGTACGCGCCCCGTGTTGCAGGGTGAAGGTGTAGTCGGCGTCCTGGTGATGACTGAGGGCGGTAATGGATTCGGTTTCCTTGTCGCCGTGTACCCGTACGGTCCAGGCGGTGGTGGTGTAGGAGTAGCCGAAGGTGGGGTTGTGGCAGGTCTGGTTGGGCGGGTCGAGGGCCAGTCCGTCGGCTACGGACTTGAATTCCCAGGTGCAGCCCACGTCGGTGCGCCCGGTGACCCGCCCGGGGGCGGACGAGGTGAAGATGATGTCGCCGATCTGCGGCCCGTCCGGGACGCCGGGGATGTTCTCGGTCGCGTAGTTGACCATGGTCGAGTGGTCGGGGAAGTCGTAGTTCCAGCGCCCGAGATAGGCCGCGCCGGAGTCGGGCTCGGCCACCGCCGCGGGTGCGGTGACGACGACGAATGTGACGCCCAGGAGGGCAAGGGCAGGGAACGGTGATCGGGACATGACTCGCACGGTCCTTCGATTGACTATCCTGAATACACGGAAATTTGATTACTAGGTTACCTAGTAATAAGGATGACGAGAGGCTTGCGAGATGTCAACGAGGAAAACGGATTTGATCGACGCCGCCCTGGCCGGAATCGGCCGCACGGCCGAACGCGGCATGCGAATGAATCAGAGCGCCGCCGCGCGCCTGGGTATCAACGCCACCGACATGCAGGTACTGCAACTGCTGCAGTCGGGCCCGTGCACATCCAGTGAACTGGCGAAACTCACCGGTCTCACCACGGCCTCCATGACCGGTCTGGTGGACCGGCTCGAGAAAGCCGGATTCGTCACTCGCGTCCGGCATGCCGCCGACCGGCGGCGTGTCCTGATCCACCTGAACGATGCCCGCGCTCGGGCCGACATCGCCCCCCTCTACGGTCCCCTCCTCGGCACCTGGCGGCGCGCCCTGTCCGCCTACACGGTCGAGGAACTCACTCTGATCACCGGCTTCCTGACCCGCGTCGAGGAAGGCTTCGACAAGGAACTCGGCCCGCAGGCGGACTGACCGAGTTTCGTCGGTTCGATTGCCGGCGATCAGCTCAACGGCCTCCGGTGCGGCGGTAGTCGAGGACGCGAGTGTTGGAGTGGGTCGAGCAGGTGGCGATGTTCTGCACCGCGGAGTACGGGGGTGCCGCCCATTGCGGGTCGGATCCTGGGGTGGTTGATGATCTGCGATCCCGCAGAGCAGTCGGCTGAGGAGATTGCGGCGGCGGTCGGTGCGAGCCGGGCGTCGCTTGCGACCAATATGCGGGTACTGACCGACGCCGGTTTCCTGCGGCGACGCACCAAACCCGGTGAGCGCACCCACTATTACCGGATGGACGACGACGCGTGGGAGACCGTGGTTCGGCGGCGCGTGGCCGGCCTGGCCGCATTCCGCGATGTCACCGCCGCCGGAATGGAATTGGCGGGGACCGACACCGCCCGTGTCCGGCGACTGCGGACCGCGTACGAGGTCTACGACTGGATGACCAAGCGTCTCACCGGCGCTAGCTCTTCAGGAACCTCAGGTAGAAGGCTGCGAAGATCAGGACGATGCCGATGTTCACCATCAGGCGTTCCCAGAAATGGTTTCGGAAGAAGAGGATGTCCACGCCGACGACTACGACAATCAGTGCGAGGACGTAGAGAACGACTGTTGGCGCTCTTCCCATGTTGTAGTTGTACTACGCACTGCCGCTGTGGGGGTGGAGGCCGAGGTCCGGATCGGCGAATTCTCGTGTCCGGGTTGCGGCCAGAAGTTGCGGGCGGAGGGCGGGCCATTCGGTGGCGAGGATGGAGTAGTACGCGGAGTCGCGGATGGTGGCGTCGGCGCCGGCGAAGTCGGCGCGGAGGATGCCGTCCAGGGTGGCGCCGAGGCGTTCGATGGCCTGGCGGGAACGGGCGTTCCGGACGTCGGTGCGGAAGCGGACCCGGTGGACCTGCCAGCTGGTGAAGGCGTGGTCGAGCATCAGGAGTTTGGCTTCGCGGTTGGCGCCGGTGCGCTGGGCGGACTGCGCCAGCCAGGTGGAGCCGATCTCGACGGCGTCGGGGGTGTCGGGTCGCGCGGTGGCGTGGGCGGGCCAGGGCCACTGTTCGAGGTGGAAGCTGCTGGTGCCGAGGACGTCAGCGGAGCCTGCCCGGCGGATCACGAGCGGCAGTTGCCGATCGGCCGCGCGGGCGGCCAGCGCCTGGTCCACCCAGCGCTGCATGCCCGCGCTGTCGGCGGGGACATGGGCGTGGGTGTAGGAGGTGCGCGATTCGCAGGCCGCCGCTGTCAGCGGCGCGACATCGGCCACCGTCAGCTCGGTCAACTCGACGATCTTCCCCGACAGCATCAACGCCACGCCCGCCCCTGCACGATTGCCCCACACGACCTTTCGCCGCTCAACCCAACTTTACGACCCCTTCACCGCTCGTCTCTGGTCACGGGTCCGGACGATCGGGCAAATCGATCCCGACTGCGTCGATGTCACTCGCCTCACGCGCTCACCGGCTGCGGCGTCGGGGTCGCTCGCACACCGCGCAGCAGCAGAGGAGTGGCCAGCATGGCGACCCCGGCAACCGCCAGCGCCGTGCGCACGCCGGTCGAGGAGGCGAGTACGCCGAACACCATCGTCAGGGCCGCTATGGACAGGTTGCTGGTCACCGACCACGAGGACAGGGTGCGCGCCGTGAGTGCCTTGGGGGTCTGTTCGAGGCGGTAGGCGGCGAAGATCGGATTGAAGACACCGCAGCTGGTGACCAATCCGAACTGCACGGCGATGACGAGCGCGAGGCCGGGCACGCCGCGAGGCACGAAGGCCAGGCCGATTATCCAGAACGCGCGCAGCATGCCGGAGGCGATCATGACCCTATGCCGCCCGAACCGCTGCGCGAGCGGTGCCGCGCTGCGGGCACCGATCAGTCCGCCGACGCACGGTGCGGCGAAGGCCAGGCTGAACTGCCACGGCGCGAAGCCGAGCTGGCGGAGCATGAGCACCGCTATCAGCGGTTCGCCGGCCATGATGAGCCCGTTGCACAGATTCGTGTTGAACAGCAGCGGTCGCAGCGACGGATGAGACAGGATGTGCCGCCAGCCGTCGAGCAGATCAGCGACGCGCATGCCCGGCGTGGTCGGATGGCCGGGGTGCGGTTCACCTCTGCCGATCGCGGAGATGCCGAGCGCAGAGAGCAGATAGCTGATCGCGTCGACCGCCATGGTGACGACCGGGCCGAAGATCCCGATCGCCGCGCCGCCGAGCGGCGGACCGATGATCACCGAGGTCCAGGTCGTTGCTTCGAACCGTCCGGTGGCGACGATCAGATTCTGTTTGGGCACAAGCGTTTTCAGATAGGCGCCGCTGGCCGCGTTGAAGGCGATCTTGGCGGTGGCCACCAGCACCACCACGAGCAGCAGGTGGGTATAGGTCAGGATGCCCAGGAGGTAGGCGGCCGGGATGCTCAGCAGCGCGGCGAAGCGGCCCACGTCCATCGCGATCATCACCGGACGCTTGGGACGCGCCTCCACCCAGGGGGCCAGCGGCACCGCCAGCACCGCACCCACGGCCAGCCCCGCCGCCGACAGGGCCGACACCGCTGAGGGTCCCGCGTGCAGCGCGAGTACGGCGACGATCGAAAATGCCCCGAGCCCGAACCCGGATCCGTAAGCGCTGGCCGCATACGCAACCCACAGCCACCAGAACTCCCGGCCCAACGCTGGTCCTCGCGCGGCCGCCCGCAGCGTATTCGTTCCCCATGCCACGGGAGGTGATCAAAGCGGATGCCGGACCGTCGGACAAACAACCGGCCGTCTCGGTTGCACAACCAATAGTTGTCCGGCGAGGCCGAGGTGCGGGGCAGCGTGGCCGGAGCGGGTGATGCGTCCGGGCGTGTCGCGGTCCGGGTCGAAATTTCCTGAGAGCCAAGGGTGTTCGGTGCGAAATCTGGCCCGCAACCTTTCGATGCGCAGGGGCTCCCGATCCTGTGCCGGAGCTTTGGGTGCGATACCCTCCACAACCAACTGTGCACGGATGCGGTGTAGGGAGGTGGAGTGACAGACCTGGACCTAGCGGCCGTACGAGCCTTCGTGACGGCGGTCGACGAGGGGCAGTTCGGATATGCGGCGGCGGTGCTGGGGCTCACGCAGCAGGCCGTGTCCAAGCGCATTGCGAAGCTGGAGGGCCAGCCCGCCTATCCCTACGCTCTGCTCTGGTCGACCGCCGATCCCCACCCTGCGCTGCCGGACCTGATCGATCACGTCCGGCAGAACTACAGCGCCGACATCCTGGCCGACTGCTGGATTCCGGAGTCGGATCGCACGATCTTCCAGCCGTGAGGCACGAGTCCCCTCGACAGGACCGACCAGCTGTCGGTCAGTGGTGTCGCAGCACCACTGAGTTCGACACACCACCCGCGAACTCAACGGCCGCACCTGTGCGGCTGCCCGCAACCCAGCGCCGACAACGCAGCATCAGCGGCGTCGCCGAGCGGCGGGGTCGGTCTTGGACTGCCATGCCATCAGCGATTCCGCCGAGGGCATGGCGTATTTGGCCAGCGATCGCACCGAGGAATGCCCGCTCATGCGCATCAGCATCGGCGTGGACGCCCCGTCCTCGGCGGAGTGGGTCAGCTTCGAATGCCGCAGCTGGTGCAGCGTGAACGGGCCGCGGGTGAATTCTGCGGCGCGGGAGAGGGTCAGGCGGGCGGGGTGCCCAGGATCGTCGTGGGTTCCTTCTCATCGCGCGGATCGCGGTCGGCGTCGTGGATCGCCTCCTTGCGGGCCACCAGACCGGATACGTCCGCCAGCGGGATGTGTGGAATCAGCAGGGCCACAATCAAGGCGATCGCCAGGCCGGGGAGCAGGTATGCGAATACCGGAACCAGCGCATGGGCGTAGGACCCGACGATGGCATCGCGCAGGGGCGCCGGAAGGTGGTTGACGACCGCCGGCGGCAGGGCCGCCGGGGTGGCCCCGGTGGACAGCACCTCGCCGGGGTGCGCCCGGAAGGCGGCGTCGAGATTGCCGGTGAGGCGGTGGGTGAAGATGGAGCCGAAGATGGCGACGCCCAGCGCGCCGCCCATCTCACGGAAGTAGTTGTTCGCACTCGTCGCGGTCCCGACATCCGTTGCGGGAACGGCATTCTGGACCAGCAGCACCAGCAGCTGCATGACCATGCCGAGTCCCAGTCCGATGACGAACAACATCGCCGACACCACCCACGCCGGGGTGTGTGCGTCCAGGCGCGTCATCCAGATCATGCCGGCGGCGATGATGACCACGCCCAGTGGCGGGTAGACCCGGTAGCGGCCGGTGCGGGTCACCGCGCCCAGGGTGACGGACACGGTCAGGAACATGCCGATGGTCATGGGGATCGACAGCAGCCCGGACGCCGACGCCGAGACGCCCGTGGCCATTTGGAGAAACGTCGGCACGAACGCCACCGACGCGAACATGATCAGCCCCATGGTGAACCCGAGCAGCGACGTGGTCGCGAAGGTGCGGTTGCGGAACAGTCGCAGCGGCAGCATCGGTTCGCCGGCTCGCGATTCCACGCCGATGAACACCGAGATCACCACCGTCACGGTCAACATCATGGCGAGTATCGTCGGCGAGCCCCACCCGTAGCGTTTGCCACCCCAGTCGCTGATCAAGATGAGCAGCGTGGTGCCCGCGCTCATCAGCGCCGCCCCGAGATAGTCCGGGCGCACGGCCGGCCGCTTGCTGGGCAAGGTCAGATACCGTGCGGCAATGATCAAGGCCGCCAACCCGATCGGCACATTGATCCAGAAGCACCACCGCCACCCGAGGTGATCGGCGAACTCGCCCCCGAGGATGGGTCCGCCGACCGCCGTGAGCCCGTAGATCGCGCCCATCGGCGCACCGTACTTGCCGAGTTCCCGGGCGGGCACCACATCGGCCATGGTGGCCTGGGCGAGAATCATCAGCCCGCCGCCGCCCACGCCCTGCAGCGCCCGGAAGACGATGAACTCCCAGAACCCGGTCGACACCGCCGCCCCGAACGAGGCCGCCGTGAACACGGTGATGGCGAACAGGAAAAGCCGGCGCCGCCCGAACAGGTCGCCGAACTTGCCGTACAGCGGCATGACGAGGGTGGTGGCCAGCAGGTAGGCGGTGGTGGTCCAGGCCATGTGCGGGACGCCGCCGAGCTGACCGACGATGGTGGGCATGGCCGCGCCGGTGATCATCTGATCGAGGCTGGCGAGCAGCAGTCCGGCGGACAGGGCCGCGAAGATGAGCCAGATGCGCCGCTGTGTCATGACGAGGGGCGCGGAATCGGTGGTGGCGAGAGCCATTTCGTGAGTCCTCGGTGCTGAAGGGTGGTCACCAGTGCACGGGCAGCGCGGTCAGTCCGCCGGTGAAGACCTCGTCCCGCTCGGCGAGGGTGGCCGGGTCGACGGCGAGGGTCAGGGTGGGGAATCGGCGCACGAGTTGCCCGAAGGCGACCTGCAATTCGAGCCGGGCCAGCGGCGCACCGAGGCAGTAGCGGGGGCCGTAGCCGAACAGGAAGTGCGCGGCCTCCTGCCGGGTGATGTCCACGCGCTCCGGATCGGTGAACAGCGCCCGGTCGTGATTGGCGGAGGCGATGCCCAGCAGCACCAGATCACCGGCCGCGATCTCCACATCGGCGACCTCGAGCGCACTGCGCGCGTACCGGGGCAGGCTGCTGGCGTCGCAGGCGCGCAGCAGTTCCTCGGCGGCCGAGGCCACCAGTTCGGGCCGTTCGTGCAGCAGCCGCCACTGGCCGGGATTCTCCAGCAGCATGCGCACCCCGACCCCGATCTGCACCGCCGAGGTCTCGTGCCCGGCGAACAGCAGAACCATGGCGTGCGTGGCGATTTCGGTGTCGGCGACGCCGTCGATCGCGCACAGCCGGGACACGACGTCGTCGCCGGGATCGCGCCGCTTCTCCCCGACCAGCTCCAGGCAGTAGGCGAACAGCTCGGCCACACCTTGCTCGACCTTGGCACGGTCGGTGACATTGCCGACCGCGTCGACCCAGTCCCGGAACAGGTTCCGGTCGGTGTACGGCACCCCGAGCAGCTCGCAGATCACCAGCAGCGGCAGCGGCAGGGCGAGCGCGGCCTGCAGATCGGCGGGCGAGCCCTGATCGGCCATCGCGTCGAGCAGCTCCGAGGTGAGTTGCTCGACCCGCGGCCGCAACTCCCGCATCCGTCTGGGCGAGAAGTGCGGCTGCAGCAGGGTGCGCATGCGCGCGTGATCCTCGAACTCGGTGTCGAAATTGCCGATCGGCCCGCCCGAGAAGGCCGACTCCCCCAGCCGCGCCGCGGTTTCCGGCGTGCGATGCGCGCGGCCCAGCCGCAGATCGGTGAACAGGTCGCGCACCAGCTCGTAACCGGTGGCCAGCCAGGCCGGATCGCCCGTGGGCGTGGTGACCCGGGTGACCCCGGATCCGACGACCCCGGTCACCGGGCAGATGGACGGAGGGAGCGGCATTGTCATGGCGGTGCTGTCCTCAGGGGAGTTCGATCAGAACGGGGTGGTGTTGAACGGTTTCCGCGCGGGGGTGAAGGCGCGGTCCAGCGCCTCGAGGGCACCGGTGGCGATCTCCTCCACGCGGTCGGCGCGCGCGAGCTCGCCGAGGGTGTGGGCGCCGAAGTAAGCGGTGGTGAGTTCCAGCGGGCCGATGCGGACATCGGCCACGGCCTCCTCGACGGGCGCCCAGCTGCCGCGACCACCCGCGATATCGAGCAGGTAGGCGCCGGAACTGAGGCCCCACGGATCGGCGACCTCGACCACCCCGTGGAAGTCGCCGCGGAACTCCCGCGACGCGATGGCCTTGGGCAGGTTCAGGATCCACATCCACATGCCCGCGTCGATTCCGGTCACCGCGGCCGCACGGGAGTCCTCGAGCAGCAGCGGGGTGGGGTCGTCGAGCGCGGTGTCCATCCGGATCTCCGTGTACTCGCCCTGCCCGAGCAGGCACCGCAGCAGTTCCCGGTGCGCGGCCACGGTGAGCGCGCAGAAGTCCTTGACCAGCACCGTATTCCCGGCCAGGTCGTAGATCACGTAGCCGTCCGGGTGCACGATGATGAAGGACTGCGGGCTGATGGCACTCGCCCACCAGGATTCGCCGCGATCCAGTGCGCCCGGGGTGGCCTGCTGCCACAGCGCGTAGATCTGCCGCAGCTCCCCCACCGATTCCGCCAGCCCGGCCTCCCGCACCGACGCCGAATCCCGCTCGGAGACCCGCAGTTTCGCGTGCCCCCGGTCGATGCGCAGGTGCCGGGTGTGCGTCGTGACCCCGACATAGGCGTAGCTGCCGCCCGGGCCGGGCATGGCGGCCAGCACGTCCGCCTCGGTCTCCATGGCGATGGTCATGAGCTCGGCCTGGACCTTGGCGTAGATGCCGCGCTTCTGGTGGGTGGTGGCGACCATGCCCTGCGCGCACGCCGCGACCGACAACTGCGCGCCGCCGGGCACGGTCACCGTGGTGCGGATGATCGCGGCGGTCCCCACGATGCGCGGTTGCCGCGCGATCGAGACGTCCTCGACCACCGCAATGTCCTCGAGCCGGAACTGCCGCTTCCACGCCTCGAAGTCGTGAGTCTTCACCCCGCCGAATGCGCGGGCATACCGCCCGCGCAGCTCGTCCCAGTCCGATTCGACGGCCCGGCGGGTGATGATGCCGTCGATGATGCGGCTCTCCCAGTCCGCCATGAGTTCCGATGTCATGCCATGCCTTTCGGTTCGGGGACGGGGTGCGCGGGCAGGTCGGCGGCGTGGGTGCGCACCTTGTCGAGCGCGGTCAGGATGTCGTCGACGTCGCCGCGCCGGCCCAGCAGCACGCTGTGGTGCAGCAGCAGGGTGTGGTCGCGGTAGTGGTCGGCTCCGGGGAAGGGGCGACCGGCGGCGCGTTCGACGGCGTCGGCCCACCAGCGCGCGAAGCGGGGTTTGGTGTGCGGGCGCAGCAGGGCGCTGCGGTGCAGGGGCACGCGCGGCGGGTAGACCCTGGTGCCCAGTTCGGCGGTGAGGGCCGCGGCCACCTGGTCGACGGTGGCATCACCGAAAGTGCCTGGCTCGAAGCGGATTCCGTATTCGTAGACCGCGCGGCGATCCACCGGGGCGGGCACGGGGATGGGCGCCAGGCCGGGGATTCCGGGTAGCCCCGTTTCGAGTTCCTTGGCGCGCGTCTCGCGGATCGTGTGCTGGTCGTCCAGGCGCGGCAGCTGGTCGAGCAGCAGCGCCGCGGTCAGCTCGGACATGCAATAGTTCGCGCCCATGACCGTGCCGTCCTCGACGAGCTCGTACTCCCCGGGCCTGGGACCATCGTCGGTGTATCCGCGGGAGTCGGCGCGCAGCATCAGCATTCGCCGGTAGAGCTCGTGGCTGCCCGTGATCGCGGCCCCCGCCTCCCCGGCGGCGAGGGATTTGGCGGCCCCGAGGCTGAAGACGCCGATCTGGCCGAAGGTGCCGACCGCGCGTCCGGCCCATCGGGTGCCGTGGGCCTGCGAGCAGTCCTCGATCAGCTCAAGCCCCGCGGCGTCGGTGACCGCGGTGATTAGGTCGAGTTCGGCTGCGGTACAGGCCAGGTGCACCACGATGACCGCTCTGGTACGTGGTGAGATCGCGGCGCCGAGGTGGTCGGCGGTGAGGCAGCCGGTGGCGGGATCGACGTCGACGAGCACCGGGACCGCGCCCACCCGCAGCACCGCGGTGGCCGGGGCGACCCAGGTCATGGCGGGCACGATCACCTCGTCGCCGGGGCCGATGCCGAGCGCTTCGAGCGCGATGACCAGGGCGCTCGAGCCGTGGTCGACGCTGACCCCGTAGTCCGCGCCGTTGTAGCGGGCGAACGCCTCCCCGAACATCCGCTCCCGGGACTTGCCGCCGTTCGGGCTGTACCAGGTGACCGACCAGCGCGAGGAGTGCAGTGCCGCAAGCAGTTCCGCGGCGGTGCGATTGTCGTACCGGGGCCAGCGTGGCCACGCACGCGCCGAGCGCACCGGCGTGCCGCCGAGTATCGCGAGCACCGCGGGCCTACCCGACCACGACCGGCGCGGACGCCGACGGCTGAGCGATCACGTCGAGGGCGGCGCGGATCTCGCGCACCGCCACCGGCACCAGCGGCAGATCGCCGGTGTACTCCGGGCGGCCGAGGGCGCGCAGCAGCACGAACGGCACCGCATCGGGCCGAGGCGGCAGATAGCCCCTCTTGTTGTCGTCGGCGACCACCGCGAGCACATCGTCGATGCGCACCGAATCCGGCAGCGCTGGTTCCACCCCAAGACCGGTGACGATCTCGTAGTGGACGCTCACCTCGTCGTCGGACAGCCACCCGCGCGCATGCGAGATGTGCGCGGCCACCAGCATTCCCAGCGCAATCGCGGTGCCGTGCGGCAGACCCGCCGCGCCGCGCACGCGATGATCGCAGATCTCGATGGCGTGGCCGACGGTGTGACCGTATTCGAGGACCAGCCCCCCGCCGCGCTCGTACGTGTCGTCCCGGGTGACCACGGATTTCGCGGCAATGCTGGCGTCCAGCAGCCACAGCAGCGAATCCGGTGCGGTCATGTTCCCGATCACCGCCCGCAACCCGGCCAATGCGGACGGGTCGATCGCGAGGCAGTTCTTCGCCATTTCGCAAAGGCCCGAACGCAATTCACGCTCGGGCAGGGTGGTGAAGAACTCGACGTCGGTGAATACCGCCTCGGGCGCGTAATAGGTGCCCAGATGGTTCTTGCCCACTCCGCTGTTGATGGCCTGCTTGAGCGAGAGCACCGAATCCATCGCCGCGATGGTCGTGGTCGGCACGTGCACCAGCCGCACACCCCGGAACAGCAGATTCGCCATCAGCCCCGCCAGATTGCCGGGCACGCCACCCCCGAAGGACACCACCATCGACCGTCGCGTGATGCCCGCGCGCAAAGCGGTTTCCAGGTGGCCGGACAAGCAGGTCAGCGTTTTCATGGACTCGCCGGAGGGATGCGAAAGGATCAGGGACGGAATCGATCCGGCCAGCCGGTCGATATCACGGCGGTAGCGGGACAGCACCTCGTCGTCGGTGACGAATACCAGCCGGTCCGCGCCCAGCGCGGCGATGGCCGCACCGATCTCGGTGATGCAGTGGCGACCGAAATAATAGGGAAACGATCGTTCCCCGATCACTATCGGGCGCGACCGCAGCCCCGATTCGTCGCCCGACAATGAATTACTGGCCATTTCCGGTGCCGCTCCTCGCTATTCGCCGATACCCCCATCGTCTCCCCGGCCGGCGCCGCTGCCGTCCCTCGCACGGCCAATATCGAATGCGAGCTCCCCGCTTGGCAACCGCTCGGATACCCCAGTCATGAGCAGGCGAATTCGCGAGCACCACTGCGCGAAACAGGCTTCCGCAGCGCGACCACCGGCGGTGGTACCGCCGCATCCGGGCACCCCGGCTCGTCGTTCCACCGCACCCGGCGGCGGGCGGGCACCTAGGGTGGAGGCACGCTGATCTGTTCGAGGGGATGCCGTTGGCCGACAACGAATTCGGGCTGCCGACCGCCGAGGGGCTGCGCGCGCCCACACTGGCCGAGTTCGTGCGCGAGCGGCGCGCACGGGCCACCGGCCGGCATCCAGCGGGCCTGACCCGGAAGCAGCTGGCCGAGGCCACCCACGCCAGCCTGGGCTATATCGCCAAGATCGAACAGGGTGAGGCGCTCAATCCCGGCCCGGCCATTCTGGATTCGCTGGCGGCGGTGCTGGAGCTGGATGTGGCCGAGCGCATCCACCTCTACCACCTGGCCCAGCAGCGCCCGGCCGCCTCGGCCGCGCGGGCGCTGCGCGTCGGGGATCCGGCGGTGGGCGCGGTGCGCACCATTCTGGACGCGCTGCTGCCGCATCTGGCGGCGGCCCTCGACGACGGCTGGCATGTGGTGGCGTGCAACAGTGCCTTCGACGCGGCGCTGCCGGGATTGTCGCGACACGGCCACGTGCTGCGGTGGATGTTCACCGACCCGCGGGCACGCCTCGTGGTCGAGGAGTGGGAGCGCGAGGCCCAGTTGATGGTCGGGCGTTTCCGCGCCTACGCCGCCGGGTCCCGCGACCGCGACGAGATCGACCAGCTGCTACGGGAACTGGGCGAGCAACCCGACTTCCGGCGGCTGTGGACCGCGGGACATGTGCACATCGGCCGCCACGACCCCACCTTCACGCTGCGCGATCCGCGCACCGCCACCGTGTTCGACGTGCGGGTGCAGCGCTATCGCGGGACCGCGCCGGGTCCGGCGCACCAGCTGTTCCTCGGACTGATCGAGACCTGATCAGGACGGCAGGGCGGCGAGGAACTCCCGCAGCAGCGCGTTGACCTCGCCGGGGTGGGTGAGGTTCGGTGTCATGGCGGCCCCGGCGATGGTGTGCACCGGGGCCGGACTGCCCAGCGCCGCAGCCAGTTCCGCGACCTCCTCGGCGCTGGTGGCCTGATCGGCCAGCCCGCGGATCACCAGCGCCGGACAGTCGATGTCACCGAGCAGCTCGTGCACCGAGTCACGGTTGACCAGGCATTCGCCCGCCAACCGCATCCGATTGCGCGGGGCGGCGGCCCACTTCGCCCGCCACGGCTGCTGATCGGCGGCGGTGCCCCCGATCATGAGCGAGCACACCATTCTGATGGTGGGCCCCGGGGTCGCGCTGCTCGCCCACATGTCGAGCACCTCGCGGTACCCGGCACGCCGCTGCGGCGTCATGGCCGCCGCGCTCGACCCGATCACGATCAGCCCCGCCACCCGCGGCCGCGCCAGCAGCGCCATGCGCACGGCCGTGAACCCGCCGTGCGCGACCCCGCCCACCACGACACGCTCCAGACCCAGCTCGTCCACCACCACCCAGGCGTCACGGGCGAGATCCCAGTAGCTGAACGGGGTTTCATCGTCCTCGCCGGCCCCGTGCCCGCGCGAGTCGATGGCGATGATCCGGTAGTCGGGCGCGAGCGCGTCCATCTGCGGGGCGAACATCTCCTGGTCCATGAACAGGCTGTGTCCGAACACCACCGCCGGCCCCGGCCCGCCGGTATCGGTGTAGTGGATCTTGACCGATCCGCGGCTCGCAAACGGCATTCCGAAACTCTTTCGCTTCACCCGGCAGGAAGCGCTCACCGTAGCGCAGATTCCAGCTCGGATGGATGGCGTTGCGAGATGCGTCACGCGAGCGGCCCGGCCGGGCCTTTCACCACGAATGATGTTCTGCCCGTGGAAAATACGGCTAGACGCGCGGCTCCAACAGGTACTCGACCAGGGTGATGAGCGATTGCAGGCACGGATTGCGGTCCCGGGCGTCGAGCCGCAGCAGCGGCGTGCCCTGGTCGAGGTCGAGCGCATCGCGGACCTCGTCGAGCGGATGCTTGGGCGCGCCCTCGAAGTCGTTGACGGCCACCGCGAACGGCACACCGCGCTCCTCGAGAATGGACAGCGATTCGTCGGCCTTCTCCAGCCGGCGCGTATCGACCAGCACCAGCGCGCCCAGCGCACCGACGGCCAGGTCCTCCCAGATCGGCACGAACCGGCGCTGGCCGGGCGTGCCGAACAGGTACAGCGCCAGCCGCGGATTCAGGGTGATGCGGCCGAAGTCCATGGCCACCGTGGTGGTGGTCTTGCCCGGCAGCCCGGCCATATCGTCGACGCCGACGCTGGCCTCGGTGATCGTCTCCTCGGTGCGCAGCGGCCGGATCTCCGACACGCTGCCCACGAACGTGGTCTTCCCGACGCCGAAGTTCCCCGCCACCAGCAACTTTACGGTGCGGGTGACGGTCTCCGGCACATAGTCGACGACGCGCTCATGCGGAGAGAGCGCGGAGTCCATCGAGTACCTCCTCCAAGAGGGCTTTGCCCGGCAGCGCTTCCACCGGGGTCGGGACGGCCAGATGACCGCTGTCCAGTAGGTCCGCCACCAGGATCTTCACGACCGAGGGCGGCAGGTCCAGATAGGCCGCCAACTCGGCCAGCGTCAGCACGCCGCGGCGGGCGAGCTGGATGATGCGGCGGGCGTCGGCCGACGCGCCGGGGGCCGGATCGGCCACCGCGACAACCAGACTGACCAGATCCAGCACCCGCGTGGGGCGCGATCGGCCGCCGGTGCGCACATACGCCCGGACCAGATCGGGGTCGCGCCGCGGCCGGCTCATGAGCGCGGCAGATCCGCCCTGGTCCGCGACATACTGCCGAGCTCACGCCCGACCCGCAGGGCCAGTTCGTTCATCCGGTGCGCGACCAGGCTGACATCCACGTCCTGGGTGGTCGAAACACCCAGGAGCGCACCGGCTCCGGCGGCGGTGATGAAGATCATACCGTCGGCGTACTCGGTCATGTTCTGGCGCACCGCATTGTCGGAGGTGCCGCCGCAGAACTCGGCGAGCGCCTTGCCCAGGGCCCGCAGGCCGGAGGCGGCCGCGGCGAAACGCTCGGCGTCGTCGATGCTCACGCCCCCGGTGTGCGCGATGCGCAGGCCATCCTCCGATAGCAGGACGGCGAACCGGACCCCCGGCGCTTCGAGATCGTCGAGCAACCAGGCCAGCCGGTTGGTGTCACTGACGGCGGTCGCGGGCGTACCGGTCACGATGTCATCCCTTCGGAGTGCTCGAACGCGGCCGCTCGACCGCGCTGGGAGCCGCTGTGCCAGGCAGCGGCGATATCGGGTCGCGCGGATGTCTCATCCACGACGACCGGGCGCACGGGTGCCGCCACCGACACCGACGCCGAGCGACGGCGCCGCTTGGGCAGGCCGCCGGGAGTGAGTTCCTGAGGCACCGAATCCATGGCCACCACCGTGGGTTCCGGGTCGGGTGCCGGAATCCGGGCGGGCGCCGGCACGGGGGTCGGGGCGGCAACGGCCACGGGTGTCGGGGCGGGCGCGGCCAGCAGGGTCTCCGGAATGAAGACCATGGCGCGCATGCCGCCGTACATATTCGGGCCGTCGATGTAGACGGAGAAGCCGTAGCGGCGCGCGAGTGCGGCCACGCCGGGGAACCCGACGCGCGGGGTCGGGCCCAGCGCGTGGATGTCGACGAGCTGGTCGCCCGCGAGGACGCGGCGGGTCTCCTCGAGCTGCTCGGGGTTCATCCGCACACCGGCGTCGTCGATGATCACCGTGATGCCGTGGTGACCCTCCTGGAAACCGATGTCCACGTACGAGGTCGGCGGCGAGTAGCGCAGCGCGTTGTCGAGCAGGGTCGCGACGGTGTGCACCAGCGGTTCCACCGCGCGGCTCACGACCGGGCGGTCCAGCTCGGTGGCGCGCACCCGGGTGTAGTCGCGGACTCGGCCGGTGGCGCCGCCCACCACGTCGGTGAGAGTCTGCTGCGGCCAGCGACGGCCGGGCAGACCACCACAGACGATCACATAGGACTGCGCCTGGCGGATCATCTGCTGCACGGAATGGTCGATGCGGGTGAGCGTTTCGAAGGTCTCGTCGTTGCGGTGCTGACGCAGCGCGGCGCTGAGCACCTGGCTGACGTCCGCGCCCAGGCTCACCACCGAGGCGCCGAAGGCGCGCACCGCGGCCGAGGTGGCCTCGCGGGCGGAGCCCTCCACCTGGGCGCGGGCGGTGTCGGCGGCCTCGGCGACCGCGCTGCGCGAGGCCTCCCCGGCCTGCGCAACGGCGACGCGGGCGGCCTCCTCGGCCTGGGCGATGGCCAGCTGGGCCACCTCCTCGGCCTGGGCCACCGCGGTCTCCCGCTCGGATTCGGCCTGCGCCACCGCGAGCTGCGTTTCGGTCTCGGCTTCGCGCCGGACCCGGTCGCGGGTCTCGACGGCCACCTTCTGCAGCTCCTCGCCGCAGCGGGCGGTCCACTGCCACACCAGCTCCGCGATGCGCGACTGCTCGAGCACGATCGGCAGATCCACGGTGGGGTTGTCGGGGTCCGAGCGTCGCACGGCGGCACCGATGGCGGGCACGACGTTCTCGGTCAGGTTCACGATCATGTCCTCGACCGCGACGTCACGGTTGGCCTGCTCGGCGCGCAGGGCAGCAACCCGCCCGCGTTCGGCGCGCATGGCACGCCACAGAAACAGCAGCCCGACCACGGCGAATACTAGCGCGGCAGCGAGAACCCAGGAAAGCAGCACGGCGTTGTCTTGATTCATCAATTCTCTTGTCGTCCGGCCGATCCTGAAATCGGCGGAGCCACCATAGCAGAATCCTCTGTCTCCCCTAACCTTTCGGTATCTCCGGGCAAACCGCAACCCGGAGCCCATGCAGCTCACAGCATTTCACCGCGATTTGCCCCCCGAAGCCCCGATGCGGAAGGACCCGGTCACCCGGGCGATCCGAACCCGAGGTCCACGGCCCGACAATTGGTCACTCGACCACCAACCCGGATTCCATGCTGTCCCCGCCCCTCACCTGCGCCCCCGCCCCTGCCTGCACGCCGGCAACCTCCCGGTTCCCGCAGCAAAACACCGCGTGGCACCCGGTGGAGACCGCTCCAGCAAATCGTCTCCACCCGATGCCACGCGGCAACCGGCACTGCTCGCGCGGGCCTCAGCCGGCGGTGGCCACCGTCGTGGCAGTGACCGCATCGGCGATCCAGGGAACGACCGCCGCGCGCACATCGATCCGCCGGGGCAGCAAGCCGTTGGCGGTCAGCAGGTCCGCCGCGCGCTGTTGCTCATCGAGGAACTCCGCGGTCACCGGACCGACGCCGAAGGGCCGGCCACGCAGGGCGGCCTCCCAGGCATCGAGGTCGGCGGTGCCGCCGCGGGCGACGATATCGTCGACGAAGTACTGTGCGGCCGCGCGCGGGTTCTCGGCGATCCACGCGTCGGATTCCTGCAGGGCTGCGATGATCGCCTCCAGTTCCGCACGGTGCTGCTCGGCGAACCCGCGGCGGGTGAACCACAGTGACGGGTGGCTGAACACCGACTCGGTGTCGACGAGAGTGTGCAGTCCGGTGGTGGCCTCGAGCGCCGCCAGCGCGGGGTAGGCGCCGACCCAGGCGTCGAGTTCACCGGTGCGCAGCAGGTTTCCACCATCGTGGATATCGGTGTCGACCGGTTCGATATCGGCCCAGCCGAGGCCGGCGCGGTCCAGGGCGAACAGCAGCAGGGTGGTCTGCCAGGAGCCGTGGGCGATGCCCACCCGCTTGCCCTTCAGGTCCGCGACGGTCTCGATGCCGCTCCCGGCCGGGGCGACCAGGCGGCCGTTCTCGATGCGCGGGCCGGAAATGCCGACGTAGACGATGTCGCGATCGTTGCCCAGGGCGGTGATCGGCGGGGTGAAGCCGGTGCCGATGAAGTCGTAGCCGCCCTCGGCGAACAGCCAGTCCGAATGCTGGGACGGCAGGGCGGCTTTCACGTCGACAGGTGCGGGCTTGGGCAGTGCTCGCAGATCGACCCATTCCACCTCGGGCAGAGCGTGTTCGAGGATGCCGCGGTGGCGCAGGACGAACAGGGAGTTGTTGTGCGGGAAGTACCCGACGCGGATGCTCATGAAATCTCCTGGTGAATGCGGGTTTTCGGGGATGTGGTCGCGGTGGTCAGCGGGTGGCGGCGAGAGTGGCGGCCGGGCCGGGTACGGTGAGGCGGGAGCGGCCGAGCAGCGGCAGCACCTCCTCACCGACCCGGTACGCCTCCTCCAGGTGCGGGTTCCCGGCCAGGATGAACGCATCCACGCCCAGGTCGATGAGTTCGTCGAGGCGCTGGGCGACCTGCTCGTAACTGCCGACCAGGCCGAAGGCCGGGCCGCCGCGAATCAGGCTGAACCCGCACCAGACATTGGGCTGGACCTCCAGATCCCGGTAGCCGGCAATGGTTTCGGGGACCCAGCCCTGGATGCGGGCCGCACCCACCGAATCGCCCTGGGCGGCGCGGTTGGCGGCGTCCCGATCGACGAAGGCCCAGCCCTCCTCGATCTCGGCCCAGGCGGCCTCCGCGGTGTGGCGGGCCACGATGTCGATGCGGACGGCGAACTTCGGTGTGCGGCCGGTGCGTTCGGCGTGTGCGCGCACGCCGTCGAATTTGGCGCGCAGGTCGGCGAAGGGCTCGAGCCAGGACAGGTAGTAGTCGGCGTGGCGGCCCGCGGCCTGCACGGCGGCGGGTGAGGAGCCGGAGAAGTACACCTCCGGGAACGGTTGCCCGGCCAGGGCGGGCGGCAGTGCCGCGCCCTCGGTGCGGAAGAAGCGGCCCTCGTGGTCGAGGGGTTCGCCGTCCCATACTCCGCGCAGCACCTCGAGGAATTCGCTGGTGCGGGCGTAGCGGTCGTCGTGGGAAACCTTGTCGCCCCACCACAGTTGGGCCGGTCCCCCGCCGCCGCTGATGATGTTGTAGACCAGCCGCCCGCCGGTGGCGCGCTGCAGGCTGGCCGACATCCGCGCGGCCTGCACCGGGTGCAGGAATCCGGGCTGGAAGGCGACCATGAACCGGTAGGTGGTGGTCTCGCGGGCCAGGGCGGCGGCCACCGCCCACGGGTCCTCGGTGATGGGGAACGACGGCAGCAGGCCACCGAGGAACCCGGCCGATTCCGAGGCGCGGGCGACGGCCGCGGCGTGATCGAGGTAGCTGTAGCCGTCGAGTTCGCCCGCGCGCACGGCCGGAGCGATATTGCCGGGACCGTAGCCGCCCGCGTGGCCGCGGTTGTAGCGGCGCGGGGTGCGCAGCGAGGCGTGATCGCCCTCCATGCCGATGCGCCAATAGATGTCAATGGTCATGCGGTGGCCTCCTTCAGGGTGCGGCCGGTCGGGTCGGCCAGGAACAGCAGGTGTTCGCCGGCGCGGTAGACCTCCTCGAGGTGCGGATGCCCGGACAGCACCACGGTGTCGACGCCGGCCGTGGCGTACGCCCGCAATCGCCGCGCCACCTGCTCGTAGCTGCCGACCAAGCCGATGGCCTGCGGATATCCCAACTGGGTGAAGCCCGCCCAGCGCCCGTCGCCGAGGTCCAGCGCCTCCGCACCCGGCCCGTCCGGATACAGTTCGCGCCATTGCCTTTCGACCCGGGCCCACGCCTCGGTCTCGGTCTCGCGGGCGATGACGGGCACCTCGACGCCCGCGCGCACGGTGCGCCCGGCCGCGGCGGACAGCGCCCGCAGTTCGGCGAGGGACGCATCGAGGCCCTGTGGCGTCTCGGTGAACACGTGCACATCGCCGTGACGTGCCGAAAGTTCCAGCGCCGCGGTCGAATCCCCGCTCAGGTACACCGCCGGGAAGGGCAGGCCGGACAGGATCCCCCGGAATCCGCCGTCGATGACGTCGTAGTACTCCCCCGCGTAGTCGAACCCGGTGCCGCGGAATCCGGCCGCGGGCACCGGGTTCTCGTTCCAGACACCGCGCGCCACGGTGAGAAATTCCGCTGCGCGCGCGTACCGATCGTCCCCGGTGACGCGGTCACCACGCTGTCGCGCGTCGTCGGCGTCGGCGTCCACCGCCAGCCGCCAGCCCAGTCGCCCCGCCGAGAACCGTTGCAGGGACGCCGAAACCTTCGCCGCGTAAACCGGTGTCCCGAAGCCGGGATGGAAGTCGACGACGACGCGCGCGTGCCGCGTGGCCCGCAGCGCCGCACCCGCCACGATCCACGACTCTTCGCCTGCCGGGTCGTAGGGCGCGAGTACCCCGTCCAGACCGGACAACTCGGCGGCGTGCACCACCTGGTGCAGGTCGTCGAACGGCCCGAACCGCCCGGCCCGGACATCGGTCACGGCACGATCCACCGTGTGGGCCTCGACGCTCGCCGAGCCGCCCACCTCGGCCGGATCCGCGCCGACCACACCGAGAGCGGGTTCTCGGCCGTTGTCGGGCACGCCGCCGATACCGTTGCGCCCGGCACGATTCCGCTCGGCATCGACGGCGGGGATCGGACTGCCGCCCCGGCCGCGGTGCCGCAGCCCCGCATCGGCGCGGCGGCCATCACCACGGCTGGGCAGCCGCCACAGGTATTCGGTCATGCCCGCACCTCCGCGGCCGCGCTGGTCGATCTGCGCGCGCCGCGCTTGTGGCGCGCGGCGAGGTCGGCGGGAGCCGTTGAGCGCCAATGGGGTTCGGTCATGCCGCGGCCTGTCCGGCGGCGACGAGGGCGCGCGCCTGCTCGAGGGGTTCGGGGGCGATCCAGGAGCCGAGGTCGAAGTCGGCGGCCAGGAAGCCGTGGGTGTAGAGGAACTGCTGCTGGACGGCGAGCAGCTCGAGGCGCTCGTCGGACAGCGAGGGGTGCAGGCCGATGTTGAAGTCCGTGCCGTAGGCGGCGGTGACACCCTCGGGGCCGGACAGGGTTTCGCGTTGCAGGACCTCGGCGGCGTCGTCGCGGTGGGTGGTGGCCCAGTCGGCGGCGCGCAGAGTCTGGGCGAGGAAGCCGATCACCACGTCGGGGCGGGTGTCGAGCAGATACTGGTGGACGGTCAGCGGGCGGGGTGTGCCGTTGTTGACGCGTAGCCGCTTGGACTCGGTGGCGTCGAGGTCGACCGCGATCCGCAGCCCGTGTTGCTGGGCGACCTCCTGTGCGCGTGCGCCTTTGACGTAGATGGCGTCCACGGTGCCGTCGAGCAGCTCCGCCACGCCCCAGGTGAGGCTCCGGTCGCGCTGCTGGATCTCGGTGCGCACCTGGGGATTCGATTCCACGCCGAATTCGATGACGCGCACGTCGGCCAGCGTCAGGCCGCCCAGGCGCAGGGCACTGGCGAAGCCGTGCAGCGCCATCGCGCGCGGGAAGCTGCGCGCCCGGTCCCGCGCCCAGGCCGGAATGCCGACGCGCAGCCCGGCCAGCTCGGCGGCGGAGGTGACCGGCGAATCCGGGCCCACCACAATGGCTTGTGCCTCGTCGATCCAGGTCAGGCCGATGAGCCGGGTCGGCGAGCCCTGGGCGCGGGCGGCCAGGGCGGGCACATTGCCGCCCTCGCGGATGAGGCCGGGCAGATCGTGGTCGAAGTGGCGGATCGCGAGTTCGGGTGCGGCGTCCTGGAGGACGCCGAAGGCCAGTCCGTTGTGTTCGGCGGTGTCGCCGAGCCAGCCGAGGCTGTGGGCGAGGCCGCTGGCGGTGGGGACCGGGCAGCGGGTGTACCAGAGGGTGTCGGTCATGGAGTGCTCCTGGGGTTTTCGGTGTCCGGACGGTCGACGCCGAGCTGGGCGAGGAAGGCGGCCCGGTAGCGCAGGGCGGCCGGATCTGTGCGGTCGCGCGGTCGCGGCAGGTCGATGGCCTGATCCACGGCGAAGCGGCCGCGGTCGAGGATGAGCACCCGATCGGCCAGCCGTACCGCCTCGTCCACGTCGTGGGTGACCATGAGCACCGCCGGGCGGTGGCGGGCCACCAGGTCGCCGACCAGGTCCTGCATGCGCAGGCGGGTGAGGGCGTCGAGTGCGGCGAACGGCTCGTCGAGCAGCAGCAGATCGGGCTCGCGGACGAGCGCCCGGGCCAGGGCGGCCCGCTGTGCCTCCCCGCCGGAGAGCGTGGCGGGCCATTGGCGGGCCCTGCCGGCGAGCTGGACCTCGGCCAGCGCGCGCAGCCCGGCTTCGCGGGTCGCACGCGAACGGCGCTGCCCGATGGTCACATTCGCCAGCACCCGCTTGGACGGAACCAGGCGCGGCTCCTGGTAGACGGTGGTGCGGGCGGACGGGACCAGCACCTCGCCCGCGCCGGGCTGCTCGAGTCCGGTCAGCAGGCGCAGCAGGGTGGTCTTGCCGGTGCCGCTGGGGCCCAGCAGCACCACGAACTCGCCGCGGCGGATGGTCAGGTCGACACCGGCGAGGATCACCTTCTCGCCGAAGGCTTTCCGCAGTCCGGTGATCGAGACCGCCAGTGGCGACGCGGTGTCGGGCGGGATGGTCGTCGCGTGCGGGGTCGTCATCGCATGGCCACCTGTCGCCGCCACGGCATGGCCAGCCGTTCGACCAGCCGCACCGCGCCGTCGAAAACCAGTCCGAGCAGCGCGTACAGGACCACGCACAGCACCATGTAGTCGGTGCGGTTGTATTCCTGGGCGAGGGTCACCAGATAGCCGACGCCCTCGGTGGTGCCCACCTGTTCGGCGGCGATGAGGCCGGTGATGCTGATGGACAGGCACACTCGCAGGGCCATGAGCACCCCCGGCAGCGCGGCGGGCAGGATCACCTCGGCAACCAGCCGGACTCCGGTGAGCCCGAAGCCGCGCGCGGCCTCCACCATCTTGCGGTCCACGTTGCGGACGCCGAGGTAGGTGTAGGCGTACATCGGGGCGACCGTCGCGACGGCGATCAGCAGTACCTTGTACAGCTCGTCGATGCCGAACCAGGCGATGAACAAGGGCACCAGTGCCAGGAACGGCACCGCGCGCACGATCTGCAGGGTCGAATCCACCAGTTCCTCACCGAGACTCGACAATCCGGCCAGCAGGCCCAGCGCCATGCCGACTGTCACACCGAGCGCGACGCCGAGCGCGGCGCGCGTGAACGACGCCAGCGCGAAGTCGGTCAGCTGGCCGTTGCGGGCCAGCTCGAGCAGCGCCGACCACACCTTGGGCGGACCGGCGAGTACCTGCGGCGACAATGCCCCGGTGGCCGACCCGATCCACCAGGCGGCGATGATCAGCGCGGGCAGCACGAATCGCAGCGGCAGCGAAACCCATGCGGGCCTGCGCCGTTCGATCCGTGCCCGGGGCGGGGCCAATCCGGATATATCCGCGCCCGGATCCGGGGCGGCCGCGGTCGCACGCCCGGCCGCGTTGTCATCGATCGCGTCCGAGGCGGGATCGGCTGCGGCCGAAAGGTTCTCGTTTTCGGTCGTGCTGGGTGGATCGTCGTCGATACCCGAGACCTGCTGCGGGGCGGGCGCGGCGGAAGTGGCCATGTCAGCGTCCCGGCTGCAGCCCGGCCAGCTGGTCCGGGGTGAGTTTGGACTTCAGGTCGTAGAAGATGTCGGCGGCGGTGATGTCGCGGGAGATGACGCCGTTGTCGCGGAAGAGCTTGACGATGGTGGCGAGGTCGGCGGCGTCGCTGTCGGTCGGGAGATGGGGCACGGTCGCATCGCCGCCCAGGCGGATGGCGTCGGTCAGGCGCGGGCCGCTCAGCGCACGGGGACCGGTCTTGTCGAAGACGTTCTGGAAGTCGGCGGGATTGCCACGCTGCCGGGTGGTGAGCTGCTGCACCGTCTGCAGGAATTTCGCGGCGATGTCGGGGTGCTTGTCGGCGACCTCGGTGCGGAACACGAACACCGTGTTGTCCTTGGATCCGATGGACTGCTCGGTGGCGATCTCGACGCCACCGTTGGCCTTGGCCTCCTGATAGGGCACCAGGAACGAGGCCCACGCGTCGACCTTGCCGGTGGCGAAGGCGGTGGCGGCGTCCTTCTGCTGCAAGGGGACTCGCGTCACCTTGTCGGCGGGCACCCCGGCCTGTGCGAGGGCCTGCAGCAGGATGTATTCGCCCTTGCCCGCCGGATTCACCGCGACCCGCTTGCCGGCCAGATCGGCGACGGAGTGGATGCCCGAGTTCGGGGCGGCCAGGATGCCGCTCTGATCCTTGCCCGCCGGATCGGAGACCGACACGATGCGCACGGCGACATCCTTGGACAGCGCGCCCACCACCGGACTGAAGGCGGCGTCGGAGACGTCGAGCTCCCTGGTGTTGAACAGCTTCAGCATGGAGCTGAAACCCGGTGTGGTGGTGACCCATTCGACGCGGGCGCGTAGTGGCGCGAGCGCCTTGTCGAAGGTGCCGTCGCGTTTGCCGACGGCCAGTGGCCCGGCATTGCCCGGGTCGACGACCTTGAGCACCACCTCACCGGAACCGGTGTCGGTCGAGCCGGAGCCACACGCGGCGAGCAGGGCGACGACGGGAGCCAGGACGAGGGCGTGACGCCAACGGTGTGGCCGGCGCGTGCGGAACATGGTGGGCACCTCTTCGATTCGGAACGGTCCAGCGATGCCCTGGGACAGTAGGGATCCCACGCGACCGGAGCGAGGTAATCCATTCCGAGGATTGGAAGGGTTGACAGGCCTCCACCGAAGGCCTTATGGCCATTTGCCTTTCGGCTTTCCAAATACTGGAAAGCTCGGGTCTACCGGACCGGCACGCCGTGCTACCGTCCCAACCGTGGAAGCCTCCGGAGTGCAGACCGTCGCCCGTGCCCTGTCGGTCCTCGACTGCTTCCGCGACGGTGCGGAGCGCGGCGTCTCGGAGGTCGCACGACAGCAGGGACTGGCGGTCAGCACCACCCACCGGCTGCTCACCGCGCTGGTGCAGGCCGGATTCCTGGACAAGAGCGAGGATTCCGGCCGCTACCGCATGGGCGGCGCACTGGCCGGGTACGGTCAGATCGCCTATCGCCAGCACCGCATCTATCTGGCCGAACCCGCGCTCGAACAGCTCGCCGCCACCACCGGCGCCAGCGTCTCGATCGCCTTGCGCCACAGCATCCACGCCGTGCTGCTGGCCACCAGCCGCTGGCGCGACACCGACGGCCATCGGCTCCAGGGCGTCCGGCTGCCGCTGCATGCCAGCGCGCTCGGCAAGACCCTGCTGGCATGGAACGACGCCGGCGACGACGAGCTGGCCGCGCTGCCCTACGACGAGGGCACCGCCCGATCCGTCTCCACCCCGGCCGAACTCCGGCGCGAGCTGGTCCGCACCCGCGAACGCGGCTACGCCTACAACGACGAGGAGCTCGATCCGGGCTTCCGCACGCTGGCCGTCCCCATCCTGACGCCCGGCGCGCCCTGCCGGTTCGCGCTGGGGCTGCGTGGAACGACCACGCTGATGATTCCCGAACGGCTCCCGTTCCTGGTCGATCTGGCCAAGATCACCGCCGCCGACATCGCCGCCCGGTTCGCCGCCGCCGACTGACCCGGATACACCGATTCATCTGGCAATCAATGGATTTCATTCGAGTTCCGATTGGTCGACGGCGGGCGCGGCTGACACGATGGGCGGCATGCGTGCACAGCGGCTCGGGAATGGTTTGACGGTGTCGGCGATCGGCCTGGGGTGCATGGGGTTCTCCCAGGGGTACGGGGCAGCCGACGACGCGGAGTCCGCCGCGGCCATCCGGGACGCGGTGGAGGCGGGAATCACCGTGTTCGATACGGCGATGAGCTATGGGCGCGGGCACAACGAGCGGCTGGTCGGGCAGGCGCTGGCGGGGACGGACGCCCTGGTGGCCACCAAGTTCGGGATCGTGCGGACCGAGACCGGCGTGGGACTCGACGGCAGGCCCGAGCATGTGCGCGGGTACTGCGAAGAATCGCTGCAGCGGCTCGGGCGCGACGCGATCGACCTGTACTACCTGCACCGGATCGACCCGGAGGTGCCGGTGGCCGAGACCGTCGGAGCCATGGCGGAATTGGTGAACGCAGGCAAGGTGCGGCACCTGGGCATCTCCGAGGCCACCCCGCAGCAACTGCGGGAGGCGGTGGCCGAGCATCCGATCGCGGCGGTGCAGTTCGAATGGTCGATGCTGTGGCGCGCGCCCGAGCGCGATATCGTCCCGGTGGCACGCGAACTCGGGGTCGGGATCGTGCCCTACAGCCCACTCGGGCGCGGATTGCTCACTGCCACACTGGATTCGGCCACGGTCGCCGACAGCGACTTCCGGCGCAACGACCCGCGCTTCCAGGGCGAGCATCTCGACGAGAACCTCGCACAGGTGGCGGCGCTGCGGGACCTGGCCGCGCGCCTGGGCATCTCGGCCGGGCAGCTGGCGCTGGCCTGGCTGCTGGCCCAGGGACCGGACATCGTGCCGATTCCCGGCAGCCGCCGTGCGGCGCGCATTCTGGAGAACGCCGCGGCCGCCGCGGTCGAGCTCAGTGCCGAGGATCTCGCTGAGCTCGACAAGCTGGTCCCGCCCGAAGGCTGGTCGGGTGACCGCACCTCCTTCGCGGTCCCCTCGACCACGCGTAACCCCTAGTCGGCTCCGGCCGGCCGGTACAGCAGGGTCATCAAGCTCAAACCGGCCAGGCCGCCGAGGATCTGGGCCGCGGCGAACGCGGTGACCGAGGCCGGGGCGATGCCGGTGAAGGAGTCGGAGAGCATGCGGCCCACGGTGAGTGCGGGGTTGGCGAAGGAACCCGAACTGGTGAACCAGATGGCCGAGCCGAGGTAGGCGGCCACGGCTGCGGCGCTCGCACCGCGGCCGTGGCGGGCGGCCCCGAAGCCCACGGCGATCAGGCCGGCGGCGGCGAGGATTTCGCCGAGCAGGTGGCCGCCGGTGACGCGATGGTGGGTCGCGATCTGCAGTGGAGTGCGGTCGAACATGGCGTTGGCCAGCAAGGCGCCGACGATCGCGCCCGCGCACTGTGCGGCCACATAGGCTCCCAGTTCCCGGGTGCCGAGCCCGGTGCGCTGCCGCCGTCCGCCCAGCCAATCCGCCAGTGACACCACGGGATTGAAGTGGGCGCCCGAGATCGGGCCGAACGCCAGGATCAGCACGGCCAGGCCGAAGGCGCTGGCGGTGGAGTTCTCCAGCAGCTGCAGTCCGAGATCGCCGGGTGAGAGCTGTTCGGCCGCGATCCCGGAGCCGATCACGACCGCCGCCAGCGCCGCGGTTCCGGCGAACTCGGCCACCGACCGCCGCGCCAGCGACAGTCCGGCCTCGGCGGGCACGGTGTCGAGGGCGGGATCGATCAGCGGACGTTCGTGGTTCGGCACCCGCACACAGTGACAGACCGGCGCTCGCGCAGGACCGCGTCGCCGCAACATATCTCGTATATCAGGCGCGGCCGGGTTCGGCGATCAATCGACCCCGCCGCCGCCCACCTCGGGCAGACCCTCGGTGACGCGCAGGCGATCGGCCATGGCGGTCAGCAGGTTCTGGGACTCCTCGCTCAGATCGAAGGCCCGCGTGGACAGTTTGCGCAGGCCGTGGAACTGCAGCCGGCCGATCAATTCGGAGTCCCGGTCGGCAGCGGTGGTATAGGCGTCGTCGGCGAAATAGGCCGACCGGACCCGGAAGAAGCGGGCCAGGGCGGCGATCGTCTCGCGGGAGGGATCGGTGCGCACACCCGAGCGCAGCTGGCTCAGATAGGGCTTGGAGATGGGGTGGCCCCACGCGGTCAGCTGGGCGGCCACCTCGGCGTTGGTGTGCGGGCGCTCGCCCGGGGCGGGCACGACCTCGAAGAGCCTGTTGAGGCGGGCCGCGAATCCGGACGCGGACGCGGGCGCGGGGACGGTGGTCGGGGTGACGTGCAGTTCGGCGGCACGGTGCGGGATGCGGGCGTAGAGCCGTTGCAGCGCGGGCTCGTTCAGCGAGGACCGCTCGAGCAGTTCGGCGACGCGGGCCACCGGGTCCGGGGCGTGGTCGGGGCTCATTCGGCCGCCTCCTTGCGGTCGAGGCCGGTCATCCAGCCGTGGTCGCCTTTCAATCGGGCCCAGCGCTGTTCGACCGCCTTCACGGACGGGAAGTCGAACAGGTGCTGGATTTCACGGCCGGTCAGGCCCATGGCCTTGCCCCACACCAGCCCGCGGTCGCGGTCGCCGAGCCCGGCCAGGCGGCTGCGGAAGGCCAGCCGGTCCACCACCGCACCGGCCACGTCCTCGGTGGAGGCCAGCACCTCCATCAGGTCCGGGCCGTCCTCGGTCACGATGGCCACCGAGGCCGCGGCCTGGAACTGATAGAGGTCGCCGGTGCGGCGGCTGCGGCGGAAGTGCTCGACGAAGGCCAGTACACATGCGCCGATGAAGTAGCTGCCCAGACTGAGGCCGCCGTCGGCATTCCAGCCGTCCCCGTCGCGGGCATTGCGGCGGAAGCGCTCGAGCGCGCGGGTGATGGTCACCTGCACGAAGTCCTCGGCGAAGCGGGTCTCCACCAGCAGTCGTTCCTGCGCGGTCGGGCGCAGCGGCATGCGCTTCTGCTCGGCCACCGAGAAAATCCAGCCGGTGCGCACCCATGGCCCCAGCACCGCCAATGCGTGGCGAACCAGACTGTCCGCCAGCAGTTTCCAGGCCGGCCCCTCGAATCCGGCCTTCCGGACCAGCTCGAACAGCTCGTGCTCGGCCGCGCATCTCTCGGGATCGGTCATGTCGTCGGTGTCCTCACCCAGCACCTCCTGATCTCTGACGAACACGTTATAGGTGTGGCAAACCCGCCGCCCCTCTTTCAGCTAATGACCAGTATCCGCGAGCGTGTAAATCGTTCCTTGACACAGGCTTTCACGTAAAGGCAGCATTTACATATGACTGATCCCCGACACAGAGACCCCGCCGACGAACGCGCGGTCCTGGCAAAACTGTTGTCCACCAATGCCGAATTCGTCGCCGAGGTGCTGCGGCCCGGCGACGGCAAGCCCGCGCCGTCGGTCATGGCGGCGCTGCGCGCGGCCCGCAGCCTCGACGGCGTCGTCGACGACGTGCTGCGCTCCCTGGTCCGCCAGGCCCGCGAGGAGGGCCGCACCTGGGCCGAGATCGGCGAAATCTTCGGCACCTCACGCCAAGCCGCGTTCCAGCGCTTCGGCGGGCCCGCCGCGGGCATCCAGATCCCGCCCGTCCCGCCCGCGGGCATCCAGATCCCGCCGGTGCCGCCGGTCCCTCCCATGCCCGAGATGCCACATCTGCCTCCCATGCCGGAGCCGCCCGACTGGGCGAAAATGCCCGGCATGCCGAAGATTCCGGGCCGGCCCTTCGGCGGACCCGGACAACCGGGCGGTCCGGACCACCCGCGGCACCGCGGCCCCGGCCGGCCGGGCTGGGGCCCGAATCCGCACGGCGACCAGCCCGCCGAGTGAGCGTCGACACACACCGGGATTCCGTCCCGAGCAGTCCGCGTTCGTCATCGTCCGCGCGGATCCGGACCGGACTATTCGGTCGAACCCCGGGTTGTGTGGGCGCGCATCGGCAATAATGCCGGACGCCTGCCCGATTCGCTGCCCGCCGAATGAGGAGCCCATGCGCACGCACTCCCGCCGCCATGCCGTCGCCATCCTGGCCGCCGCCACCGCCTTGTTCGCGACCGGCGCTCCGGCCGGTGCGGTGCCCGCGGCAGCGGACCTGCCCGCACTGGGCGCCGACTTCCACTGGGGTGTGGCCGCGGCGGGGTTCCAGAACGAAGGCCATGCGCCCGACAGCAATTGGCGCCGGTTCGTGGACACCCACCCGGATTACGACCGCTACGGCGACAGCGTCGACTTCTACGACCGGTATGCCTCCGATATCGCGCTGGCCGCGAATCTGGGCGTCGACACCTACCGGCTCAGCATCGAATGGGCGCGGGTGCAGCCGCAGCCGGGGGTGTGGGACGCGGACGGATTCGCCTTCTACGACAGGGTGATCGCGGCCATCCGGGCCGCCGGGATGCGGCCGATGATCACCCTCGACCACTGGGTGTATCCAGGATGGGAAGCCGATCGCGGCGGGTGGGCGAATCCGGGCATGGTCGAGGACTGGCTGGCGAACATGCGCACGGTGGTCGACCGCTACGCCGGCGCCGATCCGATGTGGGTCACCATCAACGAGCCCTTCGCCTACATCATGAACGAGGTCCGCAACGGCGGGCTGCCCGCCGCCGACGTGCCGGCCATGCAGGCCCGACTCGCGCAGGCGCACAACAGCATCTACGACTACATCCATGCCCGTCAGGCCGACGCCATGGTGACCAGCAATGTCGCCTACGTGCCCGCCGCGGACCCGATCGTCAACGGCGCCATGCTCGATGCGATCGCCGCCAAGCTGGATTTCGTCGGCATCGACTACTACTACGGTCTGTCGCCCGACACGGCCGCCGAGTACACCAACTTCGCCTCCTCGGCGCTGTGGAAGCTGCCGCTGCAAGCCGACGGCCTGTACTACACGCTGCGCCACTTCGCCCACCGCTTCCCCGGCAAGCCGCTCTACATCGTGGAGAACGGGATGCCCACCGAGAACGGTGCGCCCCGGGCCGACGGCTACACCCGCGCCGACGACCTGCGCGACACCGTCTACTGGCTGCAGCGGGCCAGGGCCGACGGCACGAACGTCATCGGCTACAACTACTGGAGTCTCACCGACAACTACGAGTGGGGTTCCTACACACCACGTTTCGGCCTCTACACCGTCGACGTGCTCACCGATCCGAGCCTGACCCGCAAGCCCACCGACGCCGTCGACGCCTACCGCGCCATCACCCACGACTCCGGCGTGCCCGCCGGCTACCTGCCGACCCGCCCGCCCGCGACCTGCTCGCTGGTGGACGCCCTCGACAGCTGCGCCGACCCGGTCACCCTGCCCCGTTGACTCCGCAACACGCTCGACAGCCGGCTGGTTGCACCGGACTGTGACTCCCCCTCGTGGAACTGCTTGGGCCACAGGCCGGTACGACTCGAAACGGTAGCCGTCCACCGACCGGCACCCACACCGCAGATCGCGCGCAGGCAGGTAAAGTGGCTGGTGACGGCCCCGAACGGGTTTTCCGGACCGGAAAACCGGACACCGACCGGGGCTCGGGGAGACCGGTCGCACAGCGCGACACGCCCGCCGCTGCCCCGAAATTCAGTTAACCGGCAGCTACGCTCCGATTCGGGACATTCCGACCACCCGTCCCCGAGGAGGAGCCCCGATGCGCAGACGACTGCACCGCCTCGTCCTGGCCGGGCTCGCGGCCGCCGCGATGCTGCTCCCGGTGGCGAGCGTCGCCCACGCCACCCCGGCCACGCCCCCGCCCGCGGCCGCGGCCGGCACGCGCGGCAGCCTGGGCCCGGACTTCCTGTGGGGCGTGGCCGCATCGGGATTCCAGTCCGAGGGGCATGCGCCCGACAGCAACTGGATGCACTACATCGACGCCAATCCCGGCTGGGACCGCTACCGCGACTCCATCGACTTCCGCTCCCGCTACCCCGGCGACGTCGCCCTGGCCGCGAGCCTGGGGTCGAAGGTGTTCCGCATCGGCATCGAATGGGCGCGGCTGCAGCCCGAGCCCGGGGTCTGGGACGAGGACGGGTTCGCCTTCTACGACCGGCTCGTCGACGACATCGTGGCCAACGGCATGGAACCCATGCTGACACTGGACCATTGGGTGTATCCGGGCTGGGAGGCCGAGCGCGGCGGCTGGCGCAATCCGGGCATGGTGGACGACTGGCTGGCCAATGCCCGCAAGGTGGTCGACCGCTACGCCTCGCGAAATCCGGTGTGGGTCACGGTGAACGAGCCGGTCGCCTACATCATGCACGAGGTGCGCCAGAACGACACCGACGCCGACCAGATGCTCGACAAGGTCGCCCAGGTGCACAACCAGATCTACGACTACATCCACCAGGTGCAGCCCAAGGCGCTGGTCACCAGCAATGTCGGGTACGTGGCCGGTTCGGAGTCGCAGGTCAACGGCCCGCTCATGGACCGCATCGGCGACAAGCTCGACTTCATCGGCGTGGACTACTACTTCGGCCTCGAGCCGCCCAAGACCAATGCCGTCAACCTGCCCGACGGTTCGGCCGCCCCGCCGCCCGGGATGTGGGAGCTGCCCATCCGGCCCGAGGGCATCTACTATGCGCTGCAACACTATTCGCAGAAATTCCCGGGCAAGCCGCTGTGGGTGGTGGAGAACGGGATGCCCACCGAGAACGGCAAACCCCGCGCCGACGGCTACACCCGCTCGGATCACCTGCGCGACACCGTCTACTGGCTGCAGCGTGCCAAGGCCGACGGCATGAACCTCATCGGCTACAACTACTGGAGTCTCACCGACAACTACGAGTGGGGTTCCTACACACCACGTTTCGGCCTCTACACCGTCGACGTGCTCACCGATCCGAGCCTGACCCGCAAGCCCACCGACGCCGTGGGCACCTACCGCCAGATCATCACCGCGGGCGGCGTGCCCGCCGGCTACGAGCCGGTGCGCTTCCCCTCGGACTGCCACCTGGTGGATCCGCCCGCCAGCTGCGACTCCCCCGTCACCGTCCCGAGCGTGGCCCCGGCCCCCGCGCCCTGACACAGCCGCCGCGGCGGGGTTCAGCGGTCGAGTTCACCCACCGCGCGTTCGATCTCCTCCACCAGGGTGACCCCGCCGACCTCCCGGGCCGCGGCCCGGAACCGATCGCGGAAGCGATCGAGATCCAGGTCCACGCCCTCGCCGCTGTACTCCGCGCCCGCGGCCTCGCGGATGACGCGGACCATCTCGTCGGCCAGGGCGGCGATATGGGTGCGGATCAGCTTGCGCAGCACGCCCGACAGGGCGATGTCGGTGCCGACGTCGTAGAGGATGAGCGCTCCGGTGAGCATGGCCGGTTCGGGCACCCGCCAGCGCTCGCCGACGCGCTCGAGGTAGCCCGCGGCGAGCAGATCGTCGAGGATCTCGGGGCGGCGATCGCCGAGCAATTCGGTCAGGGCCTCGTCGTCGAGGATCGTGCCGGTGTCGGCCTCGGCGCTGTAGCGCGGATCGAAGACCTCACGCCAGTCGCCGTCGCCGGGTACCTCGGCTTCGAACACCTCGCGGATCGCGTCCAGGCGCAGCCCGCGCGCCTGCATGGCGGTGATGGCGTGCAGCCGTTCGAGGTGTTCGGGACCGTAGACCGCTTCCTTGCCGGCCCGGCCGGGCCTGGGCAGCACGCCGACCGAGTGGTAGTACCGGATGGTGCGGGCGGCCACTCCGCTGAGTTCGGCGAGTTGCAGACGGCTGTATCGATCCACCCGAACAGCATAGATACCGCTACCGGCGAACGTTGACAGTTACAACTGTCCGCATTAGCGTAACCGCCGCCACACTGTCGACGACGACAAGGGAGAATCCATGACCCAACGCGACACCGATTTCGACGTGCTCATCGTCGGGTCAGGATTCGGCGGCAGTGTGAGCGCACTGCGCCTCACCGAGAAGGGTTACACCGTCGGTGTACTCGAGGCCGGTCAGCGATTCGCCGACGACCAGCTCCCCGACACCAGCTGGGACCTGCGCAAGTTCCTGTGGGCGCCGAAGCTGGGCTGCTTCGGGATTCAGCGCATCCACCCGCTGCGCGATGTCCTCATCCTCGCGGGCGCGGGCGTGGGCGGGGGCTCACTGAACTACGCCAACACTCTCTACGTGCCCCCGGCCCCGTTCTTCCAGGACCAGCAGTGGCGCGAGATCACCGACTGGCACGACGAACTCATGCCCTACTACGACCAGGCCCGCAAGATGCTCGGCGTGGTCACCAACCCGCACATGACCCCCGCCGACGAGGTTTTCAAGCAGGTCGCCGAGGACATGGGCGTTGGCGACACCTTCGTCCAGACCCCGGTCGGCGTGTTCTTCGGCGAGGCGGGCAAGACCGTGCCCGACCCGTTCTTCGGCGGCGCGGGCCCGGACCGCACCGGCTGCATCGAATGCGGCGAGTGCATGACCGGCTGCCGCCACAACGCCAAGAACACCCTGGTCAAGAACTACCTGTACCTGGCGGAAAAGGGTGGCGCCCAGGTCTTCCCGATGACCACGGTCACCACCGTGCGCCCGCTGCCCGACGGCACCTGGGACGTGGAGACCGAGCGCACCGGCGCCTGGCTGCGCAAACAGCCCAGGACCTACACCGCCAAGCACGTGGTGCTGGCCGCCGGCACCCGCGGCACCCAGCAGCTGCTGTTCGCCATGCGGGACAAGGGCGTGCTGCCGCAGCTCTCGCCGCGGCTGGGCGTGCTGACCCGCACCAACTCCGAGTCCATCGTGGGCGCGGCCACCCGCAAGGTGAACCCGGATGTGGACTTCACCCGCGGCGTGGCCATCACCTCCTCGATCCACCCCACCCCCGACACCCACATCGAGCCGGTCCGCTACGGCAAGGGCTCGAACTCGATGGGCCTGCTGCAGACGCTCATGGTCGACGGCGGCGGCAAGATCCCGCGCTGGCTGCGGTTCCTGTGGACGGTGCTGCTGCACCCGCTGACGCTGCTGCAGTTCCTGTCGGTGCGCAACTGGAGCGAGCGCACCATCATCTCACTGGTCATGCAGCATCTGGACAACTCCATCACCACCTACACCAAGCGCGGGGTGTTCGGGCGCAAGCTGACCTCCAAACAGGGCCACGGCGAACCGAATCCGACCTGGATCCCGGTCGGCAACCAGGTCACCCGCGCCGTCGCGGACAAGATCGGCGGTGTCGCCGGCGGTTCCTGGGGCGAGGTGTTCAATATCCCGCTGACCGCCCACTTCCTGGGCGGCGCGGCGATCGGCGCGGACGCCGACCACGGTGTCATCGACCCCTACCACCGCGTCTACGGCTATCCGACCCTGAGCGTGGTCGACGGTGCGGCGGTCTCGGCGAACCTGGGCGTGAACCCGTCGCTGACCATCACCGCGCAGGCCGAGCGCGCGGCGGCGCTGTGGCCCAACAAGGGCGAGGCCGACACCCGCCCGTCGCAGGCCGCGGGCTACGCCCGTATTGCACCCGTTGCACCGGTGCAGCCGATGGTCCCGGCGACCGCCCCGGCGGCGCTGGTGCTGCCCATCGTCGAGATCCGCAGCGGCGGGACCGAATCCACCCCCGCCTGATCCACACCGGCTACAGCGCAGGCCCGTCGATCGTTTCCGATCGGCGGGCCTGTGACGTTGCGCTGGTCAGCGCTATGAAACCGCGCTGGTCAGCGGGCGTGGATGTGGGCCATCGGGGAGGTGGGTGGCGGGACGTCGCCGACGGGGGCGCGGAATTCCTGCAGCGCGGCAAGCACATCCACGTGGCGGGCGGCGTAGCAGCGCACCTGCGGCAGAGCGTGGGCGACCTCGCTGCGCTCGAGCGGCTCGGCGTCGATGTAGCCGACCTGGTCCAGGCCCACGCCCAGGGTTTCGGCGATGCGGGTGATGGCCGCGGACTTGCGGCCCCAGCCGACCTCGACGGCGGCGAAACGCTCGGCCACGCCGTGGCGGCGCAATTGCTCTACCGTCCAGGCCCATTCGCCGCGGGAGGCGACGGCGTGCATGACGCCGCGCTCGTTGAGGATGCGCAGCGAGCGCGCGGCCTCGGCGCGCAGCGCGCCTGCGGTGGAGTCGGAGACCACCCCGTCCCACAGGGTGTTGTCGCACTCCCACACAAGCAATTTCACAGTCGCGGCGTTCATTGTTCCCCTGCCAGTCAGCAACCATCCGGTACCAAGGGTGCCGGACGGTCCTCTCTTTCACGAACCGCCCCGCGCGTGACATCGTAGGTGCTGTCTGGGCCAATGCACCAGCGCGGGCGGATTCGGAACGCCGAAGTTCCTATCTACTCGCGAGTACGGTATGTGCGTAATCACCGCTGGTAGCGTCGGATCCAGGCCCGACGGATCGGAAGAAAGGGGCGAATGCCCATGCGGCGGCGCTGGAAGCTCGCGGGTGGCCCACCTGTGCTCGCGCTGGCACTGGTACTGACCGGTTGCGGGGCGGCCGAGGATTCGCCGCCGGTGGTGGTGAGTTCGCTGACGCTGGCGCCGCACCCCTCCACGGTCGCCGGTTCCCCGCCCACCGCCTCCTCCCAGGCCACCGACACACCCCAGCCCACCGGTTCGTCCGCGCCGATCGCGAATCCGTCGCCGACCACGCCCGGGGTGCCGGCGGTGGATCCGTTCCCGGATCAGCCGCTCATCGACCACACCCAATGGTCCGACGATTCCGACGGCCGCCGGTTGCGGGTCTATCCGACCCAGGCCGGGCGCTCCGACACCTTCCCCGCCGCGCTCGGGCGGGCCTGGCAGGAGGTGCTCTCCTCCGTGCCCGACGCCGATTCCCCCGGCATGTACGACCAGTTCCGCTGCCACTGGGAGTGGGCACGGGTGGTCCAACCGGACAAGACCAGCTGGAATCTCGAACCGTGGCGTCCGGCGGTGGGGTATGACGCGACCGTGGCGGCCCTGTGCAATCCGGGCGGACCCGACCGCTGAGCGGTCGTTCGATGCGGTAACGAAGCCGTACCGACGAAAGCGGTTGCCCGCGAGAACCTTCGAGCGCACCGGCAAATGTGCGTATCGTTGGTGACGTCCAGCGCGAACTCCTGGGAGGGAGGGTTCCGGTGCGCGCCTCCGCAGCCGCGACCTCTACGCCCACGCCGCCCGCCGCCGCCCGGGGACCGGCGCGCCCGCCCCTGCGCAGGCTCTTCCCCGCGCTGACCGAAACCTCCGACGTCTACCTCGATTCGGCGTCCACCACCCAGAAGCCACTGCCGGTGATCCGCGCGGTGCACCGCTATCACAGTGAGCGCACCGCCAATGCCGGACGCGGCACCTACCCGTGGGCGAGCAGCCTGACCCATCGCATCGAGACGGTGCGCGAGCGGATGGCCGAATTCATCGGGGCCGCACCGGATGAGGTGGTGTTCACCGGCGGGTCCACGGCCGGTCTCAATGCGGTGGCGCTGTCATGGGGGCTGACCACGCTGCGCGACGGCGACGAAATCCTCTACAGCCCACGCGATCACGCCTCGAACGTGTATCCGTGGCACCACCTGCGGCGCATACTGGCCGGGTTCGGGCGCACCATCCGGCTGGTGCCCTACCGGGTCACCGAGCTGGGCGAGGCCGATGTCGAGGATGTGGCCGCCCGGATCACCCCGCGCACCCGGCTGATCACCGTGGGGCATCTGCATCACGTGTTCGGGGCGCTGAGCACCCTCGAGGAGTTGCGCGGGCGCATCGATCCGGCGATCGCGCTGTGTTTCGACTGCAGCCAGTCCGGCGGGCATCTGCCGGTGCGGGTGGCGGAGCTGGACGCGGATTTCGCGGTGTTCTCCGCGCACAAGATGTTCGGGGCGCCCGGGACCGGCGTGCTGTACTGCCGCCGCCGGCGCCACGATGAACTGACACCGTTTCTACCGGGCGGCAATTCGGCGGTGTCGCTGGGTGATTCGGGGTTGCTGGCCGGTTCGATGCCGCAGTTGCTGGAGGGCGGCACCCACAATATCCCCGGCATCCTCGCGCTCGGCGCGGCCCTCGAGGTGCTCGACGACCTGGGCCTGGATGCCGTCGCGGCCCACAATCGGGCGCTGACGCAGCGGCTGATCGCGGGCCTGCGCCCGATACCGGGCGTGGAGTTCCTGCCGGGTCCGGCGCACGCGCCGTGCGAAACCGGCTACGGGATCGTGTCTTTCACCCTGGACGGGATCAGCGCCACCGATCTCGGGTTCGTGCTGAGCGAGCTCGGGTTCCTGGTGCGCACCGGTGCGCACTGTGTGCCCGCCGACGATGTGCCGATGGACGAGGACTCGGTGCGGGTCAGCACCCACGTCTACAACACCGTCGACGAGATCGACCGGTTCATCGAGTGTGTCGCCACGATTGCCGAGGAGGTCTCTTGACCATGTCCGGCCCCGAACCCCGCTACGACCGGCGTGCCGCCTCCCGGGTGCTGGCCGCGCTGGCCCGGCCCGGCCTGGGCGCGCCCCCGGTGCTGCCGCCGCCGCGGCGCGTCGAATACACGTGCGCGGCACTGCAATCGGAGCCGGGCTCGCACCTGACGCTGTCGCAGCGGCTGTACCTGGAACGGTTCATGCGCCCGTGCCGCGCCGACCAGGTGACCAGCGCGACCCATCGCATCGCCTGGACCGACAGCGACGGGATCCCCAATACCGGGCACTACCGGGTGGGCGGTCTGGGCGCGATCGTGCCCATCGCCATGCGCGAGACGGTGCTGACGCTGTGGCACGCGCTGCAGGCCGATACCGCACTGGCCCGGCGCATCTCGGAGCTGACGCCGCGCGACGAGGCGGTACTCGAGGGCACCACCACCGACCACGAGCCGTTCGAGATCTTCCGGGTGGGTATCGAGGCGGCGGGGCGAGCGCTGGCACAGCACGCGCTGCTGGCGCGGTGGACGCCGTATCGGACGCCGGCCGAATTCGCGGTCGGCATGCGGGATTCGGGGATCTACGGCGCGGTGGCGACACGCTGGTACTGGGAGCTGCAGGCCTCGAGCTACCGGCGCGGCATGATCGCGGTGACGCTGACCACCCAACCCGATGGGACCGTACGGTATTCGGCCGAGACGGTGGCGACGCTGCGCGCGATGAAGGACATGACCATCGAGGACGCGCACCGGGTCATACGCCGCGCCACCCACACCGAGGGTTTGAGCGTGGCCGAGGCCATCACGAAATACCACGACGAGTTGGATCTGATCTCGCGCCAGTACGCGCTGCTGCCGCCCGGGACGCGCCCGGCGTGCCTGGCGGCCATGCCGCATCAGCTCGACGGGGAGCACTACAGCATCCTGCCGGTGGTGATCGACACGTTCACCGATGTGTTCACCCGCATCGTGGACCGGGTCACCGTCGCCGAGGTGGCGGCCGACACCGGTTCGGACACCGCGGAACTCGCCGCCGAGGACCAGGTGTTCTATGTGCCCGACATGACCTGCAAGCACTGCATCCGCACCGTCACCGGAGTGCTGGAGTCGATGAGCGTGGGCGTGCAGGACATCGACCTGAACAGCAAGCGGGTGGTCGCGGAGTTCCGCAGTCCCCGCAACCGCCATCGGGTGTTCGAGGCCTTGCGCGACAGCGGCTACAACCCGACCGCGGTCACACCCGCGACCACCGAATCCGCCGTATGACGGCTGCCGCATCGCCGGGACTGCCGGCGAAGATGCATGCGCTGGTGCGGGAGTTCGTGGCCGCGCCGCACGCGGTGGCCGACGCGGTGGCCGAGTTCGGGTCGCCTGCGCATCTGGTGTTTCCGCAGGTGTTCGCGGAGAACCTGGAGCGGCTGCGCGCGGAGCTGGCCGCCCGGGTGCCGGGTTTCCGGATCTGCTACGCGCACAAGGTGAATCAGTCGCGGACATTCGTGGAGGCGGCGCGGGCGGCGGGCGCCGGGATCGATGTGGCCTCGGCGGCGGAACTCGACAGTGCGTTGAAGGCGGGGTTCGAGCCGGAGCGGATCGAGGTGACCGGACCCAAGGGTGAGGGGTTCGTGCGGGAGCTGGTGGGCAGCGGGGTGACGATCAACGTGGACAATGCGTGGGAGCTGGAACGCATTGCGGCGCTGGCGCCGGCGCGGGTGCTGGTGCAGGTGCGGGTGTGCGGGTTCGCGGGGACGCCGGTCAGCCGGTTCGGGGTGCCGCTGCATCGCGTCGATGCCGTGCTGGCGCTGCTGGCGGCGCAGCGGGAGCGGATCGATTTCCGCGGGTTCGCCTTTCACCTGGATTCGGGGGAACCGGCCGAGCGGGTGCGGGCGGTGGAGAGCTGCCTGGCATTGACCGAACGCGCCTACGGGTACGGGCTCGCGCCGTCGGTGCTGAATATCGGGGGCGGGTTCCGGCAGGTGTTCACCGCGGACGCGGATGCGTTCGATGCGTATGTGCACGCGTTGCGGGAATCGCTGGTGGGGCGTGGTGAGCCGATGACGTGGGGCGGCAACACCTTCGGGTTCCATCTCGAGGACGGCGCGGTGCACGGGACACCGGTTTTTCACAAATACGCCAACATTGTGAGTGCCGACCGGATGCTGGCAGATCTGCTGGATACGGGGCTGGAATCCCACGGGGGCCGCACTTTTGCACAGCTGGCTGGGGAGAACTCGATCGAGATCTGGCTGGAGCCGGGCAAGGCGCTGGTCGATCATGCCGGAATCACGGTGGCGCGGGTGGAATTCGTGAAGGAGACCGCGGACGGCAGCACGCTGGTGAATCTGGATCTGAGTCGCGACACCGTCACCCCGGCCGATCAGGAGGTGATGGTGGACCCGATCCTGGTCCCCGCCCGCGATTCGGCCGGCACGAATTCCGGTGCGGTGGGGGTGTTCCTGGCCGGGCGTTTGTGCCTCGAGCGGGATCTGATCACCAATCACAAGGTCTGGCTGCCGCGGCTGCCCGCTCCCGGGGATTTCGTCGTCTTCCCCAATACTGCTGCCTACCACATGGATTTGTCGGCAGCGCGTGCATCCATGCATCCGGTGCCGCCGAAACTGGCGGTGGTGCAGCGGTCCGGGACGTTTTCGGTGGGCCGCGACGTCGACTGGCACGAGGTGCACTGATGCGCTACGACCACATCACCGAGCTGATCGGCAATACCCCACTGCTGCGACTGGATCCGGCCGTGCACGGGCTCGCGCACGTGGAGCTGTACGCGAAACTGGAGTTCTACAACCCGTTCGGGTCGGTGAAGGACCGGGTGGCGTGGGGCATGATCCGCGACGACCTGGACGACATCGTCGCGCAGAAGAAGACGTTGATCGAGGCCTCGAGCGGCAATACCGCCAAGGCGCTGCGCATTCTGGCGGCCATGCACGGGATCGGGTTGCGGGCGGTGACCAATCGGATCAGGGTCGCCGAGGTGCGGGAGCTGTTGCAGTTGCTGGGCACCGACATCGAGGAGCTGCCCGGTTTGTCGGAGTGCCCGGATCCGACCGCGCCCAACGACGTGTACTCGGTCATCGAATCGACCATGGCGCGCACGCCCGGGGGCTGGTATCACCCGTCGCAGTACACGAGCGAGAAGAACATCGAAGCGCACCATCACGGGACCGGGCGGGAGATCCACGAGGATCTGGCGCGTGACGGCATCACCCGGGTCGACTATCTGGTCGGCGGGCTGGGCACGACCGGGTCGACGCGCGGCACGGCGACGTTTCTGCGCAAACACAATCCGGAGTTGAAGACGATCGCGGTGGTGTCGGAGCGCTCCGATTTCATTCCCGGTATCCGCTCGGAGACCGAGATGTGGGATGTGGGCCTGTTCCAGCCCGATTTCTACGACCGCATCATGGCTGTCGAGGCCGGGCGCGCGGTCGACGCGACGCTCGAACTGGCCACGGCCCACGGTGTGCTCGCCGGACCCACCAGCGGCGCGACCTACGCCGCGGCCCTCGAGTTCCTCGGGACCCTGGAACAGCCCGCCGCCCAGGCCGATCCGCTCGTCGCGGTGGTCATCGTCTGCGACCGCCTGGAACCGTATCTGTCCTACATCCGCAAACGCCGCCCGGAACTGTTCGGCAAACCCGGGCGCGCACCGGCCCCGACCGCGGCCGAATTGTCGGCCACCCCGGTGCTGTCCCCCGATGAGCTCGAGCAGCTCGACCGCACGGCCCGCCCGACCGTCGTCGATACCCGGGGCGCGATGGCCTACCGGATCGCGCATGTGCCGGGCGCGGTGAACATCCGCGACGATCACCTCGACGACATGCTCATCCAGGGAGTCCCGTTCTCGCGTTCGCGCCCCGTGGTTTTCGTCTGCCCGGTCGGTGAGGTGTCGCGGCGCTTCGCGGCCCTGGCCCGCCGCGCCGGGTACGACGCGCACAGCCTCGCGGGCGGCATCACCGCGTGGCGGGATGCGGGCAAACCCATGGAATCCGCGCCGCGACCCGAATGAGCTACGGGGCAGCCGCTTCTCGGGCGGTCCCGACCGGTGCGGACGAGCGCCGTATTCGCAAGCCGAGGGCGACGAGGACGGCGATGACGAGGGCGTTGACCTCGAGCTGCACGGCCCAGTCGCCCACGGTCGATCGACCGGTTTTCGCTTCGGTGCCCGCGAGCGCGTCGCAGGCCTGGATCATGGCCGCGGCCAGCACACCCGCGCACACCGCGAATCGGTGCATATCGGTCCATCGCGGGGCTGCGGACCAGCGCTGCAGCAACGTCACGGCGGTGACCGCCACGACGAAGGCGACGAGATAGATCGCCCAGGCCGGGATTTCGCGCAGCCCGGGGATCGGGTGACCGAACAGGATCGCCGGGCCGCCGCCCAGAATCAGGATGTGCGTCGAGAGCCACAGTGTCGCGAGCACCGCGGCGACCACACCGGCCGACCACGGCGGCGGCGCGTAGCGCCGCACGTTCCGCACCCGGCCCGCACGCGGGCGGGTGAGGGCGGCGGCGACCAGTGCGAGGGCGAGCACGGCCGGAATCGCCACCAGCGGCAGCGGCGGCGTGATGTGGCGTCCGAGCACGCCGCGTTCGACGAGATACGCGCAGCCGTACCAGGTGATGGGCAGACCGACGAGCCAGACGACGCCGCCGGTCCACGCCGCGGACCGGCTCAGCCAGGGTTTGGTCCGCCGATCGGGGAACATCAGCTCGGTCAGCTGGGTGGACACCAGGAATCCGCCGACCGCTTCCACGCTGAACGCCCACAGCAGGAACATCGCGTTGACGCCGAACGGGCTGCCGCCGTAGGTGAGTGGCCAGTAGACGTGATGGATGGAGGTCTGGCAGAGCACGAACTCCTCGAGCAACGACCAGGCCGTCGCGAGGCCCAGCAGGGCGGGCCAGCCCAGGCCGCGGGTGCGCACGGCTGCACGCGCCAATACCGCGGCGCCGCCGTACATCAGCATGAATCCGGGGAGTTTGGTGACCAGGTTGGCGCTGGGGACCGGCAGGATCTCGGGGATGAGCGCGGCCCACAGCAGCAGGGTGAGCACCGGCGCCCAATCTCCGCGTGGCTCAGTGCCTTCTCCGCGTGCCCCGGTGGGTTCTCGGTGTGGCCCAGTGTGTTCCCCGGGCCGCGCGGTGCGTGCGACGACGACGAGCCAGCCGCCCAGCAGTGCCGCCTCGAGGGCGGCCGCCAGTGGCCAGTAGTGATCGATGTCCACGTGCATCGGTCCCCCGCCCGCGAATCGTGTTGAGCAACAGGGTAACCGGGATCGGGTCGCGTGCCGGTGCGAAGTCGGTGAACTCGTGGAATCTGCACTTCGGCGTGCGGGGCGCTAAGGTGCCGGGGGTCGAATTCACCAGCGTTGCCAGGAGTTTCACCATCAGCATCGAGCCAGCCGCCGGTCCGGACACCGACCTGCGCATCACTCTGACCGTCTGTCATGCCGCCACCGTCGTGTGTTTCTCGGCGGGTGTCGTCTCCATCCTGATCGGTGCCTATACCGATGCCGGGACGGTGTTCAACCTCGTCGGTGTGGTGCTGTGGCTGGTGGCGCTGGCCGCCCGGTTCGGGGTCTTCGCGATCACCCGGTCGCGGTCCGGGCACGCGGAGTAGCTCCGGTCGCCCGACGCGGTGGATCCGGCGGGGTCCGTGCACGCCGATGGCGGGCGGGGTTGTTCGCTGGTGGCGAGCCGATGCCGGAATCGGTTATGGCGGCTGGCACGATGATCTCGTGGAGTGGGCGTTCGGACTCGTATTGCTGGTGTCGGTGGCGGTCGCATTGGCGGCCGGTGCGCGCCGGCTGGGGCTGGGTGAGCCGTTCGTGCTCACCGTCGCCGGGGTGATCGGCTCGTATCTGCCGCTGGTGCCGGAGTTCGATGTCGCACCCGAGCTGGTGTTGCTGGGGTTGCTGCCGCCGCTGCTGTACACGACGGCGATCCGCACGTCGCTGGTGGACTTCCGGCCGAAGAAGACCACGATCACCCTGCTGTCGGTGGGATTGGTGCTGTTCACCGCGTTCGCGGTGGGCGGGGTGGTGTATTGGCTGTTGCCGGTGCCGTTCTCGGCGGCGGTGGCGATCGGCGCGATCGTGGCCCCGCCCGATGCGGTGGCGGCCACGGCGGTGGCGCGCCGGGTCGGGATGCCGCGCCGGATCGTGACGCTGCTCGAGGGTGAGTCGCTGTTCAACGACGCGACCGCGCTGGTGACCCTGCGCACCGCGGTGGCCGCCATGGCCGGCAGCGTGACGATGTGGGAGGCGGGCGCGAGTTTCGTCGGCGCGGCTGGTGGTGGCGCGCTCATCGGCGGGGTGGCGGCGATGGTGCTGGCGTTCCTGCGCCGGCGCATCAGCGATCCGGTGCTGGACACGAGCGTGTCGCTGCTGGCGCCGTGGATCGCGTACCTGCCCGCCGAAGGGGTGCACGCCTCGGGTGTGATCGCGGTGGTGACCTGCGGCCTGATCCTGGGTCACGGCGCCCCGCAGTGGCAGAGCGCGGCTTCGCGCATCGCCGAGCACACCAACTGGCGCACCATCCAATTCCTGCTCGAGAGCGCGGTTTTCCTGCTGATCGGCCTGCAGGTGCGGCATCTGGTCGAGGATGCCTGGCACAGCGGGCTGTCGCATTCGACGCTGCTGTGGACCTGTGCGGCGGTGCTGGTGACGGTGATCGTGGTGCGCCCGGTGTGGGTGTTCCCGGCGACCTACGCGGCCTGGCGGGTCGAAGGGCGGCGGCAGGGAAAACCCAAGCCGGAGTGGACCGGTCCGGCGGTGGTGGCGTGGGCGGGCATGCGCGGGGTGGTGACGCTGGCCGCGGCGCTGCTGCTGCCCGGTGATACCCCGGAGCTGGCGACGCTGCGGCTGCTGGCGGTCGTGGTGGTGGGCGGAACGCTTCTGCTGCAAGGCTTGTCGCTGCCGTGGCTGGTGCGGGTGCTCCGGTTGCGCGGGCCCAGCAAGGCCGAAGACCTGCTGCAGGAAGCGAATCTGCTGCAACAGGCCACGGTCGCGGGACTCAAGGCGCTCGAGGAGAACATCGCCCCCGAAACCCCGCCGGACGTGGTCGACGCCCTGCGCAACCGCGTGGTGGTGCGCGCCCAGGCGGCGTGGGAGTTGCTGGGCCGCTCCGAATCCCAGCGCGTCACCCCCAGCGGCGAGTACCGGCGCCTGCGCCTGGCCATGCTCACCGCCGAACGCGAAGCCGTGCTGCGCATTCGTGATTCGGGCCAGGTCGATCAGGAGGTCCTGCAGGCGGTCATGGCCACCCTCGACATCGAGGAGTCCACCATCGACCGGGTCGCCGAGGCCGACGAGGACGATGGCACCCCCCTGAGCTCCCCCGTCACCGCCGGCGCCTGTGAGCACCTGCGCGAGGCCCCCTGCGTCCGCACTCCCGACACCCCCGACGCCTGCGGTGAATGCCTCGACGAGGGCCTGGTCTGGGTCCACCTGCGCATGTGCCTGGACTGCGGCCACGTCGCCTGCTGCGACTCCTCCCCCGGCAATCACGCCACCAAGCACTTCGACAGCACCGGTCACCCGGTGATGCGCAGCGTCGAACCCGGTGAATCCTGGCGCTGGTGCTACCTGGACGAGCTGCTGGGCTGACCGCGAGGTCGACGGCGGGATGGGCGGCCGAAGGCCAAGGGCACGAACAACATCAGTGCGATCGCCTGTGTGGCGAGGGTGAACACGACGACCGCGGTCACCGAATGACCGTAGAGCACGCCGATCAGGGTGGAGCCGGCCAGCCAGGCCAGACCGTAGACGGCGGTGAACACGCCGTATCCGGTGCCGCGGCGCGCGGCGGGGACCATGTCGGCGACCGCGGCGCGCAGGGTGGATTCGTGGATGCCCATCGCCGCGCCCCACACGACCGCTCCCGCCCACACCGGACCGGCATGGTTCGAGAACGACAGCAGCGGCACCACCGCCGAGAGCGGCAGCGCAATCACCAGCCCCCGCAACCCGATCCGGTCGTAGAGATGTCCCGAGGCGAGTGCGGCCAGTGCCGCCGCACCCATGGCGGCGGCGTAAGTGACCGGGATCACGCTGTCGGGGAGCACGTGGCGGGCCTGCAAGTGGAACGACAGCACCCCGAACGTGGCGAACCCGGCCATCGAGGTCGCGGTGAACGCCGCGTAGAGCCAGAATCGGCCCGGTAACCGGCCATCGGCTCGCACGGTGGTCCCGGCGTCGTGATGGTCGGTTTCGTAGGCCGCCGGCCGGGGCACCGCGCGCCGCAGCCAGGCCAGGGTGAGCAGCGCCAACGCGCCGGGAATGGCGAGTACCGCGAATCCGAGCCGGAAGCCGGAGAGCGCGATCATGCCCGCGACCAGCAGCGGTCCCAGCAGCGCCCCGGATTGGTCGAGTGCCTCGTGCAGCGCGAACGCCCTTCCGCGCCCGATGCCCGAGCCGGCGGCCTGGGCGAGCATGGTGTCGCGTGCCGGGGCGCGCACGGCCTTGCCGAACCGTTCGGCGACCACCAGCCCCGTGGCGGGCCACAGCCAGGTCGCCAGCGCCAGCAGCGGCACCGACACCACCGTCAGCGCATACCCGGCGATCGACAATGCCCAGTGCCGGCCGGTGCGGTCGGACAACGGGCCGGTCACCAGGCGGAACACCAGCGCGACCGCCTCCCCGGCCCCGGTGACGAAGCCGACCAGTGCCGCCGAGGCGCCCAGGGTGCCCAGATACGGGCCGGTGATCGACCGCGCCCCCTCGTAGACGACGTCGGCGAGCATGCTCACCACACCGAACGCCATCACGAACCGCAGCGGCGACAACCGATTCACCCCGGCCGCTCGATCCGCCGGCCCGCACTCGATCCCATCCGCCATGACCGACAGTCTCCCCTGTCGGCCGCTCTCGGCCCGGGTGGTCGCGAGCGGGTCGTTGTGTCCGGCCGGCCACCGGCCGCCCTTGACTTTCCTGCCGGGAAAGTGGACGCTTACTTTCCGAGTAGGAAAGTGGGTGGTCGGCATGGACGGCATTACTCCGGATCAGGCCCGGGCGGCGCTGGATGCGGCGGGGCGGGCGCGGCGGCAGGTGGCCGAGGAGGTCGGGCTGCCACGGGGGTACTGGTGGGGAATGGGTTGCGGCTGGGTGGTTTTGGGGGTGATCGGGGATTTCGGGCCGGGCTGGCTCACGGCAGTTGCGACGCTGATGTTCGGCGCGGGGCATTCGGCGCTGGCGTCGCGACTGCTGGACGGGCGCCATCGCACCGGCCGGGTCCAGGTCAGCGCGGAGGTCGCCGGGCGGCGCACACCGCTGATCGTGATCACCATGCTGCTGACCCTGGTCGCGCTGACCGTGGTGGCGGCCCTGCTGCTGGCCGCCGACGGGGCCGGGCATCCGCGGACCTGGTCGGCGGTGTTGATCGCGGCTGTCATCGGGTTCGGCGGGCCGGAGCTGCTGCGGATGGGGCGTCGCTGGGTGCGCGCATGAGCGTGGCCCGCTTCGACGAATTGATCCATCCGAGTACGCGATTGAATCTGGTCGCGACATTGGCCGCCGCGGATTGGGCGGAGTTCGCCTTCCTCAAGGAGCGGCTGAATCTGTCGGATTCGGCGTTGTCGAAGCAGCTGGCGACACTGGAGGACGCCGGGTATGTCGCGACCGAACGCCGTCTCGAGGGCAGCCGCCGCCGGGTTCGGGCCCGCCTGACCCAGGCCGGGCGCGACGCCTTCGACGGCCACATCGCAGCGCTGCGGGAGATCGTCGCCGCGGCGACGCCACCGGAGACTCCCGCCGGCTAGGCGCTACCGGGCGGGCCGGGTGTGCGCGGTCAGTCGGTGATTCGCCATTCGTTGCGGTCGGCCATGGCGCGCGCCGACCAGCGGATGGCGTAGCCGATCATGAAGCAGGGCAGCGAGGTCAGCACGAATACCGCCGTCGCGACCACGAATCCGCTGACCAGCCCCATGATCAGCGACTGCCAGCCGGGATCGCAGCGGCTGGTGAACCCGCTGACCGCGGCGCAGTCACCGAAGGTGGCCTGCCCGTAGAGGCGCGCCCACAGCGTGATCGCGGCCCAGATCGACAGGGCCAGTAGCACATTGGCGATGTACCAGCAGCGCACCAATTTCCGGACGAAGATCAGTGCGCCGAGTTGCCCGGCGTCGAGACCGTCGGCGACGTCCTCGTTGATTCCCAGATGCCGTCCCCAGCTGGAAGGCTCGGGGACCTCGGCGACGACGGGTTTGCTGGCGTACCGGGTTGCGGTCATACAGGTCGATCCTTCTGCACCTCGAACAGTCCACGGGCACAGGTTGATTCGCGGTGCCGCCCCGAACTGAAGACAAATCCGGGTCGATCATCGCAGCACCGGCCGGTTTCCGATGGTTTTGCGGCGGAATCGTGGTCGATCACCGTCGTGATGCCGGGGAGGTGTCGCGGCTTCGAATTGCGGTGCGGGGGCGCCGAGGCCGGGATCGGGGGTGGCCTCGGCGCCGCCGTTTCGCGGCGCCGCCTGATGCGGGGACGCGGGTGCGAGCTCGGGGAAGAGACTCGCGGGCATCCGGTGCCGTGGGCGTCTGCGCGTGTCCGCCCGGGCACGATTCGGACGACACGAACGGTAGCGACACGGTAGCTGCATCGCTTGGTGAGCGCGAGAATTAGGGGATCGTTAGGGGCATCGGACTTTTCGGGCCGATCGGATGCAGCTGGACGATAACCGCTGATCATAAGGCCGCGACTACCACCCGGATGGTCGGGAACAAGTAGTCCGATACGCGCGTGCCGGGGGTCCGGAACGCCGACACTGGTGGAATGCGCCATTGGCGCGAAAGATCCCATTGCTCCGTTCATCTGGGGAGATGATCGACGATGATCCGGTCACGGAAGTCGGCCCTCACCGCATTCACCACCTTCGCCGCCGCAGCCGCGGCGCTCGTGCTCGCCGCGCCGCAGGCGTCGGCGTACGTCACCAGCGTCAGCGTGTCCAGCGGGTCGAGTATCGGTCTCGGCGGCGGTGGCTACGGCACCGACTGCTCGTACACGGTCACCGTGAACGGCAGCCCGTACGAATACGTCTGGCTCTACGACAGCAACACCGCCACCTTCGGCCAGCAGCAGTTCAGCCTCGGCAGCGGCGGTACCGGGACCTCCAGCTGGACGCCGACCTCGACCGGGGTGCACTACATCCAGGCCTGGACCTACAACGGCTCGCAGTGGGCGTTGGTGACGGTCAACACCGGCATCAACCTCGGCAGCGCCTGCGTGGTCACCGGCTAGCGGCGCGGGTCCCGTCTGCGCGAGTACCCGGTGGTCCGGTGCCGGGTGTGCGATCGCATCCGGCACCCGGCCAATGGATTCGGCCCTGTGCGCCGATCAATCACGCGGGAGCGGGTAGTCACGGTGATCGGACCAGATGCCGGCCACCGCGCGGACGGTCGGGCACGGCCACGCCGCCGGTTCCTGGCCGCCACGGGAGTCGGGCTGCCGGCACACCGAGCAATGGCCGCCCGTGTCGGGGGTGTGCTGGCCGAGGATCAGCCGCAGCGCCGCCTGGTGCCGCAACAGTTCCTTCGGGGTCGGTGCGCCGGGCAGGAACACCGACGACGGGGCGGTGCGGCTGCCGCGGCGGCGCACGTAACGCACCCATTCGTATTTGATCTCGCGGCCGGTGTCCTGGAAGTCGCGCTCGAGTTTCAGAGCGAATTCGGCGGCTTCCTGCTGCTTGTCGAGGCGGCCCGCGATGAACGCGCTGATATCCATCCACCCACGGTAGTCGGCGCTGTCGAGATCGCCGCGAATCCGCCCGCCGGTGCCGGGTGTGCGATACCGCCCGGCACCGGGCATTACTCTTGACCCGGTGCACACCGAGCAGCCTCCCTCCGACGCCGAGCCCCGTATCTGGGGTGGAACGACCCTCACCGAACGCCGTGAGGCGCGCCGGGCGGCGTTGCTCGAGGCCGCACTGGACCTGATCGGCGAGTCCGGGGCGGGTGCGGTGACCATGCGCGCGGTGTGCCGGCGCGCCAACCTGACCGACCGCTACTTCTACGAATCCTTCGCCAGCCGAGACGAACTGCTCGATGTGCTCTATCGCCAGATCGCCGAGGAGTTCCTGGATCCGATGACGGCCTTCGCGGTCGCCGACGATCCGGACCGGGATCGCGCGCTGTCGGAGACGCTGGTGGCGAAGGTGCTCGAGGATCCGCGCAAGTCGCGGCTGTTTCTGGTGGAGCCGTATTCCTCGACGGGGCTGGGGCAGACGACGATCGCGGTGATGCCCGCGTTCACCCGGTTGATCCAGGATCACCTGTTCGCCCATATCGAGGATCCGGTGCGGCGGCGGCTGGCGGCGGTCACCATGGCCAGCGGTAATGCGGGCATGTTCTCGGCATGGCTCAATGGCACGCTGCGCGCCACGCGCGAGCAGATCGTCGACCATCTGGTGGAGACCATCGACGCCTATCGCGGCGTGTATCGCGGCTGACCCGGGCGGTTGGCCCCGCCCGGATCCGCCTGCGGCGCAGCGGGTTCGGTTCCGGGCTGGTCAGGCGGCCGGTACCGCGGCGTGGACGCGGTCCAGTGATCGGCGCAGTATGCGCACCCAGGGTGACCATCGGGCCGGTTCGGCGGGTGGGTGCCCCATTTCCGTCGCCGCGCGATCGAGCAGTTCCTCGAGCACCGCGTCGTGCAGCCAGCGAATGGCGAGACTCCACAGCAGCCGGCCCCGCAGCGCGCGGGCCCGCGCGACGACGAGATGCCTCATCACGCAACCCCGTTCGCCGCGATCGATGATCTCGAAGGTGTGCGTGCCGGCGAAGGGCATGCCCGGCGCGAAGGTGAACTCGACAGCGCGGCCGGGTTCGTACGCGGTGCAGACGTAGCGGATGCTGCCGTGCCCGCCGTCGGCGCCCACCTGCAGCGGCCGGTCCAGGATCAGGGCCGGCCAGTGCTCGCCGGGCCAGAGCGGATTGCCCGGCTCGGCCACCGCATCGAGCAGGGCACCGGCCTGCTGCGCCGACACCGGCAGTTCTCGCTGGTGAATGTTCCAGATCATCGACTCACCCGTTCCGTACGGTACCGTATGTTCTGATTCCATACGGTACCGTACGGAGCTATGGCGGAGAAGAGGCGACGGCTCAGCCGTGACGATTGGGTCGCGGCCGCGTTGGCGGCGCTCGGTGAGGGCGGCGTGGGCGCGGTCGCCATCGAACCCCTGGCCGCGCGGCTGGGCGCGACCAAGGGCAGCGCCTACTGGCATTTCGCGAATCGGGACGAGTTGCTGGCGGCGGCCCTGCAGCGCTGGGAACACGAGGAGACCGATGCGGTGATCGCGCTGGTGTCGGCCGAACCGGATCCGGCGGTCGGGCTGCGGACGCTACTGGGCGCGGCGCTGGCGCATCCGCAGGAGAAGCTCGCGGTGCTGCTGGCCGGGGCGACGGATCCGCTGGTGGAGCCGGTGCTGACCCGGGTCACCGTGCGGCGCATCGAGTATCTGGCCGAACTGTTCACCCGGCTCGGTTTCGCCGACCCGGTGGCGAAACATCGTGCGGCACTGGCATATTCGGCGTATCTGGGCACGGGCCAGCTGTGGCGGACGATGCGTGGCACGCTACCGGCCGACCAGGCGGCCTGGGAGTCCTACGTCGACGAGATCTGGCGGGTACTGACCGCCCCGGGTCCGACCGGGCACGGACCGGCGCCGGAGAGCGCGGCGTCGCCGCAAGATTCGGGCTAGACACAATACCAGTGACTTAAGGGCTGGCGTCTACCGGGATTCGTATGGGTAGGGGGTTCTTCGGTGTTGTGCGTGAGGGCGGTGCGAGGGTGATGGATTCTTGTGGGTTCTGTTGTCGCTGAACTGGATTGCGATGCCTGGCGCGTTTGACGCCGAAGTTCGACATCTTGCGTTTGACCACTCGTGGGTTGGTGCGGCCGGTTCGGGGTGGCAGCAAGTGGGCGGCAATCTCGGTTTTTCCGGCGGTGAACGCTCGTGTGAGGCGGTCAGGGGGAAAAACCCGCCTGCGCGGTCACCTGCCGGCGCGCGAGGCGGATGCTGCGGGTGAACGATAGCCGGTCGGTGTCGATGCCGCCGGGCTCGGCGGTGTCGTGCATGAGGGTGCGGATGGCGTAATGGACCAGCAGGTGGGCCCAGACTTCCTGCTCGACACCTTCCGGGGAGCGCGAGCGCAGCACCTGCGCGGGGCCGCGCTGGTGGGTTTTCAGCTCGTCGAAGGCGTTTTCGATCTCCCAGCGCTCGTGATAGAGCGCGGCCAACTCGGTCGCCGGTGCCTGTTCGGGGTCCAGGATCGTGGTGAGCAACCGGATCGGGGTGTCGGAGTCGGGGTATCCCGCACCGGTGAGGGTGTATTCGATCACCCGTACCCTGGTCGGGTCGGCGCGTTTGCGGTGATCGGCGCCCTTGACGATGTCGGACAGATATGACCCGTCGGGCAGCTCCGCCACCACCGGCAGGATCAAGTGGGATCGTATGCGCCACAACAGATCCGCCCCGCCGGCACACGCTTCCCGCCACAGCTGCACTCCGCTGAATCCGCGGTCGGCCAGCAAAAGATCACCCGCACCCGTGTGCCCGAACAACTCGCGCGCCAGGACGTGTTCGGAGGTGGTGCACGGCCCCAGCGCCGCCGCGGTGATGGCGTGCGTGCCGCACTCGGCCAACCCCACGATCCGCACCTGCGGATAGGCGCAACGCTCGGTGCGATGAGTGGCCGGGCGCCCGAAATACGCTGAGTTGTCGTCACTGTCGGGCACATCGAACACCGTGCCGTCCACGGCGATCAACCGCCACCGCCGAAACCGCGCACCCACCGTCGATTCCGTCGCCAACGGGCGCGCGACCGCGGCGAACAGCGACTTCAGTGGTGCCGCACCCAACTTCACCCGCGCCCGCGAGATCGCCGCAGTGCTCGGAACCTGCCACGCCCCCGACCATCGCCGCGCCCCCGCCAGACCCTGGGTCAGCAGCCGCGCGACCTCCTCATAACCCTGACCGGAGAACAGGCACATCGCCAACACGAAATACACCACCACCCGTGGCGGCAACAACCGAGTCCGCTGCCCGCCACGACCGCACTCGGCGACCACCCGATCCACCAACTCCGGCGGAAACGTCCGCGTCAGCAGCCCGATCGCGATGCGATCGGACAACCGATCCTCCGACTCCAGTTTGACCTGCCCCGGCCGCGGCATCCACACACCTCCCAGCCGCAGACACTACCAGGCAAACCCTTAAGTCACTGGTATTGGGGCTAGACATCCCAGGTCCGTAAGTTGTCAAGCGGCTTGGGTGTTTTGGCGGTGTGCCCAGGCGGTGTGTTCGCTGTAGGGGGTGCGGTGGCGC